>CAJUPG010000001.1 GCA_910588455.1 uncultured Oscillospiraceae bacterium
CGATGCCCTTCAGGGGCAGGTAGTAGTTCATCATGGAGAACATACCCTTCTTCATCTCGCCGCCGTACCAGGTGTTCAGGATGACCTGCTCACGGGAGGTGATGTTGAAGATGGCGGCGGTCTCGGAGTTCAGACCCAGCTCCTTGAAGTTCTCCACCTTGGCCTTGGAGGCGTTGTAGGAGATGAAATCGGGCTTGAAGTTCTTCAGCTCCTCCTCGGTGGGGGCGATGAACATGTTCTTGACGAAGTGGGCCTGCCAGGCCACCTCCATGATGAAGCGGATGGCCATGCGGGTGTCCTTGTTGGTGCCGCAGAACACGTCCATCACGTACAGCTTCTTGTTGGACAGCTCTTTGATGGCCAGCTCCTTGCAGGCGTTCCAAGCTTCCTGGGAGGCGGGCTTGTTGTCGTTCTTGAACTCGTCGGAGGTCCACCAGACGGTGTCCTTGGAGTTCTCGTCCATTACAATAAACTTGTCCTTGGGGGAGCGGCCGGTGTAGATGCCGGTCATAACATTGACCGCACCCAGTTCGGTCATCTGGCCCTTCTCATAGCCCTCCAGGGCGGGGTCCATCTCGGCCTCAAAGAGCGTCTCGTAAGAGGGGTTGTAGACGATCTCCTTGATGCCAGTAATGCCGTATTTTTCCAGTCCATAAGTTTCCATAAGAGAAGTCCTCCTTTTGTTTATGAATAGCGAAGCTATTTTACCCCGTTTTTCCAGAAAAGGCAAGAGGAAAGCAAACAGAAAAAATCTGTTTGGCAGAACGACATAAAATCCTGGCATTCCGGACAGCTCTGTGGGTAAAACAACGAAAAACTTCGGTCCAGTGCAAAAAAGAGTCCTTCGTCTGCCCCTTGCTATTTCTTTTATTGTGTGTTAAAATTGCAGAGAGTCATGGCCGGCGTTTGGACCGGTCCATTTCGGGGTTAAGGATGTGGTTCCCATGGCTAAGGAAAAACAGAAAATCCTGATTGTGGACGATTCGGAGATGAACCGCTCCATTTTGACGGATATATTAGACTCAGAATATGATATTATTGAGGCGGAAAACGGTATGCAGGCGGTAGCCGCCCTCCAGCAGAAGCAGGAAGAAATTTCCCTGGTGCTGCTGGATATTGTCATGCCCGAAATGGACGGCTTCGAGGTGCTGCAGGTGATGAACGAGCAGCGCTGGATTGAAAATGTCCCGGTGATTATGATCTCCGCCGAGACCCGCTCCTCCCGGGTAGACCAGGCTTATGAACTGGGAGTAGTGGATTTTATTACCAGGCCCTTCGACGCGCGGGTGGTCCACCGCCGGGTGGTCAACACCATTCTGCTCTACGATAAGCAGGCCAAGCTGAAGGAGCTGGTGGCCGAGCAGATCTACGAAAAGGAGCAGAACAGCGGCCTGATGGTGGATATTCTCAGCCATATTGTGGAATTCCGCAACGGCGAAAGCGGGCTGCACGTGCTCCATGTGCGTACGTTGACGGAGCTGCTGCTTCACCGGCTGGTGCAAAAGACGGACCAGTACCATTTGAAGCAGAAGGACATCTCTGCCATCGGTACCGCCTCTGCCCTCCATGACGTGGGCAAGATTGCCATCGACGAGCGGATTCTGAATAAGCCCGGGCGGCTCACAAGCGATGAATTCGCCATCATGAAAACCCACACCACCATTGGTGCGGAGATGCTGAAAAACCTGCCCTTTCATCAGGAGCATCCTATGGTGCAGCTGGTATATCAGATCTGCCGCTGGCACCACGAGCGCTATGATGGCCGGGGCTATCCCGACGGTCTGGTAGGGGAGGAAATTCCCATCGCCGCCCAGGTGGTAGCCCTGGCAGACGTGTACGACGCGCTGACCAGCGAGCGGGTCTACAAAAAGGGATTTTCCCACGAAAAGGCCATCCAAATGATTGTCAACGGGGAGTGCGGCGCGTTCAGCCCCTTAATGATGGAGTGCCTGCTGGATGTGTCCGACCAGATTGAGAAGGAATTTGTCAATGGCGGCGGGCAGGTCCAGGCCCAGCAGCGGGAATTGCAGAGCATTTCCCAGGCAATGTCCCAGCACCGGGAGCTGAGCGCCTCCCACCGGACGCTGCAGCTGCTGGAGCACGAGCGGATGAAGTACAACTTCTTTGCCGCGATGTCCCAGGAAATCCAGTTTGAATACACCCTTCTGCCGCCTATGGTCACCCTGAACACCTGGGGTGCGGAAAAGCTGGGGGTCAGTGAGGTGATTATGGATCCCCACCATGACCCCAAAAACCGGTGTTTCCGGGCGGAGGACTGGAGTGATTTTGCCAAAAACCTGCGCTGCACCACGCCGGAGCACCCGCTGATTACCCAAGAGGTAAAGCTGATGTTCCAGGGGGAACCCAGGTGGTTCCGGGTCATTGCCCGGGCGATCTGGTCCAGCGACGAGCCGCCCCAGTATACCGGCGTGATCGGCAAGGTGGTGGATGTGCAGGAGTCCAAGGTCAAAATGGAATCCCTCCAGCGTATGGCCAGTCACGACTCCCTTACAGATCTGCTCAACCTGTCCAGCGCCCGCAAGCGGATTGAGGAGCAGATACAGGCGGCCCCGGATGCGGAATACGCCCTGGCGGTGTTCGATTTGGACAAATTCAAGCAGGCCAACGACAACTTTGGCCACAGCTTCGGCAATGAGGTGCTGATCCGGGTGTCCGAGAAGCTGCGCCAGAGTGTGCGCAGCGGCGATATCGTGGCCCGTTACGGCGGCGACGAGTTCTTGATTTTCCTGGAGTACAGCCAGGACCTGTATTCCGTCATCGACCGGATTTTCCACTGCCTGTCCGGAGAGGACTACAAGGGCTTTTTGATCTCCGCCAGCATGGGCGTGGCCCAGTCGTCCATGGTGGGTACTGATTTCAACGCCCTGTTCCATGCGGCGGATATGGCCCTTTACGCGGTGAAAAACGACGGCCGGGGTATGTTCCGGATTTATGACGAGTCCATTGAGGATTTGCCCGGCAGGGCTGAGGCATAGTGTTTGAGTTTCAAGAAGGAGGAAATGGATATGACGCTTCAGGAGTGCTACATAGCGCTGGGCGGTGATTTTGAAGATGTGAAGCGCCGCCTGCCCACAGACCGTATGGTTCAGAAATTTGTGCTGAAGTTTCTGAACGACTCCAGCTACCAGCTTTTGTGCGACTCTCTGGAGTCGAAAAATTACCCGGAGGCCTTCCGGGCGGCCCATACCATCAAGGGCGTGTGCCAAAACCTGAGCTTCACCTGCCTGCAGCAGTCCAGCGAGCAGCTGACTGAGGCCCTTCGCGACGGCCCCTCGCCGGAAGTACCGGCCCTGTACGCCCAGGTGCAGGCGGATTACAAAAAAACTGCGGATGCCATTCGGGCCTTCCAGGAGGGCCTGGGGGAATGAGAGCACGCAATGAAACCACGCAGTTTTTAAAGATAAGCCTGGCCCTGGTTCTGGTGTGCAGCGTTTCGATCTTCGCCCTGCTGGCTCTGTTTATGCGCCAGGAGAGCGCCTCCACGATTCGGAAGGTGGGCCGGATGTATATGGCCACCACCAGCGAACAGATTGCCATGCACTTTGAGACGACCATGAATCTGCGCCTGAGCCAGATGGAAGTGCTGGCGAACATCGCAATCACTGATGAGGTGCACAAGGACGAAGTGCAGCTGAACAGTCTGATTGAGAACACGCGGGCCCGGGGATTTGAGCACTTGGCGTTTTACCAGTCCGATGGGAGCTTTGAAACTCTCTTTGGTTCGCCCATGGAGGTAACCGACCCTGAGCCGTTTCTGGAGTCCATGAAGCGGGGCGAGAGCAAGGTAGCCATCGGCAACGACGCGGAAGGGAACAGCATTATTCTGCTGGGCGTGGCCGCCGGCCACACTCCCTCCCGTGACCCTCACTGTATCGCCCTGGTGGCGGGCCTGCCGGTCTCCTACATCAGCGAGACCCTGTCCCTGAATGAAAACTCGGAGCATATTTACTCCTTTATTATCCGGCGGGACGGCAGCTTTGTGATCCGCACCAGTGACGCCACCCGGGACAGCTACTTCGACCGGGTGCGCAGTCTGTATGAGTCGGTGGATGGGGGCGATCCGGAGGAGTATATTCAGGCGCTGACCCAGGCGATGGAGAAGGAGGAGGACTATTCCGCCGAATTTGTCATTTACGGCGACTCCCGGCAGGTCTACTGCACCAAGCTGAGCCAGTCTGAGTGGTATCTGCTTACCTTTATGCCGTACCGGGCCCTGGACCGGGTAGTGATGGGCTTTACCTCCCATTGGACGGTGCTGCTTCTGGGGGCGTGCGCCCTGGTGGTTGTAGTGCTGCTGCTGGTGTTTATCAAGTATTTCCGCATGACCAAGGAGCAGATGCGGGCGCTGGTGAAAGCCCAGCGGGAGGCGGAGAGCGCCAACAAGGCCAAGAGCGAATTTTTATCCAATATGAGCCACGACATCCGCACACCTATGAACGCCATTGTGGGCATGACGGCCATTGCCACCGCCAACATTGACAACAAGCAGCAGGTGCAGAACTGTCTGAAAAAGATTACCATGTCCAGCAAGCACCTGCTGGGACTGATCAACGACGTGCTGGATATGTCCAAAATCGAGAGCGGCAAAATGACCCTGAATGTAGACCAGGTTTCCCTGCGGGAAGTGCTGGACGAGATTGTGAGCATTGTCCAGCCGCAGATGAAGCTGAAAAATCAGCAGTTTAACGTATTTGTCAAGGACATTTCCACGGAAAATGTGTGCTGTGACAGTGTGCGTCTGAACCAGGTGCTGATTAACTTCCTGTCCAACGCCGTAAAATTCACTCCGGAAAAAGGCTCCGTTTCCCTGACGCTGGACGAGTCGGAGTCCCCCAAGGGAGAGGAATACGTGCGTATATACCTCCAGGTGAAGGACAACGGCATCGGCATGACCCCAGAGTTTAAGGAGAAAATCTTCGAGTCCTTCACGCGGGAGGACAGCACCCGGGTCCGCAAGACGGAGGGAACCGGTCTGGGAATGGCCATAACCAAGTGCATCGTCGATGCGATGGGGGGAACCATTGAAGTTATCAGCGCCCCGGGCCAGGGGACCGAGTTCAACGTGACACTGGATCTGGAAAAAGCCATAATCCAGGAGGTCGACATGGTTCTGCCCAGCTGGAATATGCTGGTGGTTGACGATGACAAGCAGCTGTGCGAGAGCACGGTGGCGTCCCTGAAGTCGATCGGTGTAAACGCGGACTGGACCCTGTCTGGGGAAGAGGCCGTGGTGATGGTGGACAAGCGCCACCGCCGGGGGGACGATTACCACATTATCCTGCTGGACTGGAAGCTGCCAGGGATTGACGGCATTGCCGCCGCCCGGGAGATTCGCCGCATGGTGGCGGACGACGTGCCTATTCTGCTGATTTCCGCCTATGACTGGAGCGAGATTGAGGAGGAGGCCAAGGCGGCCGGAGTAACCGGCTTTATCGCAAAGCCCCTGTTCCGGTCTACGCTGTTCTATGGCCTGAAGCCATATGCCACAGGCGGTCTGGACATATCCAATCAAGACGAAATGCCCCGTGAGCCGGATGTAAGCGGCAAGAAAATTCTGCTGGCAGAGGACAACGACCTGAACTGGGAGATTGCGGATGAGCTGCTTTCGGACTTGGGTCTGGAGCTGGAGCGGGCGGAAAATGGACAGGTCTGCGTGGAGATTTTCCAGCAGTCTGAGGTGGGCTATTATGACGCCATTCTGATGGACATCCGGATGCCCATTATGACGGGCTATGAGGCGGCCCAGACCATCCGCAGCCTCCACCGGCCGGATGCGTCGGAGATCCCCATCATTGCGATGACTGCGGACGCCTTTTCGGAGGACATCAAGCGAAGCCTGGACTGCGGCATGAACGCTCACGTGGCAAAACCCATCGACGTGCGGGAGGTTGTGCGCCTTCTGGCGAAATATATGCGATAACAGAAAAACGTCCCGCCGGAGCAATCCGGCGGGACGTTTTTGGGCTTCAGGACTCAATGCCTCTGGAAATCAGATATTTTTTGACCATCAGGGCGACTTTAAATGTGATTGCGTCGTCGAACTCCCGCAGGTCCAGACCGGTAAGCTTTTTGATTTTTTCCAGCCGGTACACCAAGGTATTCCGGTGGACAAAGAGCTTCCGGGCGGTTTCGGACACATTCAGGTTGTTTTCAAAGAACTTGTTGATGGTGAGCAGGGTCTCCTGGTCCAGTGCGTCGATGGGGTTCTTTTTAAATACTTCTTGTAAAAACATCTGGCACAGAATGGTGGGAAGCTGGTAGATCAGCCGGCCGATGCCCAGGTTCTCGTAGTTGATGACGGTTTTTTCTGTGTCAAACACCTTGCCCACGTCGATGGCCACCCCGGCCTCTTTGTAGGCCCGGGCCAGGTCCCGGATGTGGGGGACGATGGTGCCGATGCCGATCACCACTTTAATGCCCAGCTCCTGGGTAACGGCGGTGGAAATCTGCTTGGCAATTTTCAGCAGATCCTTGGAGTCGGCGCCTTCGGACAGCTGCTTGATCAGGGCAATGTCCGTCTCGTTGATGGAGATGACAAAATCGCTCTGCTTGTCCGGAAACAGGTTTTGAATTACGTCGATGGCGGAAACATCCGCCGGCCCCAGCTGGCGCACCAGGAAGGTAGCCCGTGGGGCTTCCGATAGGAAATGGAGTTCCTTGGCCTGGGTGTAGATGTCCCCCAGGAGGATATTGTCGGAGATAATATTTTTGACAAAGGTGGCCTTGTCGTGCTTCTCCTCGTAGTAGGATTTGGCGGAGTTGAACGTAACTACCGCCATTGCGCACAGGCTGGCGGCAGTTTCATCCTCGCCGGTGATGAATGCGGCATAGTCGTACTGGACGCCCCAGCCGGTGAGAGGCTTGAAGGTTTTGCCTTCAAAGGCGGCGGCGCCGTTGTCCGATGCGCTGATGGCGCTCACCGCGCCGGGCCAATGCTCGCCCACGCAGGTAAGCTCGCTGCAGGCAACCACAATTCCATCCGCGTCGATCACGCCCACCGTCCGATCAATGCTGTCTTTCATCTGGTGCACGACTCCCTGGAACATCCTGCTGGACACACCAATCCCTCCTAGAAATCATTTTTATTTGAAAACTGTCATTTTTTCTTTCACGAGTTCTATTATAGCGAATAACCCCCCTGTTTGGCAAGAGGTTTTGGCAATTTTTTTGTTCAAAATGCCGAAAAGTTTTTTCTGCCCTCATTTCAGCGCCAGAAGGGCGGTCCGTTCCCCCTGGGTTAATTCCCGCCACTGGCCGGGTTTCAAGGCTTCATCCAGCACCAGGGGGCCCATGGACAGCCGCTTCAAGGCGGTAACCGGTGCGCCCCGGGCCTCCAGCATTCGTTTGACCTGGTGGTATTTGCCTTCCCGCAGGGTAATGCGGCAGGCCCGGCCCCCCTCCAGCAGCTCCAGACCGGCGGGGAGGCATTGCAAGCCGTCCGGGAGGGTGAGCCCCCGGGCCAGGGCCTCCTGGTCCGCTCGGGTAAGCAGGCCGTCCACCTGGGCGAAGTAGACCTTGTCCACGTGGCGTTTGGGGGAGAGCAGGGCGTGGCCCAGGTCTCCGTCGTCAGTAAGCAGGAGCAGGCCCGTGGTGTCCTTGTCCAGACGCCCGGCGGGGAAGAGACCTCGGCGGCACAGGTGCTCCGGCAGCAGGTTCAGTACAGTTGGGGTATGCTTGTCCCGGGTGGCGGACAGCAGGCCCGGCGGCTTGTGGAGCATCAGGTAGATGAAGGGGGAGCAGTCCACCGGCGCGCCGTCCACGCGGATTTCGGCGGTATGTTCATATTTCTCGTCCTCCCGGGCGGCGGTGCGGCCCTGGACGGACACCCGGCCCTGGCGTACCAGTTCCCGGGCCTCCTTCCGAGACCAGCGTCCGGTAGAGGAGAGGAGCTTGTCAAGGCGTTGCTGGGGCATAGGGGGACCTCCCTGCGTTACTTTTATTCTTGGCCCAGTAGGTAATCGGCGGAGACATCAAAATAATCGGCAAAAAAAACAAAGTAGTCGTTGGAATATTGATTTGTCCATTTGAGGGCGAATTCACCAAAACCGAAAAAGAGGACATGGAAACCGGAGGATCTGCGCTGACCGCTCTCCAGGTCTATTTCTCCAGAACTCCGCATAGAAATGGACCAATGAAACCGGAAGGAGAGAACTGCTGTGATGATTCTGACCGCAAAGCTGCCCCGCCGCCGGGCGCGGCTGTGTCTGGGGGTGGCGGCTGCCGCGCTGCTGTGCTGCGGCGCGCTGACCATGTTCCTGGGTAGGGGGATGGTTCCGGCCTCCGGCTCCGCCCAGCCCAGCCCCAAGGGCGTGAAATCCAATGAGGACCGGGTGGCCTATCTTCAGGCCTGGGGCTGGCAGGTGTCCCAGGAGCCCGTTGTCACCCAGGAGCTGCTAATTCCCCAGGAGCTGGACGAGAGCTACCAGGAGTATCTGGCCCTGCAAGCCGCACAGGGCTTTGATTTGGAAAAGTGCGCCGGGAAGCGGGTGAAGCGGTATACCTATGAGATTACCAACTACCCCACCGGGGAGGCCGGGGTACAGGTCAATCTGCTCATTCGGAAAAACACTGTGGTGGGCGGTGAGGTGATGTCCTCCCAGCCTGGGGGGTTCCTCCATGGGCTGGCCATGCCTTAGCGCGGGTCCAGATGGACGTTCAGGTGGTTGTATGTCATTTCCACGCCATATTTCTCAAAGGAGTCCCGGGCCCCCTCCAGTAGGGCATAGTAGACGGTCCAGTAGTCGTCGCTGTCCGTCCACACCCGGACCACGTAGTCGATGGCGCTGGACTGATAGGCGCTGACGCGGATGGCCGGGGCAGGCTCGGGTTTGATTTGCGGAATGGAGTCCACCACCTCCTGAATGGCCTGCTTGACCGTCTGGGCCGGCGCTTCGTAGGAGGCGGAGAGGGTTACATCCACCCGCCGGCCCTCCTCATGGTTGGTGAAGTTGATGATCTTGGCGGCGGACATCTGGCTGTTTGGGACGCTGATGTGCTTGCCGTCAAAGGACAGCAGCCGGGTGTAGGACAGACCAATGGACTCCACTGTCCCCTCGATGCCGTCGGCCTGGATGTAGTCCCCGGGCTGGAAGGGTTTTGCCGCCAGAATCGTCATGCCCCCGGCCAGGTTGGTCAAGGTGTTCTGCAGGGCCAGGGAAACCGCCAGGCCCGCCACGCTCAGCAGGGCGATGAGGGGGGCGATGTCCACCTCCAGGGAGCCCAGCAGGGTGAGAATCAGCAGCACCCACAGAGAGACGCGGACAAGGGAGCGCAGCTGCTTGTGAAGGCCGAACAAATCCTTGTGCCGGTCCAGCAGCCGGTCCACCGCCTTCATCAGCAGGCGGATCACCAGAAATCCTATGGCAAAAATAAAAATGGTCCGGAACAGAAGTTCAAAGGACAGCTTGCTGGGGTCCAGCGCGCCGAACACCTCCTGGACCGTGCTTTCGTCTACCGGCATGGCTATACCTCCCCCACGTAGCGCTTGAGACAGTCGAAGGTCTCGGGGCTGATGTGGTGTTCAATGCGGCAGGCGTCCCGGGCGGCGGTTTCGGGCGAAACCCCCAGCTGGACCAGCCAGTGGGAGAGAAACTGGTGCCGCTCGTAGACGCTTCGGGCGACCGCCTCCCCCTCGGTGGTAAGCAGCAGCCGACCGTCGCTCTCCATGGTGATGTATCCATTGGTCCGGAGAATGGACATGGCCCGGCTGATGGAGGGCTTGGAGTAGCCCAGGTGCTGTACCACGTCGATGGAGCGCACAGAGCCGTTTTTTTCCCGCAGCATCAGAATGGCTTCCAGATAATCTTCGCCGGATTCGTGCAGAGACATAAGCAGTATCCTCCCGAACAAGATTGGGTCTGCGGACAGTGTAACATATTTTTGCCCTGCTGGCAACGGGTGAATTGTATAATCCTCCCAAAAGGGGGAACAATCCAGAGGAATAATGAGTCATTGGAGGGGTCACAAGATGGCGGATCAATCCTTTTCTCCCGTTCCTCTGGACGATGAACATTTAGCCAAATACGGAAAAAACGCCGCCCGGTGCCTGAAGCCGGAGGGAAGCATCTCCTTAAAGCAGGCGGCCCGCCAGATCCGGGAGGATTTGCGCACCCTGGCCCAGACTGTGCGCAGTCTGTCCGACGCGCCGCCGGCGGGGCAGTCCCCGGCGGTGGAGTGGCTGCTGGACAACCACTACCTGGCCCAGCGGGTGGGGGTGGACGCCGCCGCCGTCCTGGGCCGCAGCGGCCGGGTGCGCCGAAGCGTGGAGGAGAGCGTGGTGCAGGTGTGCGCCCGGGGGGCGGTGTGGGCCGCTCCGGAGCTGGAGCTGGAGCGGCTGGAGCTGTATCTGTCCCAGTTCCAGAGTGAGGTCCCCCTGACGGAGCGGGAGCTGTCGCTGCTGGCTCCGGCTTTGGCCTGGGCCCTGCTGCGCCGTCTGGCCCAGCTCAGCCAAGACGCGTGGGCGATGGCGGAGGGCAAGAAGGACCCGGCGGCGTTCCAGGCCCTGTTTGCCGGCCTGCGCTCTCTGGAGGCCATCCACTGGGGCCGTTTTCTGGAGCGGCAGAGCCGCCTGGAGACCCTGCTGCGCCAGGACCCCACCGGGGACTACCCCAACATGGAGGAGAATACCCGCCGCCGCTACCGGCAGCAGGTGTGCCGTCTGGCCCGGCGGCAGAAGTGGACGGAGGCGGAGGCCGCGGAGGAGGCCCTGGAGCTGGCCCAAAAACACAGCCGGCACATCGGGTACTATCTGTTCACCAAGCCCCTGGGCCGTCCCGCCGCCTATGTGCCGGACAGCCTGTATGCCGTTTCTGTGCTTTTGCTTACCGGCGTGCTGTCCCTGGCTCTGGGGAGCGCGGGCTATGGCATTTTGCTTCCGGCGCTGCTGTTTCTGCCTCTGTCGGATATTGTAAAAAATGGTCTGGATTTTATCCTCTCCCACATTGTCCGTCCCCGGTCCATTCCCCGGATGGCGCTGGAGGAGGGGGTCCCCCGGTCGGGCCGGACCTTATGCGTCATTGCCGCCCTGCTTACCGGCGAGGAGAGCGGGAAGGAGCTGGCGGGAGATCTGGAGCGCTACCGGCTGGCGAACCGGGACTGCGGGGAAGAGCTGCGTTTCGGCGTTCTGGCGGATCTGCCGGACAGCGGATCCCCTATGGACAAAAAGGGCCGGGCCTGGGTGAAGTCCGCCCAAAAAGCCATTGACGCCCTGAACAAGACCTATGGCGGCGGATTTTATCTTTTCTTCCGGCCCCCGGCGTTCCAGTCCCGGGACGAGAAGTACCAGGGTTGGGAGCGCAAGCGGGGAGCCCTGGTGGAGCTGGTGCGTCTGCTGAAGGGAGAGAGCTCCGGCCTGAAGCTCCGGGCGGGGGAGGAGGCGTGGCTGTCCGATGTGCGGTACGTCATTACCCTGGACAGTGACACCAGTCTGAACGTAGGGGCCGCCCGGGAGCTCATTGGAGCCATGCTACACCCCCTGAATCAGCCGGAGATCGACGAAAAGCGCCAGGTGGTGGTTCGGGGGTACGCCCTGCTCCAGCCCCGTGTATCCGTGGAGCTGGAGGCCGCCAACCGCTCCACGTTCTCCCGCATTTTCGCGGGGCAGGGGGGCGTGGACCCCTACGGCTCCACCGCCAGCGATGTGTACCACGACCTGTTTGACCAGGGGACCTACACCGGCAAGGGCATTTTCCAGGTGGACGCCTTTTACCGGTGTCTGGACAACCGCCTGCCGGACAACCGGGTGCTGTCCCACGATTTGCTGGAGGGCAGCTATTTACACGCGGGCCTGCTAGGGGAGGTGGAGCTGAGCGATGGGTTCCCCTACCAGGTGAACGCCTTTTTTGCCCGCCAGCACCGGTGGGTCCGGGGGGACTGGCAGCTGCTGCCCTGGCTGCTGCCCCGGGTGCCCTCTCTGCGGGAGGGCTGCGGCGGCCGGGAGCGCAACCCCCTGACCCCTCTGGCCCGGTGGAAAATTTTCGACAACCTGCGCCGCTCTCTGTCTCCCATTGCCACCCTGCTGGCTCTGGTGCTGGGGATCTGCCTGTCCGGAAAGACCTTCGCGGCGGCGGGGACTGTTGCGGTGCTGTCGGCGGCCTCTAACCTGCTGCTGTCCGGGGTGGAGCTGGCCGCCCGCCGGGGAGCCGGGAGCCATGTGCGCTACCATTCCACAATCATTGCCGGGCTGGAGGGGGCGATTTTGCAGACCCTCTTGCAGCTGGTTTTGCTGCCCTGTCAAGCGTATCTGTCCCTCACCGCCGCCGGCGCCGCGCTGTGGCGGATGCTGATTACCCGGAAAAATCTGCTCTCCTGGGTAACTGCCGCCCAGACCATGGGAAAAAAGGGCAGTCTGTGGAGCTATTTCCGCAAGGAGTGGTTTTCCGTGGCTGTGGGGCTGCTCACTCTGCTGGGAGCCCAGCTGCGCATTGGCATGGCGGTGGGCTTTGTCTGGATGTGCGCCCCGGCCATCGCCTGGGCACTGAGCCAGCCCAAGGGGCATAAAAGAGGCGTATCCCCGGCGGACCGGGCCTTCCTGCTCCACCAGGCGGGGCTCATCTGGGGGTATTTTGACACATTTCTGCGGCCCCAGGACAACTGGCTGCCCCCGGACAACTGGCAGGAGCGGCCCGCTGTGGGCCTGGCCCGCCGGACCTCTCCCACCAACATCGGTATGGCCCTGCTGTCCATTCTGGGGGCAGTGGACCTGGACCTGCTGGCCCGGGAAAAGGGTGAATTTTTGATCTCCAATATGCTGGACACCCTGGAGGGACTGGAGAAATGGCGGGGCCACCTGTATAACTGGTACTCCACGGAGACCGCCCGCCCCCTGGAGCCCCGGTACGTGTCCACTGTGGACAGCGGCAACCTGTGCGCCAGCCTGATTGCTCTGCGGGAAGGGCTGTACGAGTGGGGGGAAGGGGATCTGGCCCGCCGGGCGGAGCGGCTGTCCGACAGCATGGACTTTTCGCCCCTCTACGACCGGGACCGCAAGCTCTTTTTCATCGGCTGGGAGCTGGAGCGGGACAAGCCCACCCCCGGCTACTACGACCTGATGGCCAGCGAGGCCCGGCAGACCAGTTACCTGGCCGTGGCCCGGGGGGAGGTGGACCCCCGCCACTGGCGGCAGCTGGGCCGGATGCTGCTGGGGGAGAACGACTACCGGGGGATGGCCTCCTGGACGGGGACCATGTTTGAATATTTCATGCCCAATTTGCTGCTGCCCTGCGAGGAGAATTCCCTGCTGTATGAATCCCTGGCCTTCTGCGTCTACGCCCAGAAGCGCCGGGGCGCCAAGATGCACGCCCCCTGGGGGATTTCCGAGTCGGCTTTCTACGCCTTCGACCCGGCCCGGAACTACCAGTACAAGGCCCATGGGGTCCAGTCTCTGGGGCTGAAGCGGGGCTTGGACCAGGAGCTGGTTTTGTCCCCCTACTCGTCCTTTCTGGCGCTGCTGCTGGCCCCCAAAAGCGCCGCGGCCAATCTGCGCCGCCTGCGGGACTTGGGCATGGAGGGCCGGTTCGGCCTCTATGAGGCGGCGGACTTCACCCCCCAGAGGCTTACCGGAGAGGCCCGTTTTGCCCTGGTGCGCAGCTATATGTCCCATCACCTGGGCATGAGCCTGGTGGCCATTGACAACGCTCTGAACCAAAACGTGATGCAGAAGCGTTTCATGCGGGACCGGGCCATGTCCGCCTACCGGGAGCTTTTGCGGGAGCGCCTGCCGGTGGGTGCTCCGGTGGCCCGTCTGGCGGAGCGGGAGGCCCCAAAAAAACCGGAGCGCCGGGCGGCCCCGGCCCTGCTGCGGTGGGGGGAGGGAAGCAGCCGCCTCCAGCCGGCCTGCACCCTGCTGTCCAGCGGAAATTTGACCGCTCTGGCCTGGGATAACGGGACGGTCCGGCTGAAGCTGGGCGGAGAGGAGCTGCTCCACAGCCGTCCGGGGGAGTGGTACGCCCCGGCGGGGATCTCCGCCTTTGTGCGCACGGAGGACGATTTTTACGGCGTCACCGCCGCGCCCCTCTACGCCGGGGACTGGCAGGGCCGGTGGGAATTTGACAGCGCCTGCGCCCGGTGGGAGAGCCGGGGGGTGCGGCTGTCCCTGACCCTGCCGCCTCAGGAGAACGGAGCCGTCTTTCGGGCGGAGCTCCGGGCGGAAGCGGACCACTGGAAGGGGGAACTGCTGCTCTATCTGGAGCCCGTGCTGGCCCGTCTGGAGGACTATCAGGCCCATCCGGCCTTCTCCCGGCTGTTTTTGGAGAGCAAGCGGGTGAAAAACGGCGTGGTATTCTGCCGCCGTCCCAGGGGGCGGGAACAGCCGCCGGTGCTGGCGGTCCAGTGGGATGCGTCCGGAGCCTTCACCACTTCCCGGGAGCGGGCCCTGGGCCGGGGCGGCTTACGGGCCCTGCCCCACAAAAATTTGTCCCTGGACGGAGCGGTGGGAGCGGTGCTGGACCCCTGCCTGCTGTTAAAAATCCCCTTTGACCTGCGCCCCGGGGAGAGCAAAACCGTCCGGCTGGCCCTGGCGGGATCAGACAGCGAGTGCAGCGCTCTGGCCAGCGTTCAGAGCCTGCTGCAAAAGCCCGCCGCCGGCGCGGAAGGGGAGCTGGCCGGTACGGCCCTGCAACTGGGGCTGTCCCAGCGGGAAGCCCTGGAAGCCTTCGAGCTGCTGGGCCGATTGACCGTCCCCCAAAAGCTGCCCCCTCAGCGGGAGCTGTGGCCCTTCGGGGTTTCAGGCGACGTGCCCATCGCCGCCGGGCAGCTGATCCAGGAGGAGGAGCTGGAGCGGGCCAAGCTGTGGTGCGCTATGCACCAGTTCTTAAACCGGGGCGGATTTGCCTTTGACCTGGTCCTCCTGCTGGACGAGGAGGGGGACTACCGCCGTCCCCTGCGGACGGCTCTTACGGAGCACCTGAAAAAACTGGGGGCAGAGAGCGCCCTGGGGGCCAAAGGGGGCGTTCACCTATGCGACGGCAAACCGGCCCGGGACATGGTCTACGCCCACGCCGCGGTGTGCCTGCCTTTGACGGAGCGCCTGCCGGTGGAGGACGTGCCGCCTCCCGGGCCAGTGGATGTATCGGACTGTCCGGCGGACTGGAGCATAGAACCCGACGGGGTTTTGAAGATTTTTGCTGGGGACAAGCTGCCCCCGGTGGGCTGGAGCCAGATTCTGTGCAATGAGGAATTCGGCTGGCTCACCGACGAAACGGGGAACGGCCTTTTGTGGACCGGCGGCAACAGCCGGGAGGGGGCCTTGACCCGCTGGCGCAACGACCCCTTGACAGTAGGCGGCGGGGAGCGGGTAGAGTTTAATGGCGTTTCCGTCTTTGCAGACGGGGACGGGCTGGACTGTACGGTGTCCTACCGGCCGGGAGAGGCCGTTTGGAAGAAAAAGCTGCCCAACGGGGCGCTGACCACCCGGGCCTGGGTGCCCATGGAGGAAAACCGGCGGTATATCGCCGTAAGGTGCGGGCAGGAGGGGGCGTTGTCCTACCGGCTGGAGGACGGTCCGGCCCTGATCCAGCCGGTCAAGGCGGGGGAGACCTGGACCCTGGTAGACCAGTCCCACTGGGAGAAGCGGGGGGTTCCGGAGAAAACCGAGCCCTTCTGGAGGAATTTGAACAAACTCCGCATCAATACCCCCAGCCCTGAGTTGAATCATTATGTAAACTGCTGGGGCCTCTATCAGGTAACCGCCTGCCGGCTGTTCGCCCGGACCTCCCAGTATCAGAACGGCGGGGCCTACGGCTTCCGGGATCAGCTCCAGGACGTGTGCGCCCTGATGACCGCCGCTCCGGCCCTGGCCAGAGAGCAGATTTTACGCTGCTGCGCCCGTCAATTTGAGGAGGGGGACGTACAGCACTGGTGGCACCCGCCCCACGGGGCCGGCGTACGCACCCGCATCACGGACGACCTGCTGTGGCTGCCCTATGCGGCGCATCGTTATGTAAATTTAACTGGAGACGAAAAGCTATGGGACGAGCCCGTCCCATACCTTCATGCCCCGCCCCTGGAGCCGGATCAGCAGCAGCGGTACGACACCCCGGAAATTTCGTCCCAAACCGGGACCGTCCGGGAGCACTGTCAGCGGGCGGTGCAGAGGGTCATTGAGAGGGGCTTTGGGTCCCACGGTCTGGCCCTCATGGGGACCGGGGACTGGAACGACGGCATGGACCGGGTGGGGGAGCGGGGCCGGGGGGAGTCTGTGTGGCTGACCTGGTTTCTTGCCTTGGTGCTGAAGGACTTTCCGGAGTATGAGCAGGTCCGGCAAAACTGCCTCAAGGCCGCCGAACAGGCCTGGGACGGGGCCTGGTACCGCCGGGGCTACTACGACGATGGGACCCCGCTGGGTTCCCAGGGAAACGACCAGTGCAAAATCGACTCCATCGCCCAGTCTTTTGCTGTCTTTGCCGGCGGGGCGCGGGGGGCTGAGGCGGTAGATTCTGCCATTACAGAACTCTTTGACGAAAAAAATCAGCTGATCAAGCTGTTCAGTCCCGCCTTTACAGGCCGGGGCAAGGACCCGGGCTATATCCGGGGCTACCTGCCCGGAGTCCGGGAGAACGGCGGGCAGTACACCCACGGCGCGGTGTGGTTAGCCATCGCCTGCCTGGAGCTGGGGGACGGCGACCGGGGTTGGCAGCTGCTGCACGCCCTGCTGCCGGAGACCCACCCAACCGAAATTTATCGGACCGAGCCCTATGTCATTGCTGCCGACGTGTACGCGGCCCAGGGCCACCAGGGCCGGGGCGGCTGGAGCTGGTACACCGGCGCGGCGGGGTGGTACTACCGGGCGGCGGTGGAGCACCTGCTGGGCTTACGGGTCCGGGCGGGGCGGCTGTATGTGGAGCCGGTCCTGCCCCAATCCTGGCCGGGATTTTCGGCGGAGTGGCAGCTGCCCAATGGGAAGCGGCTGCACATTGAGGTAAAACGGGGGGAACCGCCTGTCTGCCGCTTGGATGGGAAACTGATGAAAAATGGGGTGGAAATTCTGTAGGGGCGGCCTGGAGCCGCCCCCGCCCCTAAAGGGGAAAATATTTGTTCACAAAAAATTTTGATTTTTTTCCTCAAACCATGTATAATGCTTCTTGAGATAAATTTCCCAGGAAAGGATTGGTTTCATGCAGACCACGAGACGAGAGCTGGCGCCCGGCGTCAATCTGCGGTGCGTCCACACGAACAAGTTCAAAAGCGCTTATCTGAGCGTTACCATGATGCTTCCCCTGGAGGCGGAGCAGGCCTCCCTCAACGCCCTGCTGCCCTATGTGCTGCGGCGGGGGACCCGGAAGCACCCGGATCTGGAGGCCCTGTCCGCCGCCCTGGACGAGCTGTATGGCGGGGCGATTGAGCCCATGGTCCGCAAGCGGGGAGAGACCCAGTGCGTGGGCCTTGTGGCAGGCTTTCTGGATGACAAGTACGCCCTGGACGGCAGGCCCATTTTAGAGCCCGCCGCCGCCCTGGTGGGGGAGATTTTACTCAATCCTTTCACCCGGGACGGGGTTTTTTGTCCGGAATACACCGCCGGAGAGCGGGCGAATCTGATTGACCGCATCCGCAGCCAGATCAACGACAAGCGCACCTACGCCGTTCAGCGGCTGACCCAGGAGATGTGCCGCTATGAGAATTTCGGCGTGGACCGGCTGGGGGACGA
The DNA here is from genome assembly GCA_910588455.1 of uncultured Oscillospiraceae bacterium. Classification (GTDB taxonomy): domain Bacteria; phylum Bacillota; class Clostridia; order Oscillospirales; family Oscillospiraceae; genus Lawsonibacter. Next base: position 17,663 of record CAJUPG010000001.1, read on the forward strand.
GACCTCCGCCGCCGCCATCACCCCCGAAAGCCTCTGGGCGCGGTATCAGGAGCTTCTGGCTCAGGCGGAGTTTGAGGTCTACTACTGCGGCTGCGCCCAGCCGGAGCGGGTCGAACAGGCGCTGCGGCAGGCGCTGGCCCCTCTGCTGGCCCGGGAACCGGGAGAACTGCTGTACGCCGACTGTGAGATCCGCACCAACGCGGTGGAGGTCAATACGGTGGAGGAGTCCATGGACGTGACCCAGGGCAAGCTGGCTATGGGCTTCCGCACCGGTGGGAACGCCGTGTGGGAGGAGGACTACCCGGCCCTGCTGCTGTGCAACGCCGTGTTCGGCGGGACCACCCTGTCCAAGCTCTTTTTGAATGTCCGGGAAAAGCTCTCCCTGTGCTACTACGCCAGTTCCATGCTGGAGAAGATGAAGGGCGTGATTCTGGTGTCCTCCGGCATCGAGTTTGACAAGTACCAGGAAGCCCGGGACGAAATTCTTCACCAGCTGGAGGAGATCCGCCAGGGCCGGATTGAGGACTGGGAGCTGGAGGGGGCCCGCCGGACGGTAATCTCCGGCTACCGCTCCTATCTGGACAATCAGGGCCAGCTGGAGGATTTCTGGCTGGGACAGGCCGCCGCCGGTCTGGACACGGAGATCGAAGAGCTGACAAGCCGCCTGGAGGGCGTCACGGCCTCTCAGGTCGCCGCCGCGGCCCAGAAGCTGGAGCTGGATACGGTATATTTCCTGAAAGGAGTGGAGGGTTAAACCATGGAACTGCTGCAATTTCCCCGGGCGGGGGAGAAGATTTTTCACGAGGTTTTGGAAAATGGATTGAACGTGTTTGTGTTCCCCAAGCCGGAGTTTCAAAAGAGCTACGCCTTTTTCGCCACCCGCTACGGCGGCATGGACACCCGCTTCTGTCTGAACGGCCAGTGGCAGGACACCCCCGCCGGCATTGCCCACTATCTGGAGCACAAGATGTTCGACACCCAGGAGGGCAACGCCCTTCAGGATCTGGCGGCCAACGGAGCCTCCCCCAACGCCTTCACCAGCAACGCCATTACGGGGTACTATTTTGAGTGCACGGAGAAATTTGAGGAAAATTTGAAGATTCTGCTGTCCTTTGTGTCCGTCCCCTGGTTCACTCCGGAGAGCGTGGCGAAAGAACAGGGCATCATTGGCCAGGAGATTGGCATGATTGAGGACGACCCAAACTGGCAGGTCTATCAGAACTTGACCAAGGCAATGTATCACACCCACCCCATCCGCACCAGTGTGGCGGGAACCGTGGAATCCATCTCCCACATCACGGACAAAACGCTCTACGACTGCCATAAGGCCTTTTACGACCCGGCTAACATGGTTTTATGCGCGGCGGGGGATCTCGACCTGGAGACGGTCTGTGCCGCCGCCCGGGAGATTCTGCCCAAAACACCCGGCCCCATTGCGGACCGGGACTATGGCGGACAGGAGCCGGAGCAGGTGAGCCGGAATCAGATTGAAATTTCCATGGAGGTTTCCACCCCCATTTTCCAGCTGGGCTTCAAGGGGGATGCCCCGGCCCAGGGAGAAGCGGGTCTGCGCCAGTCTCTGCTGGGGGAGCTGGCCTGTGAGGCGCTGCTGGGCACCTCCAGCCCCCTGTACGCCCGGCTGTACCGGGAGGGGCTGATTAACAAGAGCTTTTATTACGACTATGAGACGGAGCCGGGCTGTTCCTTCCTGTGCGCCGGCGGCGAGAGCCGGGACCCGGAGGCGGTCCGGGCGGCGGTGCTGGAGGAGAGCGAACGTCTGGTCCGGGAGGGCGTGGACTGTAAGCTGTGGGAGCGCATCAAAAAGGGCTGCTACGGCAACCGGATGCGCTCTCTCAACTCCTTTGAAAACCTGTGCGTCACACAGGCCCAGTCCTTTTTCCGGGAGGAGCGCTTTCTGGACTTCCCCCAGATTTATGAGAGTCTGACGGTACAGGATGTGCAGGGGCTTTTGGAGCGGTGGGTGGTCCCCAGCCGGACCGCGCTGTCCATTGTGCGGCCCAAGGGGGGAGAGACGGCGTGATCCAACAGGTGAGCTTCCCCGGCCTGGGCCTGGAATTCACTGCAAACCGAATTGCCTTTACAGTGCTTGGACGGCCTATCTACTGGTACGGCATTATTATCGTATCCGGCCTGCTGCTGGCGGTGTATCTCTGCTCCAGGTGGGGCAAGCGTTTTTCCATTACAGAGGATCAGATTATCGACATGATGCTCTGGGCCGTCCCGGCGGCGTTGGTGGCCATCCGGGCCTACTATGTGATCTTCAATCTGAGCCTCTACCAAAACCCGGATGGTTCCCTGAACTGGGGGGCTGTACTGCGCTACAGCGACGGAGGGCTGGCAATCTACGGGGCGATTATCTCCTCGGTCATCGTCCTGCTGATTTTCTGCAAGAAGCGGAATATCCGTTTTCTGTCCTTTGCGGACCTGGGGGTTCATGGGCTGTTGATCGGCCAGCTCGTTGGCCGGTGGGGCAACTTCATGAACGTGGAGGCATACGGCGGTGTAACCGACCTGCCCTGGCGCATGAGCGCCCAATCCATTGCCGATGATCTGTGGGCCAAGGGGCTTTTGGAATCGAACCTGGCCTATGAATCTGTCGTGAATGGGACGTTGGGGGTACATCCGACATTTTTATACGAATCCCTCTGGAACCTGGCGGGTTTAGTTATGGTTTACCGGCTGGGGAAGCACCGGAAATTTGAGGGGGAGTGCTTCCTGTTCTATCTCTTCTGGTACGGCCTGGGCCGGGCCTGGATCGAAGGGCTGCGGACTGACAGCCTGTATCTCTTTGACACCGGCATTCGGGTGTCTCAGCTGCTGTCTATCGTGTGCGCGGTGGCGGCGGGGAGCATTTTGCTCTGGAAATTGGTCAAAAAACAAAAAAAATGAGGTGATTTCCCATGTCTGCAATCATTATGGACGGAAAGGCTTTGGCGGAGAAGGTCAAGGACCAGGTCCGCGCCCAGGCGGAGGGACTAGCCCGCACGCCCGGGCTGGCGGTGATCCTGGTAGGGGACAACCCCGCCTCCCGGGTCTACGTCAACGGAAAGAAAAAGGACTGCGCCCAGTGCGGCTTTTACAGCGAGGAGTACGCCTTACCGGTGGAGACCACCCAGCAGGAGCTGCTGGGACTGATTGAAACCCTGAACAGCCGGGAGGATATTGACGGCATTCTGCTCCAGCTCCCGGTGCCGGCGCATTTGGACGAACAGGCATTGCTGCACGCCATCCGGCCCGACAAGGATGTGGACTGCTTCCACCCCTATAACGTGGGACAGCTGATGATCGGAGAGAAGGGATTCCAGCCCTGCACCCCGGCGGGGGTCATGCGGATGCTCCGGGAATACGGCATTGACCCCGCCGGAAAGCGCTGCGTAGTGATCGGGCGGTCCAATATCGTCGGAAAGCCCCAGGCCCTGCTGATGCTGCGGGAAAACGCAACGGTGACCATCTGTCACAGCAGGACCCAGGGCTTGAAGGAGGAGTGCCTCCGGGCAGATATTCTGGTGGCCGCCGCCGGAAAAGCCGGCCTGGTCACCGGGGATATGATAAAACCCGGTGCGGTGGTCATTGACGTTGCCATGAACCGCAATGCGGAAGGAAAACTGTGTGGCGACGTAGACTTCGCCGCCGTGCAGGAAACTGCCGGGTATATCACCCCCGTCCCTGGGGGAGTGGGGCCCATGACCCGAGCAATGCTGATGGAAAATACCCTGTTAGCCGCCCGTATGCACGGTTAATTCCCCTTCCTGCACATCTACGGCCAGAACAGCCCCCGGCTCCACCCGCCCGGCAATAATTTGCTTGCTGATGAGGGTCTCCACCGTGTGCTGGAGATACCGGCGCAGAGGCCGTGCGCCAAAGGAAGGGTCATAGGCCTTGTCCAGTACAAATTCCTTGGCGGACTGGCTCAGGGAGACGGTAAGCCGCTTATCCCGCAGCCGCCCGTTTAAATCGTTCACCATCAAATCCACAATATGGGATACGTTTTCCTTGGTGAGAGGCTTGTAGAACACAATTTCGTCCAGCCGGTTCAAAAATTCCGGCCGGAAGGACCGCTTTAAGAGCTGGTCCACCTGCCCCCGGGCTTCCTGGGAAATCTCTCCCGCTTCATCAATGCCGTCCAGAAGATACTGACTGCCCAGGTTGGAGGTCAGGATCAGGACGGTATTTTTAAAGTCCACGGTCCGGCCCTGGCTGTCGGTAATCCGCCCGTCGTCCAGGACCTGGAGCAGAATATTGAACACGTCCGGATGGGCTTTTTCCACCTCGTCGAAGAGAATGACGGAGTAGGGCTTCCGCCGGACCGCCTCGGTGAGCTGTCCGCCCTCCTCGTAGCCCACATAGCCGGGAGGGGCCCCAATGAGCCGGGAGACGGAGAATTTTTCCATATACTCGCTCATGTCGATGCGGACCATATTTTTTTCACTGTCAAACAGGGCTTCGGCCAAGGTTTTGGCCAGCTCGGTCTTGCCCACACCGGTGGGTCCCAGGAAGAGGAAGGAGCCGATGGGCTTTTTCGGGTCGGCAATGCCGGCGCGGCTTCTCAAAATGGCCTCGGAGACCAGCCGGACTGCCTCGTTCTGGCCCACCACCCGCCGGTGCAGAATATCCTCCAGGTGCAGCAGCTTTTCCCGCTCCCCCTCCACCAGCTTGGCGACGGGGATGCCCGTCCACCGCTCCACGATGCGGGCGATCTCCTCCTGGGTGACTTTGTCCCGCAGCAGGGACTGGGCCCGGCTCTCGCCGGCAATTTCCTCCTCGGCCTCCAGGGCCTTTTTCAGCTCCGGAATCACGCCGTATTGCAGCTGGGCGGCTTGTTCCAGGTCGTACTCCCGCTGGGCCTGCTCCAGCCGGGCGTTGGCCTGTTCCAGCTCCTCCCGGAGCTTCTGCACCTTGCCGATGGCGTTTTTCTCATTGTCCCACTGGGCCTTCATGGCCCGGAACTCCTCCCGCAGCTCGGCCAGCTCCTTTTGAATTTCAGACAGGTGCTCCTGGGCCAGGGGGTCGGTCTCTTTTTTCAGGGCCGCTTCCTCAATTTCGTGCTGAATGACCTTACGCTGGATGGTATCCAGTTCCGTGGGCATGGAGTCGATCTCCGTGCGGATGAGGGCACAGGCCTCGTCCACCAGGTCGATGGCCTTGTCGGGCAGGAAGCGGTCAGTGATATAGCGGTTGGACAGGGTGGCAGCGGCGATAATTGCCCCGTCGGTGATTTTTACCCCGTGGTAGACCTCGTAGCGCTCCTTCAATCCGCGCAGAATTGCGATGGCGTCCTCCACGGTAGGCTCGCTGACCAGTACCGGCTGGAACCGCCGCTCCAGGGCGGCGTCCTTTTCGATATACTGCCGGTACTCGTTCAGGGTGGTTGCCCCGATGCAGTGCAGCTCCCCCCGGGCCAGCATGGGCTTGAGCAGGTTGCCTGCATCCATGCTGCCCTCGGTCTTGCCCGCGCCCACGATGGTGTGCAGCTCGTCGATGAAGAGGATGATTTTCCCCTCGCTCTTGCGGACTTCATTCAAAACTGCCTTCAAGCGCTCCTCAAATTCGCCCCGGTACTTGGCCCCGGCGATGAGGGCCCCCATGTCCAGGGCGAAAATGGTCTTGTCCTGGAGGGAACCGGGCACGTCGCCGCTGACGATCCGCTGGGCCAGGCCCTCGGCGATGGCGGTTTTGCCCACGCCGGGCTCGCCAATCAGCACCGGATTATTTTTACTCTTCCGGGACAAAATGCGAATGACATTCCGGATTTCTTCGTCCCGGCCGATGACCGGGTCCAGCTTGCTGTCCCGGGCCCGCCGGACCAGATCCGTGCCGTATTTGTTCAGAGCGTCGTAGGTTTCCTCCGGATTGTCGGTAGTGACCCGCTGGCTGCCACGAACGGCGGCCAGCCCCTGCAAAACCTTTTCCCGGGTAATCTGATAGGTGCGCAGCAGCTCGGCCATCGGTCTGCTGGCCGCGTCCAGCAGGCCCAAAAACAGGTGCTCCACCGAGATGTATTCGTCCTTCATGGCCTGGGCGGCGGACTGAGCCTTTTGCAGCGCCCTGTCCACATCCTGGGACACATACACCTTGTCCATCTCCCGGCCCCCGCCGGACACACGTGGCAGCTTGTCTGCCTCGGCGCGGACGGCGGCCTGGAGACTGGGCAGGGTGACCCCGAGCTGGGTGAGCAGCTGGGGCACCAGGCCCTGGGGATCGGACAAAAGGGCCAGCAGCAGGTGGGGCTGTTCAATCTGCTGATTGCCGCGCTCCAGGGCCAGATCCTGGGCGGCTTGAATGGCCGCCAGGGATTTTTGGGTGAATTGATTCATATTCATAAGTTGATCTCCTTAGCAATTAAAGTAAAAGAGTGCTAAATCCGAAAAGGGGCGGACCGAAGGCCCGCCCCTGATGTTTGGGTTCAGCTGATGGCGATTTTCCGGCTCTGGGGCAGCACCTCCTGCCGTTTGGGCAGGGTGAGCTCCAGTACGCCGTTTTGGTAAGAGGCGCAGATCTGATCCTCCTGGATGCCCTCCAGATTGAAGGAGCGCTGGAAGCTGCCGTACCGGCGCTCACGGCAGATGTAGTTGTCCTTTTTCTGCTCCTCAGACTGCTCATGAGTGGCAGAAATGGTCAAAATGCCGTCTTTTACATCCAAATCAATGTCCTCTTTGGAGAAACCGGGCAGCTCAGCCTGGAGCAGATAGTGGGCGCCCTCATCCCGGATATCGGTGGAGAAGGCAGGGGTGCGCCGGCCGTTTTCGCCGAAAACGCTGCGCTCAAACTCATCGAACAGGTCCATCAGGCTGGAGCTGCTGCGGCGGGAAGTGGTGTAAGGGATCATATACATAAGTCAAAACTCCTTTCGGTTCCGCTTGTGCGGAGCTCTCTTAAATTTGACTTTAGTATACTGCCCAATTATGAAGAAATCATGAACACACCATAGATAATATGTTAATTTTAGCACTCTTAATTTGAGAGTGCTAAAATATGCCGGTTTTCCAGGTACCATTTTGTAAAAATGAAAAAAGGTATTGTCAATGGAGTCCAAAACGTGTATAATAAACCATAGCATACAGTTTCAGGAAGGAGGGATCGCTCTGGATGACACCAAAACCCGCATTATCTATGCAGCCATGAAAGCCGTGCGGCAATATGGTCTGGAAGGTGTACGGATCCAGAATGTCAGCGAATTGGCCGGAATGTCTCCCGGGGCTCTGTACCGCTACTTTGACAGTAAAGATCAGCTGATTATTGAGTGCTTCACCTATGTGGACAAGCAGGCCGCGGTCATCTTTGAGCACCTGAAGTTTGATCCCCAAAATATGCTGGACGACCCGATGGGAACGGTAAAAAGCCTGTGGCTGCCCTACTTCCGGTTCTGGCTTTCCCATCCGGATGAGACCATCTTTTACCACCGGTTTCGGGACAGCGCGTTCTTTCCCAAATACGACAAGAACCGGGATGCAGACTATTTTTCTTCATTTGTGGAAATGGTACGGGCTTTTCGGCATTCATTTCCTTGCCTGAAGCAGATGAATCAGGATTTATTGTGGCTTCATGTGCTCACCTCCACCGTTATGTACGCCAAATATGTGGTGGAAGGGACCCTTCCCAACAATCAGGAGACAGAGGAGACCATTTTTCAACTTCTGGCCACCGGTCTGAGCGGGTATCTGATGCGGGAGCTTCCGGAACAAGGGCAATAAAAAACGTACCGCTGAAGAGCGGTTCGTTTTTGATGCAGGATAAGTAAATATTTATTTGTCCTAACGTTGGAATCGCCCCATTTTGAGGCGCTTTTTTAATTTTATGAGAATTTATATAAATAAATGTCTATTTAAATCGGGCGGTAGGGGACATAATGCTGTATGACGCAAAGTCCAGCCGGAACCGGGTGATCTGGGCGGATGAAAAAATGCAGCGGCTATGGAAATAGAAGCAACCTGACCGGAGCGGGGCTGCGCTCCGGTCAGGTTGTTCAACACTGGTCAGGATTTGGCGGACAATCCCCCTAAAATTTCACCGATCAGCCCGTGAATTACCAGTTCCGCCTCCTGATCATAGGGGGTGGAGCTTTTATTGATGAGCGCTAACCGCCGGCCGGGGAAGTAGCGAATGAGCCCCGCGGCGGGGTATACCGCCAGAGAGGTGCCGCCCACAAGCAGCAGATCCGCATTTTGGATGTCGTTTACCGCCCCCTGAAGCACATGGCTGTCTAAAGACTCCTCATAGAGTACCACGTCGGGCTTGATGATTCCGCCGCAGGTGCACCGGGGAACCGGGTCTTTGCTGTCCAGAATGTACTGGGCGGAGTAGGGGGCACGGCATTTCATACAGTAATTGCGCAGTACGCTGCCGTGGAGCTCCCACACCCGGCGGCTCCCCGCCGCCTGATGCAGTCCGTCGATATTCTGGGTAACCACACTGAGCAGACGGCCCTCCTGCTCCCAACGGGCCAGCGTTTGATGGGCGGCGTTGGGCTTTGCGTCCAGGCAGAGCATCTTGGCCCGGTAGAATTTATAAAATTTTTCCGGAGAGGCGTCAAAATAGGTACGGCTGAGAATCGTCTCCGGGGGATCGTCGTACTGCTGGTGGTACAGGCCATCCACGCTGCGAAAGTCCGGAATGCCGCTCTCCGTGGAGACCCCGGCCCCGCCGAAAAAGACGATGCTTTGGCTTTCGTCCACCCATTCCTTTAGAATTTTCAATTTTTGGTCCATATGACCCTCCCAATTTACCGGCGGTATGTACGGGTAATCTCCCGCATTTTACCTGTCACGTAGGGGTTCAGGGCTTCTTCCCGGACCCGCCAGCTCCAGTTGTGATCTCCCATGGTGCCGGGGGTGTTCATCCGGGCGTCCGCACCCAGCCCCAGTACGTCCTGCATGGGGGCGATGGCCAGCCGGCTGCCGGCGGACCAGGCTCCGGCAATCACACCCCAGCCCAGGCCCTCGTCTTCCCGCAGGCGTAAGTACCGCCGGGCATATTCCCCCTGTTCCCGGTCGGTCTCGTTGAGGAACTGCACAAAGGTGGGGGTGTCGTGGGTGCCGGTGTAGATCACCGAGTCCCGCTGGCAGTTGTGGGGCAGGTAGGCGCTCTCGCCCACAGGATCAAAGGCGAATACCATCACCTTCATGCCGGGAATGCCGCAGTTGCGCACAAAATGCAGCGCCTCCATGTCCAGATCGCCCAAATCCTCGGCAATCAGCTCCAGGCCGGGTGCGGCGCGCTGGATGCGGCAGAGCAGGTCCATGCCGGGTCCGGGCATCCACTTGCCCTCCTTGGCGCTGGCGGCCCCGGCGGGGACAGACCAATAGCTATGGAAGGCCCGGAAATGGTCGATGCGTACCATGTCGTACAGCCGCTCGCACCAGACCATCCGCTCCTCCCAGAACGCGAATACCTCCCGCTTGTGGCCGTCCCAGTCGTACAGAGGATTGCCCCACAGCTGGCCCTGATCGGTGAAGGCGTCTGGAGGAACGCCCGCCACATTGGCCAGATGGCCGTCCTTGTCCAGCTGGAACAGGTTGGGCCGCTTCCACCGCTCCACGCTGTCTGGGGAGAGGTAGATCGGCACGTCGCCCATGATGCGCACCATGCGCTGGTTGGCGTAGGCCCGCAGCTCAAACCACTGCCGATAGAAGGTATTTTGCAGAAATTCCTGGAATTCCACTTCCTCCGGGTCCGGCTGGGCGTCCGCGGGCCACTCCCAGTAGGGGACCTGATATTTGACCCGGAGAGCGGCGAACTGGGCGTAATCCCCCAGCCAGGGCAGATCCGGGTCCTCCTGGGGACACAGGCTCTGCCGGCTGCGCTGGAACGCCAGTCGAAGCAGAGGCATCCGGGTTTTGGCCAGGTGCCCGTAGTCCACCCGGTCTGGATTTTCATAGCGCTGGCCGTCCAGTTCGTGGGGGGCGAGAAGGCCCTCCGCGGCCAGTTCGTCCAGGTCGATGAACAGGGGATTGCCGGCGAAAGCGGAAGGGGACATATAGGGAGAGGAGCCCTCTCCCGGGGGGACCAGGGGAAGAACCTGCCAGATGTGCTGGCCGGCCTCAACGAGAAAATCGACGAACTGCCGGGCGGGGCGGCCCAGAGAACCGATGCCGTAGGGACCGGGCAGAGAGGAAACGGCCAGCAGAATCCCGCTGGAGCGGTAATCGTGATTCATAGGAAATTCCTCCTGTTGGAAAATTTTCGGGGGGTGTGTCAAAAAACAAGCGCCGGCAAACCGCCGGCGCTTTGTTTGGATGTACCTCAGCCCTGGGAAATGGCGCCCATGGGGCAAGAATCGGCGCAGGAACCACAGTCCAGGCAAGCGCCGCCGTCGATCTGGTACTGGGAATCCCCCTGAGAGATCGCGCCCACGGGGCAGGCATCGGCGCAGGAGCCGCAGCTCACGCACGCGTCACTGATAACATAGGCCATTGGAATACACCTCCCTTTAAATCTGTCCTCCATTTTACCACAGATTCAAAAAAAATCAATGCTAAATTTTCGGAAAAACGGGCATAGTGAAAGAAATGTTTTGACGAGGTGATGCATATGGCGGACAACCGCTTCACATCTACAGCTCTGGGGGCCATCCGGCTGGCCCAGCAGCACGCCGCCCAACTGGGTCACACCTATGTGGGAAGCGAGCATCTGCTGCTGGGACTGTCCAACCAGCCCCTGAGTCAGGCCGGACAGGTTCTGCGCCAGACAGGCGTGGAACCCCAGGCCCTCCGGGCGGCGGTAGCCCAGCGGGTTGGCACCGGGGCGCCCGCCCGGTCTCCCCAGCAGGGGCTTACCCCCCGGTGCTGCCTGATTATCCGGCGGGCCGCTGAGGAGAGCCGCCGTCTGGGCCACAAGGAGGTCAGCGCAGAGCACCTGCTGCTGGGGCTGCTGAAGGAGCCGAACAGCGCGGCGATGGGGCTGCTGCGGGAGGGGGGAGTGGACACCGGCACCCTCCAGCGCAGGGTGCTGGCCGCCCTGGGCGGGGAGGAGCTGCCCCAGCGGCCCGCCCGGGCCCGGGAGCCGGAGCGGACAGCGGACAACACCCGCCAGCTGGACCAGTGCGCCCGGGATTTGACCCGGATGGCCGGGGAGGGCAAGCTGGACCCGGTGATCGGCCGGCAGGAGGAGCTGGACCGGGTCATTCAGATCCTCTCCCGCCGGACTAAGAACAACCCCGCCCTGATTGGGGAGCCCGGGGTGGGCAAAACCGCCATTGCGGAGGGATTAGCCCTGGCCATTGCCGGGGGAAGCGCCCCGGAGCACCTGGCCCGGAAACGGGTGTGCGCCCTGGATTTGTCCGCCATGGTGGCGGGAACCAAATACCGGGGAGAGTTTGAGGAAAAGCTCAAGCACGTGCTGGAGGAGGTTCGCCGGGCGGGGAATATCATCCTGTTTGTGGACGAGCTGCACACCATTGTGGGGGCGGGCAGCGCGGAGGGGGCCATCGACGCGGCCAACATCCTGAAGCCCGCCCTGAGCCGGGGAGAAATTCAAATGATTGGAGCCACCACCCTGGACGAGTACCGGAAGTATATCGAAAAGGACGCGGCCCTGGAGCGCCGGTTTCAGCCGGTGACCGTCCGGGAGCCCACCCAGAAGGAGACGCTGGAGATTTTGCAGGGGCTGCGCAGCCGCTATGAGGCCCATCATCAACTGGCGATCACCGACGAAGCGCTGGAGACGGCGGTGGAGCTTTCCTGCCGGTATCTGCCCCAGCGGTATCTGCCCGACAAGGCCATTGATCTCATAGACGAGGCGGCGGCCCAGGCCCGACTGGGCCGGCAGAGTCTGCCCGAGGAGCTGAAGGCCCTGGAGGGCCGGGTAAACCAGGCCGCCCGGCAGCTCAACGAGGCCATCCAGCGCCAGGATTTTGAACAGGCAGCCATTTTGCGGGACGTAGAGGGGGACTTCCGGCGGGAGCTGGAGGAGGACCGCCGCCGGTGGCAGTGCGCCCAGGGCCCGCGTTCAGTGGCTCCGGAGCACATCCGGCAGGTGCTCTCCCAGTGGACCGGAGTTCCCATCCAGGACCCCGACGAGCAGGACCGGAAGGCCCTGCTGGCCCTGGAGGACAATTTGCGCAAAAGCCTGCTGGGTCAGGACAAGGCCGTGCGGGCGGTGGCCCAAGCCATCCGCCGGGGGCGGCTGGGCTTGAAGGACCCCAGACGGCCGGTGGGGAGCTTTTTGCTGCTGGGGCCCAGCGGAGTAGGCAAAACCCAGCTGTGCCGCAGTCTGGCCCGGGCCCTGTTCGGCAGTGAGGATGCCTTGATCCGCTTTGATATGTCGGAGTATATGGAGGCCCACTCGGTCTCGCGGCTCATCGGCTCCCCGCCTGGGTACGTGGGCCACGAAGAAGGAGGTCAGCTCACCGAGAGAGTCCGCCGCCGGCCCTGGTCTGTGGTGCTGCTGGACGAGCTGGAGAAGGCCCACCGGGACGTGTGGTCCATTCTGCTCCAGGTGATGGAAGAGGGGGTATTGACCGATTCCCAGGGCCGGAAAACGGACTTTCGGAACACGGTATTGGTAATGACCTCCAATCTAGGGTCCCAGAACTTCCGGGAGGGCAGCGGCCTGGGCTTTTCTCCGGCCAGTCAGGGAGATAAGAAGGACTTGGAGCGGGCGGTGCTGTCCGAAGCCAAGCGGAGCTTTTCCCCGGAATTTTTAAACCGCCTGGACCAGATGCTGGTGTTCCACCCTTTGGAACAGGAGACGCTCGCCGAGATCACCCGGCAGCTGCTGGAGGAGACCCAAAAGCGCCTGTCCGGGCTGGGTGTGTCCATGGAGGTGGAGGACGGAGCGGTGGCTCTGCTGGCCCGGGAGGGCCGCAGCCGGGATTACGGAGCCCGTCCCCTGCGCCGGGCGGTGGCGGCCTGGGTGGAGGATCCGGCGGCGGACCTGCTGCTGGGAGGGGATCTGACCGCCGGAGGAGCGATCCGTGTATGCGCCCAAGGGGAGCAGGTTCGGGTAGAGCTGGTATAGCCGGAGCTGGTATGGACCGTCCAGAATTGGAGAAACCCGGATGTTTTATGGGCATCCGGGTTTTTTTCTCAAAACTCTTGTAATTTTTCTCTAAATCCGCTACAATAGAAAGCGAAATCCTTGTGGGATTTATGAGAGGAGAGGCACAAATATGAAAAAGGCTATGAATCAATCAACGCTGACTGCAATTTTAAACGTAGCATCCATCTGTGCCCTGGTGTTTCTGATGATTCTGTTGTTTATGAACAGTGGAGCCAGTAGCCGCCTGGACAAGTCCAACCAGGAGCGATATGAGTTGACTTATAACGCCAACCGTTTCATGAACGGTTCCGCATATCTGACGAATGAGGTTCGGGCCTTTGCGGCCACCGGGCTTCAGGAGCACTACGACAACTATTGGAACGAAGTCAACCACCTGAAAAACCGGGATCAGGGCGTAGCCGCCATGCAGGAGATCGGCATCACCCCTGAGGAACAAAACATGATTGATCAGATGTCCGCCCTTTCCAACGAGCTGGTGCCCCTGGAGGAGCAGGCCATGCAGCAGGTTCAGTCCGGCCAGCAGAGCACAGCCATCAACTATGTGTACGGAGAGGAATACAACAGCGCCCTGGCCAAGATTACCAGCCTGAAGGAGCAATTTTTAGCGGATTTGGATGCCCGGGCCTTTCAGGAGGTTCAGTCCCTGGAGCGGTGGGTCTTTATCGTTCGCACCCTGATGGTGATTTCTCTGCTGGTGGTTATGGGACTGCAGGTATTCAGTATGCGGGTAATCCGCCGGCGCATTCTGCGACCGGTTCTTGCGGTGAAGGACCAGATGGGCGAGATTGCCCAGGGCAATCTGTCTGCGGAATTCCAGTGGGAGGCGGATACCTCTGAACTGGGTATGCTGGTCAACTCCATTCACGAGACCAAACGGGAGCTGAAAACGTACATCAACGACATCGACGACAAACTGGCCCAGATGGCCCAGGGCAATATGGATTTGGCCATCAATGGAACCTACCGGGGAGAATTTTTGCCCATTCAGAAGGCTATGCGCCAGATTCTGGATTCCTTGAACGACGCTCTGTATCATATCCGCCAGACCGCCCAGCAGCTTACCAACGAGTCCCAGCGGATGGCCGCCGGTGCCCAAACTCTTTCCGAAGGCGCGGTGCAGCAGGCCTCTACGGTGGAGGAACTGTCCGCGGGTATTCAGGATATTTCCGGCCAGGTGAACCGCACTTCGGAGGATGCGGCGGAGGCCCAGAGGTTTGCTGTATCCGCCGGTGAACAGCTTCAGGTATGCAGCACCAAGATGGACGCGCTGACCAAGGCCATTGCGGATATTGCCGCCTCCTCTCAGCAGATCAGTGGCATCACCAAGGCCATTGAGGACATCTCCTTCCAGACCAATATTCTGGCCCTGAACGCCTCTGTGGAAGCGGCCCGGGCCGGCGCGGCGGGCAAGGGCTTTGCTGTGGTAGCCGATGAGGTTCAGCGGCTGGCCAGTAAGAGCGCCGAATCCGCCAAGAGCATCACCGAACTGATTGATGCATCGGTACAGCAGGTGCGGTACGGAACCTCTCTGTCGGAGGAGACCACAGAGGCCCTGTCTGAAGTGGTGTCCAGCGCCCAGCGGTCGGCGGACCTGGTGGGGCAGATCGCCCAGTCCGCTCAGGCGCAGGCCATGTCCCTGCGGCAGCTGACCGAAGGAATGGAGCTGATTTCTAACGTGGTGCAGACCAATGCCGCCACCGCTGAGGAATCCGCCTCCTCGGCGGAGGAACTGCGGCAGCAGGCGGAAAAGCTGGAGGATTCCGTCCAGCGGTTCCAGCTGCGGCACTGATTTAATTCAAAAGAGCGTCCGCTTGGGAGAAACTTCCTTACAAAGTTCCTCCCAAGCGGACGCTTTTTGTTTGTTTGGGGTTACGAGAATTTTCCGGTTTTCCCCATATACTGTGCAGTTTCCACAGGCAGCCCGCGCCGGCGCAGCCCCTGGGCGACCAGCCGGCTGACGATGCTGTAAAGCATCGCGAACACCGGAACACCCAGCACCATCCCCGCAAAGCCGAACAGTCCGCCAAACAGAAGGATAGAAAACAGCACCCAGAAGCTGGCAAGACCGGTGGAGTCGCCCAGGATCTTGGGGCCCAGGATGTTGCCGTCGAATTGCTGGAGCACCAGAACAAAGATGGCAAAATATATCCCCTGAAGAGGATTTACCAGCAGAATCAGGAAAAAGCAGGGAATTGCGCCGATAAAGGGACCAAAGAACGGCACAATATTTGTTACGCCGATAATGGTTGCCACCAGAGCGGGGTAGGGGAAGTGGAAAATATTGCAGCAAATCAGGCAGATTACGCCGATGATGGCGGAGTCCACCAATTTTCCATTGATAAACCCACTCATAATGCGGTAGGCGCTGCGAACTTCCTCGACCACCAGGTCCGCGACGGAAGTGGGCAGCAGACTGTAGACGATTTTTTTGGATTGGGCGGCAAAGGTGTCCTTCCGGGCCAGCAGGTACACCGACACGATCAGCCCAATCAAGATGTCCTTCAAAACCATCAGTGCTGTTGCCACGACCACGGATACACTGGTTACAACGTCCGTTACGTTGGGCAGAAGGAATTCCTTTGCCCAATTAAGAACCGTGGACATGGACTCCAGGTTGGGCATGATGTCGTTTTGCAGCCAATCCTCCAGAGCTTGAGTGGTAGACTCGTAGTAGGGCAGAAGGAATGCCTGGAGAGCCGGATTGTCCTGCCAGGTTTTAACCAACCACTCCTGAACAGTCTCAATGTAGCCGGGAAATGCCTGGACTAAGCCCACTACGCTGATGTACAACTGGGGAAGCACCATGGCCAGCAAAATATAGATAATCAGCAGGGCAAAGAAGAGGCTGAGCAGAATTGCCGCTCCATTGAGAAGCGGACGGACCCTTTGGCTGGGGATCAGAGCGATTAAAAACGTCAAAATGTGCCGGTGGACTGGCAGCAACAGAAACGCCAGTACCAGTCCATAGAGAATGGGGCGGAGAATGAGCATCAGGCTGGCGGCCAGGGTTCGCACCGCTGCGAAGTGATACAGGAGAAAAAAGAACAAAATCGACGCAGCAATGACGCAGAAGGCGGTCAATCCCAGGGCAATGTAGTGTTCTGACGGCTTTTTGGAACCCATGTGTTTTCCTCCTTACACCTTCAACTGGGTATCCTCTCCCTGTAAATCCCGGGCGAAGCGAGAGAGTACGGGAGCCACGCACTGATCCAAAAATTCCTCCACCTGCTCCGGACAGCGGCCGGTGTAACGGCTGGGCTCCATGTGAGCGGTGAGTTCTTCCATGCTCAGGCCGAAAGCCGGATCAGCGGCAATCAGTTCAATCAGGTTATTGTGCAGGCCTAAATCCTTCACGTTCCGGCCTGCTTCCTGGGACAAGACGCGAATCCGCTCATGGAGCTCCTGTCGGTTGCCGCCACGCTTCACTGCGTCCATCATGATATTTTCGCTGGCCATAAAGGGCAGTTCCTCCAACACGTGCTTTTCGATGACCTTGGGGTGAACCACCAGACCGGAGCATACGTTCAGCATGATATTTAAAATCGCGTCCACCGCCAAAAAAGCCTCCGGCACGGACAGCCGCTTGTTTGCGGAGTCGTCCAGGGTCCGCTCAAACCACTGGGTCGCGGCGGTAACGGCAGGATTTTCTACGTCCGCAATGACATACCGGGCCAGAGAGCAAATCCGCTCACACCGCATGGGGTTTCGCTTGTAGGGCATGGCGGAGGAGCCGATTTGATTTTTCTCAAAGGGCTCTTCCACCTCCTTCAAGTGGCACAGCAGGCGCAGGTCAGTGGCAAACTTGCTGGCTGACTGGGCGATGCCAGCCAGAGTGGATACTATATTGTAGTCCAGCTTGCGGGAGTAGGTCTGTCCGCTTACGGGGACAACAGCTGTAAAGCCCATTTCCTTTGCAATCTTCTCTTCCAGCAGCTTAACCTTCTCATGATCCCCCTCAAAGAGCTCCAAGAAGGATGCCTGGGTACCGGTAGTCCCCTTGGCGCCTCTCAGCTTCAGGGTGGACAAACGGTATTCCACTTCCTCCAGGTCCATGAGCAGTTCGTTCATCCACAGGGTGGCCCGCTTACCCACGGTTACCAGTTGAGCGGCCTGGAAGTGTGTAAAACCAAGGGTAGGCAAGTCTTTATACTTGCGGGCAAATTGCCCCAGACGGTCCAGCACCCGGACCAATTTTGCCCGGACCAGTTCCAGACCCTCCCTCATGAGAATTACGTCGGTGTTGTCGCCCACGTAGCAGCTGGTGGCCCCCAGGTGGATTATGGGCATGGCCTTGGGGCAGGCGGTCCCGAAGGTGTGGACATGGGCCATTACGTCGTGGCGCAGCTTTTTTTCCATCTCGGCGGCTAATGTATAGTCGATGTCCGTTAAATGGGCCTCCATCTCGTCCACCTGCTCCTGGGTTACAGGCAGGCCCAGTTCCATCTCAGCCCGGGCCAGCGCGACCCAGAGCTTGCGCCAGGTGGTGAATTTTTTGTCGGCGGAGAAGAGATAGAGCATTTCGTCGCTGGCGTACCGGGAGGACAGCGGACTTTCGTAGGCATTTGTAGGCATGGTAACAGCTCCCTTATTTGTCTTTGAATGCAGTATAGCACAAAAACCGCCACTTGGTAAAGATAAAAGCGGTATTTTTCATGGATTCTTAATGTGTTGATTTTCTCAGAAGTTTGTTCTATAATCAGAACCGTGAATTTGTAAATGAAAAGAGGCTTTGGCACATGAGCGATTGGTTTACTGTTGAGCAGGTTGATGCAGATACCTACGTTCTCAGCGAATACCGGCATTGGGAGGAGACCCATTGCTACCTCTTGAACGGAACAGAGCGCAGCCTGCTGATTGATACCGGCCTTGGAATCTGCAAAATCCAGGACGAGGTTCAGAACCTCACCTGCAAGTCAGTTACCGCTGTGGCCACCCACATTCACTGGGACCATGTGGGCGGCCACAAGTATTTCCCGGATTTCTATGCCCACGGCGAGGAACTGGACTGGCTCAACGGAGGCTTTCCGCTGTCACGGGAAACTGTTCAGAGCATGGTGGCAGACCGATGTGATTTGCCAATGGGCTTCGATGTCAGTACCTATGAGATATTTCAGGGGATACCAACCAGAGTTTTGCAGGACCGTGACACCATAGATTTAGGCGGACGGGTAGTGGAGGTCCTCCATACGCCAGGGCACTCACCGGGGCATATGTGCTTCTGGGAAGAGGCGAGAGGCTACCTGTTCACCGGAGATTTGGTTTATAAAGACACATTGTTTGCGTACTATCCCTCCACCGACCCAGCCGCTTACCTCAATTCTCTGGAAAAAATAGCGGAACTTCCGGCAAAACGGATATTTCCCGCCCATCACTCCCTGGAAATTGAACCAGAAATCGTGCTCCGAATGCGGAACGCTTTCCGGGAATTGAAGGAAAACGGACAACTCCATCACGGGAGCGGAACCTTCCGGTATGGAGATTGGGCCGTGTGGCTGTAAGAGCGTTGAATTTTTTCCAAAGATGTGTTAAAATGACTTGATTGAAAAATAAGGAGGGATGACGGGCTATGTCTGCCATTCAAGAGTATTTGGATTCTCTGCATGAAAAGACCATCACGGTAATCGGGATGGGAGTAAGCAACACCCCGCTGATTCGGATGCTGCTGCGGGCCGGGCTCAAAGTTACGGTTCGGGACAAGGCGCCCCGGGAGCGCTCGGAGGAGCTGGCCGGTGAACTGGAGAGCCTGGGCGCAACGCTGATTCTGGGAAAAGACTATTTGGAGGATTTGCACGAAGATTTGATCTTCCGCACCCCGGGACTGAGCCCCAACACCCCCCAGGTGAAGGCGGCTGTGGAGCAGGGGAGCGAGCTGACCAGTGAGATGGAGCTGTTTTTCCGTACCTGTCCCTGCCGGATTCTTGCTGTGACGGGCAGCGACGGAAAGACCACCACCACAACCATTATTACGGAATTTTTGAAAGCTGCGGGGTATAATGTCTACGTGGGGGGCAACATCGGCAAGCCCCTGCTGCCCGATGTGGGGGATATGGAGCCGGAGGATCTGGCTGTGCTGGAGCTTTCCTCTTTCCAGCTGATGACGATGGAGCAAAGCCCCAATATCTCCGTATTCACCAATCTGGCCCCCAACCACTTGGATTATCACCACACTATGGAGGAGTATACCCAGGCAAAAACCAATATTTTCCGCCATCAGGGCGAAGGGGACCGTGTCATTTTCAACTGGGACTGTGAGCGGCTGCACCCGCTGGCGGAGCTGGCCCCCGCTGGGGTGGTCTGGTTCAGCCGGCAGGAACGGCTGGAGCAGGGGGTGTATCTGCGGGACGGGGCCATCTGGCTCACCAACACCCAGGGGAGCCGGGAGGTTCTGCCTCTGGACCGCATCCGAATTCCAGGCGTCCACAACATCGAAAATTATATGGCCGCCATCGCCGCTGTGGACGGCCTGGTTCCGGACCCTGTGGTCCGGGAGGTGGCCGACAAGTTCCAGGGAGTGGAGCACCGGATTGAGAAGGTCCGGGAGCTGGATGGGGTTACCTACTATAACGATTCCATCGGGACCAGCCCCAGCCGAACCGCAGCCTGCCTTCACGCCTTTGCGGAGGCGCCTGGGGACATGATCTTAATCGCCGGAGGCTATGACAAGCAAATTCCCTTTACAAATCTGGCGCTGGATATTGTGGACCGGGTGCAGGTTCTGGTCCTCAACGGGGCCACCGCCCAGGCCATCCGCAAGGCGGTGGAGCAGGCGGAGACCTACCGTCCCGGCCATCCGGAAATTGTTATGACCGAGGGCTTCGACCAGGCGGTGAAGGAGGCCCGCAGGCGGGCGAAATCCGGGGATTATGTGGTCCTTTCGCCGGCCTGCGCCGCGTTCGACCAGTTCAAAAACTTTGTGGAACGGGGTAAGCACTTTAAGGATTTGGTGCAAAACTTTTAAAGCGGAGGAATTTCATTGGATTACGAACGCGTACTAAGCCGCCTGTGCACTCTGTCTGGCCCCAGCGGCTTTGAGACACAGGCGGTCCAGGGGGCAGCGGAGCTGCTGCGTCCCCTGGTGGATCAGGTGTATACCACTCGCCTGGGC
The DNA here is from genome assembly GCA_910588455.1 of uncultured Oscillospiraceae bacterium. Lineage (GTDB taxonomy): Bacteria > Bacillota > Clostridia > Oscillospirales > Oscillospiraceae > Lawsonibacter. Next base: position 37,785 of record CAJUPG010000001.1, read on the forward strand.
AGTCTGGTAGGGGTGCGCCGGTGCGGCAAGGAGGGAGCGCCCCGCTTGCTGCTGGATGCCCATCTGGACGAGGTGGGGTTCATTGTCACCGGCCACGAGGAGGGCTTTTTGCGCTTCGCCTCTCTGGGCGGCGTGGACGCTCGAATGCTCCCGGACCGAGAACTGTTGCTGTTGACAGAGCCTCCCGCCCTGGGGATTGTGACCTGTATGCCCCCCCACCTTCAGAGCAGCGAGGAGGCCGAAAAGGCACTGTCCATCGACAAGCTGTATTTGGATGTGGGGTGCAGCCAGGAGGAGGCCAGGGAAAACTTTCCCATCGGGACCCCTGCGGTCTGCCGGGGAGGCTGTACCCGTTTCGGTGAGGCGCTCTTCTGCGGCAAGGCCCTGGATGACCGGGCCGGTTTTGCAGTGCTGCTGGATGTGCTGGAGCGGCTTCAGAAGGTGGAACTGTATGTCGATTTGTATGTATTGGGCTCCACTCAGGAGGAAACCAGCAGCGCCGGCGCGATTACTGCGGCCTATGGGATTGCCCCGGATCTATGTGTGGCGGTTGATGTGACCCATGGAGACACCCCAGACGCTGACAAGGATAAAACCTTTACGCTGTCTGGCGGTCCTGTGCTTGGAGTGGGACCGAACTGTTCTCAGGCACTTGTCAAGCAGGTGGAACGGTGCGCCCGGGAGTTGGAAATTCCAATCCAGCTGGAGGTAATGTCCGGCAGCTCCGGGACCAACGCATGGCCGCTGCAAATCAGCCGGGAGGGGATCGCCACCGCTGTGCTGTCTCTGCCTCTGCGCTATATGCACACACCCATTGAGACCGTCCACCGCCGGGACCTGGAGGAAACGGCCCGCCTGCTGGCGGCTTTTGTGGAAAAGGAGGGCGAACGATGCTGAACCTGCTTTCGGAGCTCTGCTGTCTCAACGGTGTTTCTGGTAATGAGGGAGAGGTCCGGGATTTTTTACAGAAACGGGCCGAGCAATACGCGGATGAAGTGCGGACCGACCGTCTGGGCAATCTGATTGTGTTTAAAAAAGGAAAAAAATCCACCGGACAAAAGCTGATGCTGTGTGCCCATATGGACGAAGTGGGCTTGATTGTTACCCGTACTGCAAAAGACGGCTTTTTTAAGTTCGATTTTGTAGGTGGAGTGGATCGCCGGATTGCGATTGGCAAATCGGTGGTGCTGGGAAATGATAAAATCCCAGGGGTGATAGGGTGTAAGGCAATTCACCTTGTCAGTAAAGACGAGCGGAAGAAAATTCCGAAAACGGAGTCCTTTTATCTGGATACTGGAGGCATAGATGTGCCCCTGGGCACCTACGGGGCTTTTGTTGGCGCTCCCGAAAAACTGGGTCAGGATTTGTTCAAGGCCAAGGCCATTGACGACCGGATCGGCTGCGCGGTTATGCTCAAGCTGCTGGAGGAAGAACTTCCCCTGGATATTACGTTTGTCTTTACTGTTCAGGAAGAGGTGGGGACTCGGGGAGCTTTTGGCGCGGCCTTTGCGGTAACACCAGAAATCGCTCTGGTCCTGGAGACCACAACTGCCGCGGACCTGCCTGGAGCGGAGTCCCACCGCCGGGTCTGCGCACCAGGGAAGGGGCCGGTTATCTCCTATATGGATGGAGGCACCATCTATGACCGCGAGTTGTTCGAGCGTCTGCGCCGGTTGGCGGAAGAACACCGCATTCCATGGCAGACAAAAGAATATATCGCTGGGGGGAACGACAGCCGGGCCATCCAGCGGACTAAGGCCGGGGTACGGGTAGCGGCCATTTCGGCGGCGGTCCGCTATCTCCATGCGCCGGCCAATGTGGGGAGCAGAGCCGATTTTGCACATATGCTGGCGCTGACACGGCTGTTTTTGGAGGATATTGCAGAAAATGGAGCTTTATAGTGTAATCGAAACGCTCTGCCGGGCCTATGGTCCCTCCGGCGATGAGGCAGAGGTAAGGGCCGTTATTGAGAACTTGGCGAGACCCTTTGCAGACGACATTTTTACTGACACCTTGGGAAATCTAATTGTGCACAAGCGGGGAGAGGGCCAAAAGATTTTGTTTACCGCCCATATGGACAGTATTGGCTTTATTGTAACCCACATTGAGGAGCAGGGCTATCTGCGCTGTGGCCGTCTGGGAGGAATTTCGCCCAAGGAGACCGTCTTTACGCCGGTTCGGTTTAAAAACGGTGTGCGGGGTATCTTTCTAAAAGAGGAAAAGGCCGAGTTTGAAAAACTGAAGCTGGATGAATGCTTTTTTGACATTGGTGTAAAAAGCAGGGAAGAGGCGGCGGCAATGGTCCAGGTAGGGGATACCGCTGTATATGATGGCCCCACATTTTGTAGTCGTAGTAAAGTGATTTCACCTTACCTGGATAATCGGGTCTCCTGTGCCGTTTTGCTGTTGGCCCTGGAGAAATTGGAGCAAAGTATGTATGATCTCTACTTTGCTTTTACAGTTCAGGAGGAGGTGGGGCTTCGCGGCGCAAAGACTGCCGCCTATGGGATTGCCCCGGAATGGGGTATTTCAGTGGATGTGACAGATACAGATGACACTCCTGGCTCTGAAAAATCTGGAACGGTCCAGTTGGGGAAGGGCGCGGCAATTAAGATTATGGACCGTTCCATAATTTGTCATCCCGAGGTGGTTCAGAGACTGGAGCAGGCGGCAAAGGCGACAGGGATTTCGTTCCAGCGGGAGATCATGCGCGATGGCGGAACGGACGCGGGTGCAGTCCACACGACGCAACTGGGCGTGCGTACGGGCGGCATTTCAATTCCATGCCGGTATATCCACACACCGGTGGAAACGGTGGATTTAAAGGATGTGGATGCCTGCGTGAACCTTATACTGGAATTCGTGAAAATGTGACTCCAGACAAAAAAACATTCCTCCCTTGTTCCGCATAAGCTGAAACAGGGGAGGGATTTTTTTATGCTCATTCCATATGACAGAGACAAAGCGGTACACTATGCGCACCAGTGGGCGCTGGGACGCAATCCACAATATTATAGCTACGACTTTATTGGGGGAGACTGCACCAATTTTGCATCTCAGTGTCTTTATGCCGGATCCGGAATTATGAACAATACCCCCACATTCGGCTGGTACTACCGTTCTGGAGATGACAAGAGCCCAGCTTGGACAGGGGTATTTTATCTGTTCCAATTTCTTACAAGAAAACAGGATACTTCCGGTCCGGTGGCCCAGGTGGTGGGGCCAGAGGCGCTCCAGCCTGGAGATTTGGTCCGCCTGCGCTTTGCCCAAGGAACGCAGGGCCATATGCCTGTGGTAGTAAAGGTAGGGAAGAAACGGGGCTTGGACCACATTCTGGTAGCCGCCCATACCGATGATGCGGACTACCGGCCGTTAAGCAGTTATCCTTTCCACCAACTCTGGGGACTGCATATTTTAGGCAGTTATCCTTAATGCCGACGGCCGTCCCCGTCAAAAACCGTTCTCAGCAGGGTATCGACGAAAAAGGCGGAGAGACACAAAAATGCCATCTGACCGGCCAGGACCCACAAGAGCAGGGTAAAGCTCTCCTTGACCCAAAAGTGGACCAAAAGTACGGTAATCAGGCTTAACAGAACGCCCAAACGGATCCAGAGTTTGCTGATGTGCGTATGGGCGAAATCCCAGGTCTCCTGGCTCCGCTCCGACAAAGCGGTCCGGTAGGCAAGGCCGGAGCCCTCCCGGAGGGGGGGCTTTATCTTCCAAAAAATGCCGACAGCCAGCAGCGACAGGGGAGTGAGGAGGCCAGCCACTAAATTTACATAATACATATTCGTTATTCACCCGCAATCTCTCGCTGAAGCTTTTTGGTTAACTTTCCAAATACCAGGTTATAGGACAGGTCAATCATGGATTTCAGTACCTCGTCGGGTATTTTTCCGTCCAGATAGATGGAATTCCAGTGGCGTTTGTCACTGTAAAAGCCTGGAACCACCTCTGGGTACTGTGCCCGGAAGCCCTCCGCCATCGTCGGATCACACTTCAAAATGACCATAGTCCGCCCCGCGTGCTCCTTGTGCTCCGGTCCCGGCGTGCACAGGGCGGCAAACAGCTTGCCGCCGACCTGCCAGCGGTCCCACTTCCATTCCATTTTATAGTCCCGAATTGCACCGGGTTTTTGGGACAAATGCTTCTCCAGCCATGGATATGCGTTCATTTCTATTCCTCCTGTTCTTTTTTCGGACGGCCCCGCTTTTTGACAGCCCCCAAGGGATTGGCTTTTGCGGCATCCTGTAAATTTTCGTTGCTGATGTGGGTATAAATCTGGGTGGTGTTCAGATGGTCATGGCCCAGTACCTCCTGCAAGGTACGCACATCCACGCCGTTTTGCAGCATCAAAGTAGCGGCTGTATGGCGCAGCTTGTGGGAGGAATATTGAGTGGTGTCCAGTCCGGCGGCGGACAGGTGCTTTTTCACCAGCTTATGGACCGCCGCCTTGGAAATCCGCTTGCGGTTCTGAGGGGTGACAAACAGAGCATTTTTGTCCAGAAGCGTCATGGCGCTGCGCTCAGTCATCCAGTCACTTAGGGCGGATTGGCAGGCGTCATTTAAGTAGAGCATCCGTTCTTTATTACCCTTGCCCAGAACGCGCAGCTGATCGCCTCGAACATCCGTTGTGTTTAATCCTACAAGCTCTGAAATCCGCAGTCCGCAGTTAAGAAAGAGCGTTAAAATACAGTAATCCCGGCTCTGATTTTTGCCGTCCACCGAGTCCAGCAGTTCCAGACTTTCTTCCAGATCCAGGTAGTGGGGCAGAGATTTCCGTAGACGGGGAGAATCCAGGTCCTGCATAGGATTTTCGGTAATCAGTTTGGCCTTGTTGGCCAGATACTTATAAAAAGAGCGAATGGTGGCAATTTTCCGAGCCCGGGACGAGGCCGCCAGACCGTAGCCGGTGTCGGGGCTGTTGGGCCGGTTGGCCCGGTCCCGGGTCAGATAGCTCATATAGGCGTACACATCGGTGATGGTCACAGAGCGGACCAGATCCAAATCCACGTCCGCAATAGACACCTGGTCCAGTGGTGTATCTGCCGGAACCAGACGGCGCTCCAGCTTCAAATAGCGGAAAAAACTGCGCAGGTCCAGAAAGTATTCATCCACAGTTTTCTTTGAGTGCGCCTGAATGGTTTCGTGATAAACCAGGAAGTCACGCAGGATGGGCGGCGCCTCAGTACGGTAATCCAAGGTTTTCCCTCCTCTCAGGTAAACAAAATTTTTATTTTGTTTACCTGCTTGTACCATTCTTTTTATTGTCCCCTATTGTATCACTTCCGGCGGTATTGGGCAAGCAGTGATTTGTACTTGGGGTTGAGTTGTGTGCCGCGGTGCCGCAATTCCTCCAGAAACTTTTCCGTTCCATAGCACTCCAGGTAGGTATACGCCAGAAAATATTGTTTACCAACGCAAAAACCCCTCGGCATATGCCGGGGGCTTTTACAATCCTTGATCTGTTTTAGAACAGGTTTAGAAAAATTCGTTTCTGCAACATTTCTACATTTTCCCTCTCCAGCCCAAACCATAATGCAGCCATAATATCTTCACACTTTGCAGTAAAAAAGGAACCATTGCCAGCTGGCTGATCAGAAGCCCATAGCCGTAAGGCACCCAATCCAGCGCTTTAGGCAGAATACAGATAATCGCCAAACAAATCATGTCCGGAACCAGCAAAACCCGGGCCGGTTTTGTAGTTGTGGTGTAATAATCCCAGTTCAGACGGAACAAAATTCCACAGCTAAGCAGAGCCATCCCCCCTAAAATGACCCAGTTTATTTCGATCTCCTGCCGTAAGTTTGAATGTACGATGGCAGGAATCCCCAGAGCAAAGCATCGGGCAAAAAATCCCGCTCCTGCCATCATTTGCCTTTCCTTCAAGCTCTTTTCTGCGGACTGTACCGCCGGTGTATCATTCTCACTGTCGCAGTCGTCCCGCAACAAATAGTCTGTGGAGACCCCAAACATCCGGCTGATTGCCAGTACATTGGCGGTGTCCGGCACCACCTCCTCCAGCTCCCAGCGGGAGATCGCCTGCCGTGAGACATTCAGCTCCGAAGCCAGCGCCTCTTGACTCAGCTTACGCTCTTTTCGCAGCCGGTACAGCTTTTCTCCAAATGTCATAGTGCAGCCCTCCTTTCATAGCTCCAGTGTATCAAACAAGAGGAAATCTGTCTGCAACATCTGAGCGGAACCGCCGCAACCAGAAGTGGAACTTCCTTTTTACACCGTAATCAGCTCATATTCCCGGCTTCCCAGCCCGATTTTCTCCGCGTGCTCCAGACAGGAGCGCCACTCAGATTCCGGGGTGGAGTTGGTGAAATGGTCGTGATGGTCATGGAAATTGGGGTCCTCCAGGTGCCGGGCCAGTTGGCTTCCAGGCAGAGGAGAAGCTTTCAGGCAGGCATCCACACAGGCCTGATCCAATGCCAGAGGGTCGAACGAGGCAAACATACCCAGGTTTGGCAGGATCGGCACATCGTTCTCCCCGTGGCAGTCGCAGTTGGGGGACACATCCACTACCAGGGAGATGTGGAACTGAGGCCGACCATCCACCACCGCTTTGGTGTACTCCGCCATCCGGCGGTTCAGAACCTCCACCGCATTGTCGGTAGCAAAGCTGATGGCGTCAAAGTTGCAGGCCCCCAGGCACCGGCCACAGCCCACACAGTTGGCCGGGTCCACCGTCATCTTTTTGGAGGTCTCATCAAAGGCCAGCCCTCCGTTGGCACACTCCTTCTGGCACTTCCGGCATCCCCGGCAGGCGTTGGCGGAAATCTCAGGCGTTCCACTGCTGTGCTGCTCGGTTTTGCCCGCCCGGGAGCCGCAGCCCATGCCGATATTTTTGATGGTTCCGCCAAAGCCGGTCATCTCATGGCCCTTGAAGTGGGTCAGACTGATAAACACATCCGCATCCATAATGGCACGACCGATTTTCGCCTCTTTCACGTACTCGCCGCCCCGTACCGGGACATTCACGTCATCGGTGCCCTTCAGGCCGTCGCCGATTAAAATGGGACACCCCACCGTCAAAGGGGTAAATCCGTTCTGCCAGGCGCACTCCAGATGCTCCAGGGCATTTTTCCGGGAGCCGGGGTACATGGTGTTGCAGTCCGTCAAGAAGGGCTTGCCTCCCAGCTCCTTCACCAAATCTACCACCGCCCGGGCGTAGTTGGGCCGTAAGTAGCTGATATTCCCCAATTCCCCAAAGTGGAGCTTGATGGCTGCAAATTTCCCTTCCAGATCTATCTGCTCGATCCCCGCCTTGCGCAGCAGCTTTTGCAGCTTGGCGGGCAGGCCGTCGCCAAAGGGTACCGTGTGGAAATCGGTGAAATAAACTTTTGATACAGACATATTTAACTCTCCTTTTGTTGTTTTCTTGTTTCCAGAATTCCAGGCAGCGTGGATACCAGTGCGCCAATTAAAATACACACAATTCCCACTACCATATTAACGGGAATAAGCTCCCCATGGACCAGCCAGGCCAAAAACGGGGCCAGGGCAGGTTTGAAGAAATAGACCAGGGACGCTTCGCTGGCGCTTAGATACTCCATCGCCAAAAAGTAGGCGCAGAAGCCCACACCGGCCACTCCCAGGGACACATAGAGCACACAGGGCAGATTGGACAGCGTGAGCCCGGCGAACATGGGGATGTTCGCAAAGGACCCAAGCCCCACCCGGGTCAGCAGCGCCGCTGCGGCCGGGATACGCGTAAGCAGAATAATCAGCAATAAAAAGACGCTGCCGAACAAAAAGCCAAAGCACGTAACCACCACGCCGCCGAATCGTGCGCATTTACGCTTTCCCATCACACCGTAGAGGGAAAATAAGAAAGTGGCGGCAAGAATCAGGGCCAGCCCTGTAGAGTCAATTTTTGTATGGAATGGATTGATAATAATCAGACTGCCCAATAGCTGCAGAACAAGCGCTCCCACATGATTTTTCCGCATAGGCTCCCCCAGCATGAACACGGCCAGCACCGCTGTAAAAATCGGATTGCAGCTGTAGAGCACACTAACGGTTGACGCACCGGCGTAAAACACAGCCAGCTGATACATGGGCATGGACACGGTAACCCCCACAAACCCCAACAGTGCCAGATAGGCCAGGTCCTTTCGCTCCAAATGCTCTCCCCGCTTCTTCAGGGTGTTCAGCGCCATTGGAAGCAGGAAAATCCCCCCCAGGGTAAAGCGGATCAGGGACAACTGAATCACATTGAGCTCTCCCACAATGAACTTCAGCATCACCTCCATGGAGCTGAACATCAGTGTGGCGACCACAACACAAATAAATCCTTTTTTCATTTCTCTCTCCCCTGCCTGCGGCAGTTCAGTTCATCATATCCAGAAATTCGTCCTCTGTCAAGACCGGGATTCCCAATTCCTGGGCCTTGCGCAGCTTGGAGCCGGCGCTCTCTCCCGCCACCACATAGGTGGTCTTTTTGGATACGGAGCCCACTGGCTTGCCCCCGCGGGCCTCAATCATGGCAGCGGCTTCGTCCCGAGTAAACCGTTCCAGGGTTCCGGTGAGCACAAAGGTCTTTCCGGCAAAGCGCTGATCCTCCCCCTGGTCGGGCTCAGTCATATTTACCCCCGCCTCCCGCAAGCGGGCGATTAAATGCTTGCTCTGAGGGCGGGACAGCCAGTCCAGCAGGCTCTGTGCGGTGACTTCACCTACGTCGTCAATATCGGTCAGGTCCTCTAAAGAGGCATCCTCCAGAGCCTCCAGGGTGTGGAAGCGCCGGGCCAGCAGCTTGGCCGCCTTCTCCCCCACCTGCCGGATGCCAAAGGCGAACAGCAGCCGGGAAAGCTCCCGGCTCTTGGAGCCCTCAATAGCCGCCAGCAGCTTCTGGGCGGAGCGCTTGCCCAGCCGCTCCAGCTTGGCCACATGGTCTGCATCCAAAAAGTACAGATCTCCGGGGGTTTTCACCAGTCCGGCCCCTACCAGATTTTCCACTACGGCAATGCCCAATCCCTCAATATCCATGGCCCCCCGGCTGGCAAAGTGGGCCAGGGTCCGCAGCAGCTGAGCGGGACATTCCGCACCGGTGCAGCGGATGTGGGCCCCCTCTTCGTCCCGTTCCACCGGTGCGCCGCATTCCGGGCACACTTTGGGAAATTCATAGGGAACCGTTCCCTCCGGGCGTTTGTCCAGGTCTACCGAGAGAATTTCCGGAATAATCTCCCCCGCCTTGCGCACCAGAACTGTGTCGCCGATACGGATGTCCTTCTCGGCGATGAAATCCTGGTTGTGGAGGGTGGCGTTGGTCACGGTGGTTCCTGCCAGACGCACCGGCTCCACGACCGCCTTGGGGGTGAGCACCCCGGTCCGGCCCACCTGAATCACAATGTCCGTCACTTTTGAGGGTTTTACCTCCGGGGGATATTTGTAAGCCGCCGCCCAGCGGGGAAATTTGGCAGTCGAGCCCAGCCGGTCCCGATCTGACAAGTTATTCAGCTTTACAACTGCTCCGTCAATGTCGAAGGAGAAGGTTTCCCGGGTTTCCCCGATGGCGGCGATATGGGTCTCGACCTGCTCCATCCGGGTGCAGTTGTCATGGGGAATCACTTTAAAGCCCTTGGCGCTCAGGTATTCCAATGTTTCCCAGTGGGTTTGAAAGGTCACCCCCTCCGCAAATTGGACATTGAATACCAGAATATCCAGCCGGCGGGCGGCGGCGACCTTCGGGTCCAGCTGCCGCAGAGATCCAGCGGCGGCGTTGCGGGGATTGGCAAACAGAGCTTCTCCCCGGCGCTCCCGCTCCTCATTCAAGGCATGAAACACCTTTTTGGGCATAAATACCTCTCCCCGGACAATCAATCGGGGCGGTCCGTCGGGAATTTTCAGTGGGATGGACCGGATGGTCCGCAGATTTTCCGTCACATCCTCCCCAATCCGGCCGTCTCCCCGGGTAGCTCCCCGGACAAACAGGCCGTTTTCATACTCCAGCGCCACAGACAGCCCGTCCACCTTGGGCTCCACCACATACGCCGGGCTGTCCACCACGCCCTGAACCCGCTGCCCAAAATCCCGCAGCTCCTCAAAGTTGAATACATCCTGCAAGGACTCCAGCGGGACCCGGTGGGTGACCTGAGTAAAGTTCTCCAGCGGTTTGCCCCCCACCCGCTGGGTGGGCGAATCAGGAGTGACCCACTCTGGATGGGCGGCCTCCAGCTCCTCCAGTGTCCGGAGCTTGTGGTCATAGTCGTAATCAGACATGGTGGGGGCGTCCAGCACATAATATTCGTAGCCTGCCTGGGTCAATTCCCGGCGCAGGGTTTCCAGGATCTGTTTTTCATCCATAAAAGGACCTCCAAATCTTTTCCGGCAGTAATTTTTTGCAGACCCAGCACAACAAAAAGCCCGCCAGGGCCCCGGCGCTGTTTAGAATCACATCATCAACGTCGGTGCTGCGCCCGATGAACAGCTGCACAAACTCAATGGTACAGGAGGCGCAGAAGCCCGCCAGAAGAGACTTCCACCACTTCCAATTTTTCCACAAGAGCGCGGGAAAAAAACCGATGGGCAGGAACATGGCGATGTTGCCTGCCAGCAGGAAGATCCCCCAATAGGTCCTACGCCGCAGCACCCGGCCGATCTCATGAAAGGGCGTGAGCATTTGGGGCAGGTGGGCCAGGTTAGACAGGGCCGTTTCCCAGGGAGAGAAGAGCTTTGTTTGGCCGGAGAAGGTCCAAAAATTGGCTGGAAACAGGGTCAATGCGGCCAGACCGGCACAGTAGGCTACAAATACGGCCAGCAGTATCTCTCGCGGTTTGGAGTTGGTCCGTCTCCACGAGCGCGTCATCCAAAACACCAGCAGCGCCGCTGACGCCAGTGGGAGCATCTGCTTGCTATACCGCCAGATATCCGTCAGCACTTCCATATGGGCTCTCTCTTTCGTTAAGATGTAAATAGGTATCAGGCACCTGGCCCACAATGACAGTTTCCGCCACGCACAGCCGGGTCTCCACTGTAGTTTCCACCTGTCCCCCAGGGAGAATCAGAGTAAGGGGGACATGGATTTCCAGAAAAATGCTGTGCCGGGTCTGGTTGATGCCCGCTTGGGCAAACTGGCTGGAAAATTCGGCGGACACTGTCCCTACCCGCATAGCGTGAACTCCGAGCGACGGGCCCCGGCCCCACAATACATCCAAATCAATCAGACTGCCCAAAGGAATCTGAATTTGGGATACGTCGATTTCCTCCAAAACCTCCAGCAGACGGGCGGTCAACTGGCTTCGAAACAGGTTCATCTGGGCCATGTTGGTGGTCAGGGCACGAATGGCCCCGTCCTCTCCCCGCTGGATGGTGACAAAATCGCTGTAATCAATTTGCCGGCGGGTCAAATCCTCAAAAATTTCCTGCTCCACCGCCTGGGAAATCACATTTTGAGCCTGGGTCCGGGCCACCGTCTCCACAATGGGGCGCAGCCGGCGCTCCAGCAGGGCAATGATCAGCAGGGCAAGCCCAATTCCCACAAGAAGCGAAACCACCCAGGGGTCCAGCTCTCGAAACCGCCGTCTGCGCATTTTCCCACCCCCTATATAGGGTAAGATATTCCCCGCAGAGGTTGGACTATTCCCCCAGCAGCTCCTGCACCGCCAGCAGCACCCCCAGCCGGCCTGACTCGTAGGTCAATCCCCCCTGGAGGTAGACGGTATAGGGCTCCCGCATGGGCGCATCGGCGGACAGTTCAATGGAAGCCCCTTGAATAAAGGCCCCCGCAGCCATTATTACTTTACAGTCATAGCCAGGCATATCCCAGGGCTCCGGGGTGACGTAGGAGTCCACCGGCGCCCCCATCTGGATACCCTTGCAGAACTTTTGTAGGGCCTCCGGCCCGCGCATATGGATCATTTGAATGATGTCATGGCGGATCTCCTGAGAAGCAGGCTGGGTTTCATAGCCCAGCAGCTCCATCACCCGGGCGGCGAACACGGCGGTTTTAACGGCCTGGGCCACGGTATGGGGAGCCAGAAACAGACCCTGGTAGAGCAGACGATTTTGGCCTAACGTGCTGCCGCACTCTCCCCCGATGCCCGGGGCGGACAGCCGCATGGCGGCCCCCTCCACCAAGTCCCTCCGTCCGGCGATGTAGCCTCCGGTGGGTGCCAGTCCCCCGCCGGGATTTTTAATCAGGGAACCCACCACCAAATCCGCCCCAACGTGAGTGGGTTCCTGAGTTTCCACAAACTCCCCATAGCAGTTGTCCACTAAAATTGCCGCATTGGGGTTGACCGATTTGATCCGGCGGCACATTTCACCAATCTCCGCCACAGAGAGGGAGCTTCGGGTGGAATAGCCCCGGGAGCGCTGGATTAAAACCGCCTTGACCTTGGGGTCAGAGACCGCTTGCTCCAGACCATCCAGGTCCGGTTCATTGTCAAGTAATTCCACTTGACGGTACTGAATTCCGTAGTCCTTCAGGGAACCATGCCCCTTGTCTACTGCTCCAATAACACCCATCAGGGTGTCGTAGGGCGCACCCACGGCGGACACCAGCACATCCCCCGCTTTCAGTGCTCCAAACAGGGCGCAGGTGATGGCGTGGGTGCCGTTGACAAACTGCTGGCGGACCAGGGCCGCCTCCGTCCCGAAGATCTGGGCGTACATGGTCTCCAGTTTCTCCCGGCCTGTGTCGTCGTAGCCGTAGCCGGTGGTGCCGGCAAAATCTCCGTCGGCGACCCGGCAATCCTGAAACGCAGAAAGCACCCGGCGGGTATTCTCCCGGGCAATAGTGTCAATGCGGGCAAACTGCTCCGCCAGTTCGCCCTGGGCCTGGTCCCCCAGGGCCTGTACCTTCGGTGAAATTTGAATCATATCTGTTTCCAGGGGCGGGCCTTGTCCTCCCAGCCCCTCTCCTTCCAATAAATAATATCCGCTTCGTTCCACCCTATTTTGTGGAGCATCCGCACAAGGGCAAAAAAACCTCTTGTCTTGATGCCTGGTTTCACGCGGCCATATTTTTGCTTGATCTTCTGGGCTAATTTTGTGGTTTTCCGGTGGATTTTTGCTTTTATTTTATCACTGACGCCCTCATAGGAGGTCTCCCGTACTGCCACGCCGTATCGGTAGATTTGGGGCACCCCCCAGAAAAACAGGCTGTCCGCCATATCCCGGTTGGTGGTTTTCATTCCCGCACCCGCCGCCGTGGAGATGCACACCCCCTGCTTGTGAAACATCGCCGCCAGGGGCCGGTGGACCATCCAGCGGTAGCCGTAGTGATCCAGCAGAGCCTTCATGGCTCCGGTGGCGTGGTAGACGTAAACCGGACTGGCTAAAATCAGCACATCTGCCTGGTCGATGGCCTGGGTGATGGGTTGGAGCTTTTCATAATGCGGGCACAACGTCTCCGACCGCGCAAAGCACTGGGTACAGCCCAGACAGAATTCTCCAAAATCCCGGGGCAGGAAAAATTCCGTTACATCCCCTTTCAGCTTTTCCGCCAGCTGATGGGCGATCTGGTAGGTGGACCCCTTGTGGCTCTGACCGTGTAAAATGGTAATTTTCATTCCAATAATTTCCGCCCCTCCTCCGGGCCGTAACAGTGGTTCAGTACCGCCAGCAAGCCGTTGGCCGACAGATGCTCCGGCAGATCTAACCGCTTCAGCAGTATCTTTCGCTTTTGGGCGCTGTCCGGGCCCCCTGCGAGACCCGCCGCGCACAGGTCCGCCTTGGAAATGGGGGGACCCGCAAAAGGTCGGGGGGCGTTTTCGTCCAAAATGGTGGCGTTTGCCCTACGCAAAACATCCTCCAAAACCCCCGGCGGCATCCCCTCCACTCCCAGCTTGCCCTCCTTGCCCGGTCTGGCCTTCCGGCGCTCCTTGCCGTACACGTCGGGAATATAGGCGTGCTTTAAAAATTGGGGCGGAACCGCGCTTTTGATGCGGTTGCGAATGACAAAACCCGCCCCGTCGGAGTCGGTGAGGACAATAAGTCCCCGAGTTCGGGCTGCACGGCCCAGCAGAGCCAGCTGCTCCGGATTTTTGAAGATACCGAACCCCGCCGTCTCCAGGATCAGGGTGTCCACCACCTGAGAAATGGCGTTTTTATCGTACCGGCCCTCCACCACAATGGCCTCCTGAATCCGCAGCTTCATACCGGCGCCGCCAATTCCAGCACCAAGCCTGTCAACAGGCCCTGGGGCTCCTGGCCGGTGGACTTCATGGCCAAATCAATCTCGCCGCACCGGATGGCCGCGCGGCGGCACCAGGGCAGAGAAAACCGCCGGGCCATCCCCATGAGCTTTTCCGAGGGGTAGGGCTTCAGCCCCCATAGCTGGGCCACATAGGAGGTACCCCGTCCGGACTCTAAGGCCAGCCGCGCACTGTAAAGCTGCCGCACTTGACGGCTGAGAGACCAGAGAATGCGGATGGGCGCCTCCTGCATTTGGTACAGCTCCCCCAGCACAGCCAGGGCGCGGTCAAATTTTCCAGCCCCGATGGCGTCGGTCATGCCATACACCACCGCGTCCAGCTGGGGCGTAGCCACCGCGTCAATGTCCTCCCGGGTAATCCGCGCCCCTTTGGCGTAAGCCCCTACCTTCTCAATTTCGCCTGCCAGATTGGTCATCAAATCGCCGCACAGGAAAATAAACTCCAAAGCCAGCTTGGTGTCGATGTCTTTTTCCAAGGCCCGGAACCGGCGGCGTACCCAGTCCACCAGATTTTTCTGGTCCTGGCGGACAAAATGAACCACTGTGCCGTATTCCTTCAGGGCGGCAGCCAGTTTGGTCCGGGCGTCCCCCTTATAGGGGATTAAATCGTACACAAAGACCACACAGCAGTAGTCCGGCAGCTGAGCAAAAATCCGGCCGTAGCTCTCGCGGTCCTTTTCCCCGGCTTTAAATAGGTCGTAGTCCGTCACCAACACTAAGGTGCGCTCTCCCATCATGGGCAGACAGTCCACCGCCTGCTCCAAGGCCCGCGGGGACATCTCTTTGGCTGCAAGCTCGTGAAGATTGAACGTGCCCATTCCACCGGAGAGAATCAGTTCCTTCAGTTTGCTTAAATAGTGGTCCCGCAGGTAACTCTCCTCCCCGTGGAGCACGTAGAGCTTCCCCGGTTCGCCTGCCGCCAGGGCTTTTTTAAAGGCTTGGTAGCCCGAGGTATCTGGCTTTTTTTGTGGGGGCATCCTACATCCCTCCTAATATTTTTGAATGGCAATGGTTCCATTTTGATCCGTGCGGTAAATTTCCGCACCGGCTTCCTCCATCCGGTTCAAGGTGCTTTCACTGGGGTGGCCGTACCGGTTATAGGCCCCCACAGAAATGCAGATCACCTCTGGCCGTACCGCCTCCAGCAGCTCCGGACTGGTGGAATACTCCGAACCATGGTGGCCCGCCACCAGCACCTCAATATCCGGCAAGGCCGTGTGCGCCAGCAGCTTCTGCTCCACATCGCTGCCCATATCGCCAGTGACCAGTACGTCGAAGTCCCCGGCAGAGGCCAGCACCGTAAGACCCAGCTCGTTGGTGGACCCCTCCCCCAGAGGGCCGAACAGGGTCAAGACAGCTTCGCCCTGAACAGGCAGGGCAATATCATCGGAAACCAGTTGGACCTGGGTTCCGCACTCCTGCGCCTTTTGGAAAATTTCCTCTCGCAGCGGGTCACCCTCCTCCACGTCAGGGGCATAAAGAAAATTCACTTGCACCCGCTCCAAAAGCTGGGGTATTCCGTTGGCGTGGTCCCCGTGATAATGGGACAAAATCAGGTAGTCCAGCCCTCCATAGCCCCGGTCCTGGAGGTAGTCGGCAGCGATGTTTCCCGCTTCGTCCTCCCGGCTTCCGCCGCAGTCCAGCAGAGCCAGCTGATCTCCCAGCCGCAGCAGAACACTCTGACCCTGCCCTACATCCAGAACCACCAGGGCGATTTCCCCCATCCGGAATGTATACAGGTTGAGCAGCAGAGCCGCCAAAAAAGCCGCGCACACACTGGTAATTGGAATGGCGGGCCGGATGGGCTCATCCCTGTGCCGCCAGGCCAGGAGAAAGCATCCCGCCAACAGCCCATATGCGAACACCAGCCAGGCCCGGTAATAGAACGAGTTGGTGGTAACCGCCGCCAGGGGCAGCTTTGCCAGCCCGGGCACAACAGCTTGCAGGTAGTGGACAAAGGGGATGCCCGGCAGGGCGGCGACCCGCCCCGCGGCGGGACAAAGCGCCCCCAGCACCCCGGCGATCAGGCCGAAAGAGAACGCACCCGACACAGCCCAGAGGGTGAGCAGGTTAGACAGGGGTGAGATTAAGGAAATTTTTTCAAAATGAAGAGCCGACAGAGGGGTGGTAAAAACCATCGCGCCCACAGTGGCACAGCAGGTGGAGACCAAAAACGACAGCAGCTTACCCCCGGTCTTTCCCAGCCGCTTCCGAAGGGGCCGGGAGCGCTCCATCCAGTATCGCTGCAGGGGCTCGGCGCACAATAGAATGCCCGCCACCGATGCGAAAGACAGCTGAAGCCCAATATGGGCGGCGGCAAAGGGATTCTGGACCAGCATCAGCAGCAGCGGGAGGGACAGCGCGGTCAGGCCGTCCCGCTCCCGGCCAAACAGCGGCGCCAGCTCCAGCAGAAGAATCATTACCGAAGCCCGGACAATCGAGGGCGTGCTCCCCGCCACCAGCATAAAAATCAGCGTCACCGGAAGAATGGTCAGGGCGGTACGCCGCTTTCCGCGGCCCAGCAGCAGACTAATCAGCCCCGCCAGGAAGGCCAGGTGCATTCCGGACACGGCAACCGTGTGGGACAGCCCTGTACGCTGGAGGGAGGAGGTGTAAGGGGCGGACAGATCATCCCGGTTGCCGGTGACCAGCGCCAAAACCAGAGGCGCATACTGGTCCGGAAAGGCGGCCATCACCCCGTTTTTCAGCCCCCGGGCCCAGAACGCCGGCAGGCGGGCCAGGGGAACCCGCTCCGGCCGCTCTGTCTCCAGCGCGCCATAGCCTCGGATTCGCAGGAAAATACCCTTGGCCAGATAGTAGGTTACGTCCTCCCCCGCAAAATTCAAATCCGCCCGCTCACAGTGGCCAATGGTGGAAATCCGGTCCCCCGGCTGAAGCTCCAGCCCCTCCCCGTCCAACGTCAGAAGGGCCTTGACCGAGGTTCCGTCCACTTGCGCCCGCACCGCCATGGTGCAGCTGCCATAGTTTCCAGCCTTGGGCCACTCCAGTACAGTGGCCGTCATCCGGACCGTTTTTCCGTCCAGAGCTGCCGCAGGAGCGTAAAACAGCTGGCGGTAGACTCCGCCCCAGGAAAATCCCAGGGTCAGCCCCAAAGCACAGCAGATCAGTTTACGCCGCCAGCGGGGCCTTCCACCCACCGGCAGCAGAAACAACAGCCACACGCCGGCGCAGGCGGCCCCCAGTGGGAACAGCAGACTCTGGATGGGCAGATATACTCCCACCAAAATGGCCGCCGCAAACCCGGCCGTCGTCCATGCCAGTACCCGCACTGCCGTCCCCCCTTTCCATCAAATCCAGTACAATATGCCGAAGAAGAGCCCGCCCAGAAGCAGCAAACCGCCTCCGTTGGACTGAATTGCCATCCCCTGGGGCGTCAGCGCCGCCAGCCGCTGGAGCATGGGAGATAACTGGGACAAATCGACAAAACAGCCCCCTAAAACGCACAGAATCAGCGCCAGAAAGGGCGCCAGGGTATCCACACGGCCCGCCTGGGGCGACAGGCCGGTGAGCAGCAGAGCCAGCGCCGCCATACACCAGGAGAAGCAAAGTACAGTCCAGAGAACCTGGGGCGTCCCTATGCCTGCCGGAAGCAAAACCACACACATACACACAGCCGTCAATCCAAACAGAGCCAGCAGATCCGTCCCCCGGGCCAGCAGTCTCCCCCTGGGCTGAGCCCGCAAGCGGCCCGTCACCCGGCGGCAGTCCTCCCGGCCCGTCCAGGCGGCCCAGGTCAGGGCGCACAGGGTAGCCGACAGCACCGCAAATCCCATAGAGCTGGGCTGAAAGAGGCTCCGGGTCTTTCCCTGGGCGGTGGTGATGCGAAACAGAGGCGGTTGGTTTTCATTCAAACGGTCGATGGTTTGGAACAGCTCCTCCTGGGAAACGCCGTCCATCCGCTGTGCGGACTCCTCCAGGGCCCACACCCGGCTGCGCAGGATGGCCGTATGGCCGGCAATCATTTCACGGGCCGCCCGGGCGGAATGGGAGCTGGCCGTCCCCCGATAGGTCATGGGCAGCTGCTCCGCGCCGCTGTCAAGGGCCGCGCCAAACCCAGGGGACAGGGTCAAAAGCCCCTCGGTCTGTCCGGTCAGAAGCAGGCGCTCCCCCTCCTTCTCTGTACAGGAAATCAGCTTTACGGTGCTGGTATTTCCAAGGGAATCCAGCATCTCCTGGCTGTGGACCGAGCCGTCCTTGTCCACCACAGCCAGCACCAGACTCTCCTGGGCCTCCTGGCGCAGCGCATAGGCGGAACCCGCTCCACACAGCAGAAGCAGCGTCAGGGCAATAATCAAGCTAACAGCCCCACCAGACATAGCGTTTCCCTTCAAAAAGAGAATGGAATAAATCGGGGTGTCCGTCTTTCTGTAAGGCAAAATCCCTTTATAGCGCTTCCACTGCAAGGCAGTGAGCAGGACGGCCCCAAGTGCCAGTCCTGCCAAGGGCCACAGCCACGATAAAAGATTGCCCCCCTGGGCAATCAGCTCCACCCCAAGTCCCGCATAATACGGAAGGGTGAAGGGTGCCAGCCATTGCAGGGGCTTGGGCAGCAGAGCCAAGGGGTACAGGCCGCCTCCGGCCAGCAGGGAAACCAGTAGATACAGGTTTCCCCATCTCTGGGCCCGCTCCTCCTCCCAGGCCCAAAGGGCCAGGCAGAGCATCAGGCAGAAGGCACACAGAAGCAGCGCTCCGCCCAAAAGCGCCAGCCCAATCAAGTCTTTTGGCCCAAACACCGCCAGCAGCAGCCCCAGGGCCGGAACGGCAAGCACTAACACACAAAGCAGCTTAGACAGGGCGAAGGCCCCCAGTCCGCCCCCAGCGCTTCGATATCGGGCCAGCAGACCCAAACGCAGCTCCTGGGGGACAGTTTTCGCCGCTGCCAGAGCAAAAAACAGACACAAAACCGAGAGGGTGCTGGCAAACAGCCTCCGCTCCAGAGCTCCCCGTACGTCGGAGACCGTCACCCCGCCGTCGAACACCGCCTGCCGGCTGAGAGCGTCCCAGACCAGACGCTGGGATGACTGCTCATAGAGCTCCGCCTCCAACGCCGGGGTCAAATCTCCATAGCAGTACTGATATACCCCCAAAAGAGCGGTCTGGTCCGCCTGAATAATTCCCATAACGCTCTCAAACATAGAGCCAAATAACTGGGATTCCAACGGCATGGAGCCGTTCAGAGTGACCGGGACCTCCTGGTTATCCATGGTATACATGGTATAAAAAAAGTCCTTTGGAATGGTAACCACCGCCGCTGCTCCCTGCTGGAGCAGTTCCAGATCCGACTGGTCCTCCCGGGCGGTTATCACCTCAGAAAACAATTCAATCTGCTCCATCTGCCCCACAAGAGAGCGGGACATAAGGGTGTGATCCAAATCCCGGACGGCAATGGCGAAGGGCTGTATGGCCGTCTGCTGGGAGTAATCCCCCATTCCCGCCCCCAAAGCCAGAAACAGCAGCACCGGCAGCAGAATCGACCACCAGCCGCTCCCCTTCAGCAGCAGCCTGCAATCTTTGAACAGGGATGCCCGCAGTCCGCTCATGGCCGGACCTCCTCTGTAATGCGTCCCCCGGACAGGGTGATCAGCCGGGTGCACACCTGCTCCAGCTCCCCGCGCCGGTGGCTGACCAGTACCACACTGCATCCCTGCTCTCCCAGCTGCTTCACCATGGACAGCATCAGCTGGGCGGACGCTTCATCCGCTCCCGCTGTCGGTTCGTCCAGCAGCAGGAGCTTGGGCGTCCCCATCAGAGCGGTGGCCAGATGAAGCCGCCGCTTCATGCCGCCGGAATAGGCGGATGCGGGAACCCGTGCCTTCTCCTCCAGATTCATCTCCCGCAGCAGCCACCGGCTGCGGGCCTCGCAGGGCTTGGAAGGCAGATGGTGTACCTTTCCCCAAAAGCGCAGGTTGTCCAGCCCTGACAAGCTTTCATAAAGGGCGGGCTCCTGAGGGGCGTAGCCCACCCGGCCCCGAAGCTCCGGGCTGATCTGGATTGCTCCGCCGTCCGGCTTCTGCACCCCGGCCAGCAGGGACAGCAGAGTGCTCTTCCCTGCGCCGTTCTCCCCCCGGATGCCAATCAATTCTCCTGGAAAAATCTCCAGGGACAAGGGCCCCAGAACCTTGGGAGCTCTGGAGCCGTATCCCTTGACGATTTCCCGCAGACTACAAACCGCCTCCATCGGTCAAATCCCGGACAACTGGCCAGACAGCAGGTACACCAGCTGATCCAGCCCTTCCACCAGTTCCAACAGGTCCTCTTCCTCATGGACCTGCACCGCAGAAACGTCGGGAGCGGCAATTTGAGAGGGTTGGTCTGTGGTGTGGAGGGTAAAAAACAACTCCTCCACGCCCATATTATATAGGCCGCTCTCCTCCATCAGCCCCTGTCCGGTAAGGGTCAGAGTGTGGTCGCTGCCGCCGTTTTCGCCTGGGCCAACGGTAAGCATCATTTCCATCTCATTCTCCCAGGTGTATTCTGCGGAGTGCATGGACAGGACGTAAGTTCCATAGGGAATCTGCAAAATGGACTTCTGCGCCGGGTCGATCTCATACTCCACTTGGAGCGATACATCGCCGCTCCAGTCGTCTTGGGCGAAAAGAATCCACCGGCCACTGTTTTTGTCCGCTTTTTCGTGCTGGAGCGCAACGACACATTCCCCATCGTCATCCAGGTAAAAAATCATACCGCTCTTGCCGGACTCGAAACCAAAAGCCTTCTCTCCCCCGTCGTCCTCCCAGGCGATCCGCTCATAACAGATGCGGCCATCCCGGATATAGACCTGGGTGTAGAAGCCATCGTCCACCACTTCGCGGGCCATTTCCCGGGCGTTTTCCCGGAGTTCCTCCACCATATCATCCAGATATTCGTCCAAATCTTCGTCATAGGATATTCCAAGCACCACAGCGGGATAGTATTCCTCCCAGAACACCCGCATGGCGTCCCGGAGCTCCTGGTTTTCCTCCAGCTCGCTGGCCAGCCGGCGGAACATCTCCTCCACATCCCTCTCGCTCGGGCGGAAGGTGTAGCAGTCGGCCCGGACCGACTCCCCCAGCTGGGGCAGACGGACGCTTTTTCCCGGCTCCATGGTCAGATTTTGTTCGTTAACCATCTCCAAAAAGATGTCCAGGTAGGTCCGCCACAGCTTTTGCCACTCCTCCAGAGACAGGCCGCTGGCCCGCAGCGCCTCCAACTGGGCAAAGTCCGCCCCATCCTTCTCGTACCACTCCTCAAGATCAAAGAGATAATATTTCTCGCTGGCCTCCGGGATGTAGAGACCAAGCTGCCCGTCCTCATAGGTGAACTGGGCGGTAATCAGGGTGGCACCACTCCAGACCAGGTCGATCAGGGTATTGATCCGCTGTCCGGACGCGTCCAGCTTCCAATTCGCGGAAATCTGACGGAAATACGCATTCAAAAAGGCGTTGTCCACCCCCATGCTCAGGTGCATATCCGTAGAAAATTCCTCGATCTGCCGCTCTGGCAGGGCCGGGGTCAGGGCCTCCCGATGGACCTGGACGAACTCTTCCACAGGCGAAGCCCCTGCCGCAGAAAACATCCGTACCAGCAGGAACACCACAGCCAGCGCCGCCAGCACGCCGCCGCCGATGGCAAAAAATTTCTTTGTATTTTGTGGGGTCTTCCCCCCGCCTAAGCCTGCCGGAGTCCCGCAGAAGGGACACTTTCCAGTGCCCTCCTCCAGACGGGTGCCGCAGTTGGGACAAAATCGATCCATACGCAAACCCTCCGTACACAAATAATGTATTTATTGTACCTCTTTTTTCCCCTGCTGTCAACGAAACCGGAACGGTATGGAGGAAACAGCGTGGGTGGTGGTTTTAATAAAAAATTGCCGGAGCAAAGCGGACTTTGCTCCGGCGTGGTCGGAGTGCGGGGACTCGAACCCCGGGCCTCCTGCTCCCAAAGCAGGCGCGCTACCAACTGCGCAACACCCCGTCCTCTTTCAAGGACCTTACACAGTATAGTATATTTCAGAAAAGAATGCAAGCTTTTTCTCCTCCCGGAAGCAGCAAAAAGCAGGGACCGTCTCGGCGGTCCCTGCCTGCGCATAAAAGGAACAGATGCTTAGTTCCAGAAATCGGTCTGTTCGGTAATTCCGGCCTTGGACTTTTTGAACACCGGGTCGTCGCCCCGGCGCTTCTGCTCCAGATAGTCCTCCAGAGCCCGCATGGCGCGGCCGCCCAGAATGACAATCACCGGCAGGTTGATAATGGCCATCACGCCCATGAGCACGTCGGCCAGATCCCACACCATGCCGAAGGACAGCTGCGCGCCCAGGAATACCAGCGCCACGGCGATGATGTTGAACACCATCATGCCCTGCTTGCTGACCTTACGGCCAGCAATGTAGTTCAAGCAGCCTTCGCAGTAGAACAGGTTGCCCAGCAGCGTGGTGAACGCGAAGAGCAGCAGCGCGAAAGTGATGAAGTAGGGGCCGAAGCTGCCGAAGGTAGTGGCCAGAGATGCCTGCACAAAGGGAGCGCCCTTCAGCTCCTCGGAGGGGATGATGCCGGTACACAGAGCCATCAGTGCGGTGGCGGTACAGATGAGGATAGTGTCGATAAACACGGACAGCATCTGCACCAGACCCTGCTTCACGGGGTGGGACACATCGGCCGCCGCCGCCGCGTTGGGGGCGGAGCCCACGCCGGCCTCGTTGGAGTACAGGCCGCGCTTGATGCCCTGCATCAGAGCGGAACCGGCGAAGCCGCCGAAAATGGCCTTGAAGTTGAACGCCTCGCTGAAGATGTGGCCGAATACCATGGGAACATTGCCGATGTTCAGCACCACGACCACCAGGGACATAAAGATGTACAGAACGCCCATCACAGGGACCATTACGCCGGTGACCTTGACGATGCGCTTACCGCCGCCGAAGATACACACGCCGACCAGGACAGCCAAAACAGCGCCGCCCACCAGGGCCACAACGCTGAACTCCTTGCCGCCCAGTGTGATTGTACCCGCCGTCTCATAGAAGCTGTAGCCGGTGAAGCTGTCAATCAGGTTGTAGGAGGCCAGCATATTGAAGCCTCCGGCGTAGGTGGCGATCAAAGCCGCAGCAAAGACCATGCCCAGACCACGGCTGTGCAGCGCGGCCTCGATGTAGTAAGCGGGTCCGCCGTAGCTGCCGCCGTCGGGGTCCTTCTTCTTGTAAATCTGTGCCAGGGTGCTCTCAATAAAGGCGGACGCGCCGCCCACGATGGCGATGATCCACATCCAGAACACCGCGCCGTAGCCGCCAATGGCAATGGCGTTGGCCACACCAACGATATTGCCCGTACCCACGCGGCTGGCAGTGGAGACCATCAAGGCCTCAAACGCGGACACGCTGTTTGCATCGTCGGACTTCTCCGACACCACGCGGATGGACTCGCCCAGCAGACGCAGCTGCACGCCTTTGGTCCGGATGGTGAAGTAGATACCTACTCCCAGCAGCATGATGATCAGGATATAGCTGTACATCACGTCGCTGATGCTACTGATAATTGCGCCCATAAATTTACCTCTCTCCCTTCAAAAATTGTGACTATTATACCATAGCCTTTTGGGAAAAGCTAGAGGATTTTTCAACTTTGTAAATTTTCTGTTAAAAAATATAGGAATGGCGTTTATTTTTCATTCGGAATCCTCATAGTCGCGGCATACAAGTCCATATCCGGTCAGATATTTTCTTCCAAATATAATAATATCCCCCAAAACCGTTTCATCCTGTATCTCTACTTGAATTTCCTCCGTAAATACATGGTCTTTGCCGACTTTTAGAATGAATTCACACATTTCATAGATCCACTTTAATGTATTCCGCTTTTCATCCGAAAGGCCTCGAAAGATTGCTTCGTATTCCTGTGGTTGGTTTACTTTCATAAATTCTCCTCTTTACTACAACAATATTTCCAATTCGACATCGTGTTCCTGGATCTGTTTGTAGGGGCCAGGCTCTGTCCTGGCCCGTTGCCCCTTATATCTTAACACAGAAAGAATTGAAAAGTGGATGTATCTATCCGTTCACCATAATTTGCAAAAATTTTTAGCCACCCCTTTTTATTGCACGCCTGCCGCCCCCCACTTGCGCTCTCCCCTGCTCTGTGGTAAAATAATGCGAATTTATCCACAATTATTTCAGGAATCAGCGGAGGCATTTTCTATGAGGACCTATCTGGCCGAAGAATTCGACGTAGCGGTGGTGGGGGCGGGCCACGCCGGCATTGAAGCTGCGCTGGCGGCCGCCCGCCTGGGGCTGCGGACTGTGTGCTTCACCGTCAATCTGGACGCGGTGGGCAATATGCCCTGTAACCCCGCCGTGGGGGGCACCGGCAAGGGCCATCTGGTCCGGGAACTGGATGCCCTGGGTGGCGAGATGGGAAAAGCCGCCGACAAGGCCTGTATCCAGTACCGGCTGCTCAACCGGGGCAAGGGGCCGGCGGTGTGGTCCCTCCGGGCCCAGGCCGACCGGCGGGAATACCAAAAAGTCATGAAACACACTCTGGAGCAGCAGGAAAATTTATGGGTGAAGCAGGCGGAGATCGTCGAAATTTTAACGGAACAGGGCCAAGTTTCCGGGGTTCTCTCCCACACCGGGGCCGTCTACCCGGTCAAGGCCGCCGTCATTGCCACCGGCACCCACTTAGGCGGACGCACCATTGTGGGCGAGGTGGTCCGGAGCTCCGGCCCCGATGGATTGGCCGCCGCCCTCCCCCTGACTGAGAGCCTGCAAGGGCTTGGTCTGACCCTCCGCCGGTTCAAAACGGGCACTCCGCCCCGCATACACGCCCGGAGCGTGGATTTTTCCCGGCTGGAGGTCCAGCCCGGGGACCCGGACGCCCTGCCCTTCTCCTTCTCCACCGCAAAAGTGCCGGAAAATCGGGCGGTCTGCTGGCTCACCGCCACCACCCCCGAGACCCATGCGATCATCCGGGACAATTTAGACCGCTCTCCTCTCTTTTCCGGAGTCATTGAGGGGGTGGGGCCCCGGTACTGCCCTTCCATTGAGGATAAGGTGGTCCGCTTCGCGGACAAGCCCCGGCATCTGCTCTTTCTGGAGCCCATGGGACTGGACACAGAGGAGCTGTATTTACAGGGGTTTTCCTCCTCTCTGCCCGAGGAGGTCCAGCACAAAATGCTGCGGACCATCCCCGGCCTGGAACGGGCGGAAATGACCCGCTGCGCCTACGCCATCGAGTACGACTGCGTGGACCCCACCCAGCTGCTCCCCACCCTGGAGTGTAAAAAAATACCCGGCCTTTACGGCGCGGGGCAGTTCAACGGCTCGTCGGGCTATGAGGAAGCGGCGGTCCAGGGCTTTGTGGCGGGGGTCAACGCGGCCCGGAAGATTTTGGGACAGTCCCCCTTCACGCTGCGGCGAGATCAGGGCTATATCGGCGTTTTGATTGACGATTTGGTGACAAAAGGGACCAATGAGCCCTATCGGATGATGACCTCCCGGACGGAGTACCGCATTCTCCACCGCCAGGACAACGCGGACCAGCGTCTCACCCCCATTGGCTGCGAGCTGGGACTGGTCTCCCGGGAACAGCTTACGCAGGTGCAAGAAAAATACCTGCAAGTGGAACGGGAAATGAAGCGCCTGGAACACACTGGAGCCCCTCCCGGCCCGGCGCTGGACCAGTTTTTGAAGGACCGGGGCGAACCCCCCGCCAAAAGCGGAGCCCGGCTGTCCGATTTGCTCCGGCGGCCTCCAGTGGCCTATCAGGACCTGGTGCTGCTGGACCCGGAACGGCCCGCCCTCTCCCCGGAGGTCTGCCAATCTGTAGAAATATCCATCAAATACCAGGGCTACATTGAGCGGCAGCTGCGGCAGGTCCGGGAGATGAAAAAGCTGGAGGAAAAACCCCTTCCGGCGGATCTGGACTACGCCCAGATTGGCGGCCTGCGGCTGGAGGCCCGGCAGAAGCTCAACCAGATCCGGCCCCTGAATTTGGGACAGGCCAGCCGGGTTTCCGGAGTCTCCCCGGCAGATATCGCCGTTTTGATGATTTATTTGGAGAAATAACCATGAAATTGACACAAGTGAAAGGAAATACCTGGGTCATTGAGGCCAATCAGTTCATCCCCCTCTACCGCCTGCCGGAAAATCGCTGCATCCTGCTGGACACCGGCCTGCGGGAAGAGCGGGAAGAGCTGGAAGAGACGCTGCTCCAGGCGGGACTGACCCCGGCGGGGATTTTGTGTTCCCATGCCCATATCGACCACTGCGCCAACAATGGGTATTTGCAGGAAAAGTACGGAATTCCTGTAGCTTTGACCGCTCCGGAGGCGGGAATGTGCAGCAATCTTCTGACCTTGAAGTGCTATATGCTTATGCTTACCCCCAAGATGGTGGCGCAGGATTTGGGGGCGATGGTCCATGCCCCGGATGTGGTGATCCCCTCCCAGGACGGGCCGTTTTCCTTCGCGGGGGCGGAATTTCAAATAATCCAGACCCCCGGCCACTCCCCCGGCCACATCTGCACCGTCACACCGGACCGGGTATGCTATACTGCCGACGCGCTCCTCTCCTGTGAAATGATGCAAGCGAAACTCCCTTACAGTCTCAACCATCAGCTGGCCTGGACGAGCCGGGAAAAACTGCGTGCTCTGGACTGCGACGCCTTTATCATGGCCCACCGGGGAATATGCAGCCAAGTGGGAGAGCTCATTGCGGCCAACGACGCCCTGACCCTCCGGCGGGCCGGGGAGATTCGGCAGCTGGTTCAGGACTGGATGACCGCCAGCCAAATCGTCCATGGGGCGTGCCAGTATTATAAGCTCCTCTCCCACCATCCCCGGCGGGCCCTGCGGTTCGAGCGAAATATTCGGTTTTTCATTGAATTTCTGGTGGACCGGGGGGAACTGGCTATGGAGGTTCGGGACGGGATAACCATGTATCGAAACACGCAGCAAAAAGCCCTCCGGTAAATCGGAGGGCTTTTTTGCTATTCCAGGGCCGCATGACGCAAAATTTCGTCCAGGAGTTCCTGCTTTCCTTCTCCCTTCTCAGCTGAAAAGGGAATCAGCTTTACATCTATGCCCAGCTCCAGAACATCCCGGATCTGCTGCAAATTGGGTTCAATCTCCTTCTTTTTCAGCTTATCCAGTTTGTTGGCCACCACCAGGAAAGGACATTCCGCTTCCTTGTACCACTGGGCCATGGTGCAGTCGTCGGCGGTGGGCTTATGGCGGGCGTCTACAATCAACACCCCCAAGCTCATAAGCGCCCGGTCGGCAAAATACTGCTCCATCAGCCTTCCCCACCGGTCCCGCTCCGCCTTGGACACCTTGGCATAGCCATATCCAGGCAGGTCCACCAGATAAAAGGCGTTGTCAATCGTAAAGTAATTGATCTGGGTGGTCTTGCCCGGCGCGGCCCCCACCCGGGCCAGATTTTTGCGGTTCAGCAGCCGGTTGATCACCGACGATTTCCCCACGTTGGAGCGGCCTGCAAAGGCAATTTGGGGCAGGCTGTCCCTGGGAAAGTCCCGAGGCGACACGGCGGAACGCAAAAATTCCGCCCGCTGTAAATTGATTCCCATGTCGCCTCCTCACTGGCGCAGACGGCTGGCCGTCCGGCCCTTTCCCTTCCCTTCGGCCTCCTCCCGGCGCAGGTCCACCGGGCAGTCTGTTCCCGGCAGCGTCAGGGCAGCGGCCAGAACCTGGTCCGCTTGCTCCACCAGCACAAACTGGAGGGCGTTGCGCACTGTCTGGTCGATTTCCTCCAGATCCTTCTCATTTTCCGCGGGAATCAGCACTGTTTTGACGCCGTTGCGCAGGGCGGCCATGGTTTTTTCCCGCAGGCCGCCGATGGCCAGCACCCGTCCCCGGAGAGTCACCTCACCTGTCATAGCAATGCCCCGCCGCACCGGACGCTCCGTCAGAGCAGAGACCAGGGCGGTGGTGATGGCAATCCCCGCAGAGGGGCCGTCCTTGGGCACCGCCCCCTCCGGGAAGTGGACATGAATGTCTTTTTCCTTATAAAACTCCGCCGGAATGCCCAACTGAGAGGCACGGGAACGGATAAAGCTCAACGCTGCCTGGGCGGACTCCTTCATCACGTCCCCCAGATTGCCGGTGAGCTCCAGCTTGCCGGAACCGGGGACCACATTGGCCTCCACCTCCAGCAGCTCGCCGCCCACGGAGGTCCACGCCAGTCCGTTGACCACGCCGACCCGCTCCTTCAGGGCCTCCCGCTCCGGGTGATACCGAGGTACCCCCAGCATCTCCTTCAAATCCTTCTCACCTACATGGACGCTCTTGCAGTCCCCGTCGGAAACCAGCTTCATAGCCGCCTTCCGGCACACCGCCGCCAGCCGCCGCTCCAAAATCCGCACCCCGGACTCCCGGGTGTAGGCAGAGATCATCCGGCGGATGGCCCCATCGGTCAGCCGGAGCTGCCGCTTCTCCAGACCGTGGCGCTTGAGCTGCTTGGGCAGCAGATGGTTTTTCGCGATCTGCAGCTTTTCCTCATCGGTGTAACTGGGCAGTTCAATCAGCTCCATCCGGTCCAGCAGGGGCCGGGGGATGGTTTCGGTGGTGTTGGCGGTGGTGATAAACAACACCTCCGACAAATCAAAGGGAAGTTCCACAAAATGATCCCGGAAAGCGGCGTTTTGCTCGGTGTCCAGCACCTCCAGCAGAGCCGACGCCGGGTCTCCCCGGTGGTCTGTCCCCATCTTGTCGATCTCGTCCAGCAGCAGCAGGGGGTTGCTGCTCCCCGCCTGGTTGATAGCATTCAAGATGCGCCCAGGCATGGAGCCCACATAGGTTTTCCGGTGGCCTCTGATTTCCGCTTCGTCGTGTACGCCGCCCAGGGAGATCCGGGCCAGCTTCCGGTTCATGGCCTTGGCCACCGACATGGCGATGGAGGTCTTGCCCACCCCCGGCGGGCCCACCAGACACAGCACCTGGCTCTTCAGCTCCGGGGAGAGCTGCTTCACCGCCACAAACTCCAAAATGCGCTCCTTCACCTTCTCCAGCCCGAAATGGTCCTGGTCCAGGGTTTTCCGCACGGCGGCCACATTGGTGCGTTCCTTGGTGCGTTTGCCCCAGGGCAGCTCCAGGCAGATGTCCAGATAGTTCCGGATTACCGTGGCCTCCGAAGAGCTGTAGGGCTGCTTGGCCAGACGGCCCAGCTCCTTCTCCAGCTTCTCCCGGACCTCCTGGGGCAGCTGGATCTCCGCCAGCTTCTTGCGGTAGTCGGCCAAATCCGTGTCGCCGCCTTCGCTCTCCCCCAGCTCGTTCTGGATGGCCTTCATCTGCTCCCGCAGATAGTATTCCCGCTGATTGTCCCCCATCTGTTCCCGGGCCCGGCTCTGAATTTCCATGTCCAGACCCAGAATCTCCACCTCCCGGCACAGCAGGCGGTACAGCCGTTCCAGCCGGCGCACCGGGCGCAGTTCCTCCAGCACTGCCTGCTTGTCGCTGTTGCGCATGGCGATGTTTTGGGCGATATAGTCGGCAATATACCCCGGGTCCTCACTGGACAGTACGTTAATCATCAGGTCCGGCGCCACCTTGGGGGCCAGCTCGGTATACCGCTGGAACATCTCATAGGTATTCCGAATCAGCGCCTCTGTTTTGGGGGTGTTCCGAGCGGGAGATTCCGTGGGAATCTCCTCAACTTCTGTCTCCAGATATGGGGATTTTTGTTTCAGCGA
Organism: uncultured Oscillospiraceae bacterium; assembly: GCA_910588455.1. GTDB lineage: Bacteria > Bacillota > Clostridia > Oscillospirales > Oscillospiraceae > Lawsonibacter. Next base: position 67,641 of record CAJUPG010000001.1, read on the forward strand.
AAGGAGCTTACCCCGGGAAATTCCCTCTACCATCACCCGGACATTGTCCCCTGGCATCCGCAGCAGCTGCCGGACGCTGGAGATGGTGCCCACCGTAAACAAGTCATTCTGTCCCGGGCGCTCCTCGCCCAGCTCCCGCTGTCCCACCAGGAAAACGGGTTTTCCTTCCGACATCGCAGTCTCCAGGGCCAGAATGGACGCGTCCCGGCCCACATCGAAGTGGATCAGCACATTGGGAAAAACCGTCAGCCCCCGCAGGGCAATGGCGGGAAGCAACTGGGTATCCCGCTTCTCCTGTTCCATATTTTTCACATCCTCTTTACAAAAGTAATAACAAACGCCCCGTGTCGCCCCCACTATTCGGGCTGCACGGGGCGATGTTCAGGCTATGATTTTGCTTGCGGCTCAACTGGCCGGGCGGCTGGGGGCGTGACCCCGGGTATCCCGCAGGGCCGCCTGACCCAGACGGGGCCGTTCCCGCCGCTCCGGGTCCCGCATCAGCTCCGCCGGAGCCTTGTCTTTCACGCAGTTTGCATTGATGGTTACTTTCACAATGGTCGGGTCGGAGGGTACGTCGTACATCACCTGAGTCATAACCTCCTCCAGCACCGCCCGCAGTCCCCGGGCGCCGATGCCCCGGTCTACTGCCTGGTCCGCCGCCGCCTCCAGGGCCTCCGGGGTGAACTCCAGCGCCACCTCGTCGTACTCCAGCAGCTTCTGGTACTGCTTGACCAGGGCGTTTTTGGGCTCCGTCAAAATCCGGACCATCTGGGTGCGGTCCAGAGACTGGAGCGTGGTAATCACCGGCAGACGGCCCACCAGCTCCGGGATGATGCCGAATTTCAGCAGGTCCTGGGGCTGAATCTCCGCAAAGAGGGCCCCGATGTCCCGCTCCTTCCGACTCTGGATCTCCGCGCCGAAGCCCATGCTCCGCTTATCCAGGCGGTTTTCAATAATCTTATCCATCCCCTCAAAGGCACCGCCGCAGATGAAGAGAATATTTTTGGTATCAATCTGGATGAACTCCTGGTGGGGGTGCTTCCGCCCGCCCTGGGGGGGGACGTTGGCCACGGTGCCCTCCAGAAT
>CAJUPG010000002.1 GCA_910588455.1 uncultured Oscillospiraceae bacterium
CGGGCGTTCATCACCCCCAGGCCGAAGCCCTGGACCTGCTCGGGCCGCAGGCCCTGGCCGTCCCAGGTTCCGTTTTCGTCCTTGTTGCTCTCCAGATAGGCGGTTTTCGCCAGGGGGTCCACCGGGTCGGACACCGCGCACCACAGGCCCTGAAAGTGCGCCGCCCGGGCCAGCTTCGCGTAATGCTTCACAATGCCGGCGTTGGCCTCAAACTGGGCCATGCGCACGTCCTTCACCCCGGACCCCACCGGCGGGATGCCCTTGGAGGCCACAAAGACGAACAGGTCACAGTCAAACAGGTTTTCCGGCTGGACCACCTCCACCTCCGGGAACGCGTCGTAGTGCCAGGGCAGGTTAATCTGGCCCATTTCAAACTCCCAGCGGTCGGTGATCTGGCTGGACAGGTCGCAGATGCCGATTTTGGAGATCACGTCCCCCCCCAGCAGCTTCAGGCCGGTGAGCAGAGTGGAGCCCACGTCGCCGATGGCCAGGATATGCACCCGCTTCTTGGCAGGAGAGGGCTTCCAGTCCAGGATTTTTTCCCAGCCGGGGCGGCTTGTGTTGACGGCGGTGAGCTTCCCGGCCTTCAGGGCGTTGGCGGGGATCTCCTCCAGAGGGAAGTCCGGCAGGCGGGAGGCGTCCAGTACCTCCAGGCCGTGGGGAAGGGCCAGCTGGCCCGGGTGGGCCACCCGGAAGGACCCCCGGCCCAGCATGGGGCCGCCCTCAACGGGGAAAAAAACCTGTCCGTTTCGCTCTATATATGTTGACATGGTTGACTGCCTCCTTTTGGAAAAACCCCGTATTTGGGTAAATACGGGGTTTGAGCATTTATTTCTGTCCGCCCTTCAGGGCCTTCATGCGCTCGCCGTGGTCCAAAATCCGCTTGCGCAGCCGTAAATTTTCCGGGGTACACTCCAGCAGCTCGTCGTCGGCCAAAAATTCCAGGCACTGCTCCAGGGACATCTGCCGGGGGGTGACCAACCGCAGAGCGTCGTCGGAGCCGGAGGCCCGCATATTGGTCAGCTGCTTCTTTTTGCACACGTTGACGGAGATATCCTCCAGCTTGGGGGACACACCCACGATCATACCCGCGTACACCGGGGTACCCGGGCCGATGAACAGGGAGCCGCGCTCCTGGGCGTTGAACAAACCGTAGGTCACCGCCTCGCCGGTCTCGAAGGCCACCAGAGAGCCGGTATTCCGGCGCTGGATGTCCCCCTTCACAGGGACGTAGCTGTCAAAGACGGAGGCCATAATGCCCTCGCCCTTGGTGTCAGTCAAAAATTCGTTCCGGTAGCCGAACAGCCCCCGGGAGGGGACCAGAAATTCCAGCTTGGTCCGGCTGCCCACCGGGTTCATGGACAGGAACTCCCCCTTCCGGGCTCCCAGCTTCTCCATCACCGCGCCCACGCAGTCGGCGGGCACGTCTACCACTACCCGCTCCACAGGCTCGCACTTTTTGCCGTCAATCTCCTGGAACAGCACCCGGGGCGGGGACACCTGAAGCTCGTAGCCCTCCCGGCGCATGGTCTCAATCAGAATGGACAGGGACATCTCCCCCCGCCCGGCCACGTTGAAGGAGTCGGTGGAGTTTTCCACCTCGGTTACCCGCAGGGATACGTCCTTCATGGTCTCCCGGAACAGCCGCTCCCGGAGCTGCCGGGAGGTGACAAATTTGCCCTCCCGCCCGGCGAAGGGGGAGTCGTTGACGGAGAAGGTCATTTCAATAGTGGGGGCGGAGATTTTCACAAATTCGATGGGCTCCACGCAGGAGGGCACACAGATGGTGTCGCCGATGGTGATCTCTCCGATGCCGCTCATGGCGATGATGTTCCCCGCCGACGCCTCGGTCACCGGGACCTTGTTCAAGCCCTCATACTCATACAGGGTGGTGGCCTTGGCCTTCTTGGGGGCCTCCCCGGCGCTGTGGAAGTTGCACACCGCAATCTCCTGGTTCTGCTTGATGGTTCCCCGCTCGATGCGGCCCACGGCGATCCGGCCCACAAACTCATTGTAGTCAATGGAGGACACCAGCATCTGGAAGGGGGCCTCCACGTCCGCCTCCGGGGCGGGGATATACTCCAGAATCGCATCAAACAGGGGCTGCAAATCGCTGCCCGCCACGTCCGGCTGGACGGAGGCGGTGCCCTGGCGGCCGGAACAGAAGAGCATGGGGCTGTCCAGCTGCTCGTCGGAGGCGTCCAGGTCCAGCAGCAGCTCCAGCACCTCGTCCACCACCTCGTAGACCCGCTGGTCGGGGCGGTCGATCTTGTTGACCACCACGATGACCCGGTGGCCCAGCTCCAGGGCCTTGCTGAGAACAAAGCGGGTCTGGGGCATGGGGCCCTCGGCGGCGTCCACCAGCAGGATCACGCCGTTTACCATCTTCAGGATGCGTTCCACCTCGCCGCCGAAGTCGGCGTGGCCGGGGGTATCCACAATATTGATTTTCACATCGCCGTACTGCACGGCGGTATTTTTGGCCAAAATGGTGATGCCCCGCTCCCGCTCCAGGTCGTTGGAATCCATCACCCGCTCTACGACGGCCTGATTCTCCCGGTATACGCCGCTCTGCTTGAGCAGCTGGTCCACCAGGGTCGTTTTTCCGTGGTCTACGTGGGCGATAATCGCCACGTTTCTCAGTTTTTCATTTCGCACTGTTTTTGCACCTCTATGTCAATCAATTCCGTTGTCTCAAATTTTACGACATAGTATTATACCCTCTCCCCGGAAAAAGCGCAATCCCTTTCGCGGAAAATAGACCTATATTTTTTACGCAGAACAGGAGAAATTCAAAATTTTCTCTTGACAACGGGGCATAATGGTGCTATAACGGCCTTAGTCAAAAGCGGGAAGGGAGGACACAAACCGTGCAGAAGCTGTTTGCGGCGTTTGGATATTATTTCTACTTTTACTTTTTTAGCTTCGCTAAAGATGTAAAGGTATTTTCTGCTGCAAACAAAGCCACGGCCTGACGTCCCGATTTTCTTGCTCTGGCTTTTGTGAAAGGTCTGCGCGCCTGCGGTGAAAATGCCACCGCAGGCGCATTTTATTTGTTGAAAGGATGAAAAACACATGATTATCGTAGTAAAAAAGAACGCAAACGAGGATCGGCTGAACAGCCTGCTGGAGTGGATCCGCTCCCAGGGCCTGCGCACCCATATCTCTGAGGGGGATTACCAGCTTGTGGTGGGCGTGATTGGCGACACCACCAAGCTGGACGACGAGCTGCTCATGGGTCTGGATATCGTGGAGACGGTCAAGCACGTCACCGACCCCTTCAAAAACGCCAACCGGAAGTTCCACCCCCACGACACCGCCATCGAGATCGGGGACACGAAAATCGGCGCGGGCAGCTTCGCCATGATTGCCGGACCCTGCTCCGTGGAGAGCGAGGCCCAGATTCTGGAGGTGGCCCGCCGGGTGAAGGCCGCCGGAGCTACCATGCTGCGGGGAGGCGCCTTCAAGCCCCGCACCTCCCCCTACGACTTCCAGGGCCTGAAGGCCGACGGCATCGAGCTGCTGCTGGAGGCCAAGCGGGAAACCGGCCTGCCCATTGTCACCGAGATTATGAACGCCACCCATCTGCCCCTGTTCGAGCAGGTGGACGTGATTCAGGTGGGGGCCCGGAATATGCAGAACTTCGAGCTGCTCAAGGAGCTGGGCAAGACGGATAAGCCCATCCTGCTCAAGCGGGGTCTGGCCAACACCCTGAAGGAGCTGCTGATGAGCGCGGAGTATATTATGTCGGAGGGCAACGAGAAGGTCATTTTGTGTGAGCGGGGCATCCGGACCTTTGAAACCGCCACCCGGAACACCCTGGACCTGTCCGCGGTGCCGGTCCTGCATGAAATGACCCACCTGCCGGTGGTGGTGGACCCCAGCCACGGCACCGGTCTGGCCCGCATCGTCCCCACCATGGCGATGGCGGCGGCGGCAGTGGGGGCCGACGGCCTGATTATCGAGGTCCACAACGATCCCCAGCACGCCCTTTGTGACGGAGCCCAATCCCTGACCCCGGACCAGTTCGACACGCTGATGAGCAAGGTGAATACCATCCGGGGGTGCATCTGATGAACGTAGGCATCGTGGGCCTGGGGCTGATCGGCGGCTCTCTGGCCCGGGCGTACAGCAGCAAGGGAAAGCAGGTATACGGCTTTGATACGGACAAGGTGGTGCTGGACTTCGCCAAGCTCAGTGGCGCGGTGTATGAAACCCTGGACGAGACCACGGTGCAGGCCTGCGACCTGATTCTGATCGCCGTCTTTCCCGACGCAGCCATCCAGTGGCTGGAGGAAACGGCCCCCCACATCCCCCAAAAGACAATCGTCATTGACTGCTGCGGAACCAAGCGGAAAATCTGCGGGGCGGGCTTCGCCCTGGCGGAGCGGTACGGCTTCCGCTACCTGGGGGGCCACCCTATGGCGGGCACCCAGTACCGGGGCTTCGCCCACAGCAAGGCTGACCTGTATGAAGGCCAGTCCATGATACTGGTTCCGCCGGAGCACGCGGATATGGCCCTGCTGGAGCGGGTGAAGGAGCTGCTCTCCCCCGCCGGCTTCGGCAGCATCACCATGGCCAGTGCGGAGTACCACGACAAAATGATCGCCTATACCTCTCAGATGGCCCACGTGGTTTCCAACGCCTTTGTGAAGAGCCCCCGGGCCCAGGAGCACAAGGGCTACTCCGCGGGCAGCTATAAGGACCTGACCCGGGTGGCCTGGCTCAATGAGGATATGTGGACCACCCTGTTTCTGGAAAACCGGGACTTTCTGCTGGAGGAAATCCGGCTGCTGCAGGAGCACCTGGAGGAATATGCCCAGGCCATGGAGCAAAACGACCCGGACCGTCTGCGGGCGCTGCTGGCGGAGGGTAGAATCTGCAAGGAGAAGGTGGACGCGGTATGAAAACGCTGACGGTGGCCCTGCCGGGCCGGGAGTACGGCATTCTGATTCAGCGGGGCCTGCTGGAGAACAGCGGACCCCTGTGCCGGGAGGTCCTCCCCCGGGCCAGGAAGCTGTTTGTAATTACAGACAGTAATGTAGCCGAGTTATATTCCGAGAAAGTAATCAAAAATTTGGAGGCTTCCGGCTTTGAGACCCATCTGGAAGTCGTCCCCGCCGGGGAGAGCTCCAAGTCCCCTGCCCAGCTGGCCGCCCTCTGGGAGGCCATGATGGCCTTCGGCCTCACCCGCACCGACGGGGTGGTAGCCCTGGGCGGCGGCGTGGTGGGTGACCTGGCGGGCTTCGCCGCCGCGACGGTTCTGCGGGGGGTGGACTTTATTCAAATCCCCACCACCCTGCTGGCCCAGGTGGATTCTTCCGTAGGGGGGAAGGTCGCCATCGACCTGAAAGCCGGAAAAAATCTGGCGGGCGCGTTCTGGCAGCCCAAACGGGTCCTCATCGACCCGGAGGTCCTGCATACCCTGCCCGACCGGACCTTCTCCGACGGTATGGCGGAGGTCATCAAATACGGCTGCATCCGGGACCGGGAGTTCTTTGACCTGCTGGACAGGTGCGGGGGCCGGGCCGGGGTGATGGACCAGATTGAGGACGTGCTCTATACCTGCTGCGATTTAAAGCGCCAGGTGGTGCTGGAGGACGAGCGGGACACCGGCGTGCGCATGACCCTGAACTTCGGCCACACCATCGGCCACGCCTTCGAGCTGGCGGGGAATTACGAGACCTGGACCCACGGCCAGGGGGTCGCCGCCGGGATGCACTGGGCGGCCCGCATCGGCGTACGGCTGGGCGTGACCCCGGAGGATACAATCCCTGCCATCCGAGGGATTTTGGAAAAGTACGGCCTGCCAACCAGCATTCCCTGTCCCCGAGAGGTCATGACCCGGGCCATCGGCCTGGACAAGAAGAACACCGGCGGGGATATTCATCTGATTGTGCTGACCCGGCTGGGCTGGGCTGAGCCCCGCCGCATGAGCCGGGACGGGCTGCTGGAGCAGCTGGAGGCTCTGGCAGGAGCGTTATGAGGTGACCTATGAAGCTTGTCATTACCCCCAAACCCCTGCAAGGCTCCGTCACCCCTCCCCCATCTAAGAGCCTGGCCCACCGGGCCCTCATTGCGGCCTTTCTGGCGGGAGAGGCGAATCCCTTGCCGGACCTGCCGGAGTCCCAGGACATTCTGGCCACCCGGGAGTGCCTGAGCGCCCTCCGGGAGGGCAAGCCCATGGACTGCCGGGAGTCGGGCTCCACCCTGCGGTTTTTGATTCCGGTGGCCCTGGCCCTCCGGGGAGAGGGCGCGTTTACCGGCCGGGGCCGGCTGATGGAGCGGCCTCAGACTCCCTATTTTGAGATTTTTCATGAAAAAAATATCTTTTTCGCCCAAAAGGATCACATTCTGACTCTGAAGGGCCGGCTCCCCCCCGGACAATACCGGCTCCCGGGCAATGTGTCCAGCCAATTCATCACCGGCCTGCTCTTTGCCCTTCCTCTGCTGGAGGGGGACTCGGAAATTATCTTGACCACTCCCCTGGAAAGCCGGGGATATGTGGATTTGACCCTGGATGTGCTGCAAAAACACGGGATTTCCATTGAAAATCGCGAATATCAGACCTTTATTGTCCCGGGCGGGCAGAAATTCCAAGCAGCTCCCTGCACGGTAGAGGCCGACTGGTCCCAGGCCGCGTTCTGGTACGCCGCCAATTTCGCGGGCTGCCAGCTGCAAATCGAAGGGCTGAACTTCGACTCCGCCCAGGGGGACAAGCAGGCCGCCGCCCTCTACTGGCCCATGGCCCGACCGGGGGATCTGGACATCGACCTGGCCCACATCCCCGACCTGGCCCCTCCCCTGGCGGCAATGGCGGCAGTCCGCCGGGGGACGACCCGGTTTGTCAACGGGGGCCGCCTGCGCCTGAAGGAGAGCGACCGGATTGCCGCCATCACCGCCGCCCTGAACGCCCTGGGGGCTCAGGCGGAGGAAACCCCGGAGGGTTTTGTGGTCTACGGCCTGCCCCGGCTGGAGGGCGGCGGCCCCGTGGACTGCCAAAACGACCACCGCATCGCCATGATGGCGGGGATTCTGGCCTGCTGCGCCCAGCGGCCCTCTGCCCTGCTGGGGGCGGAGTGCGTCCAGAAATCCTACCCCCAATTTTGGGAGGAATTTGCTCGGTTAGGAGGAGATATTTATGTCGTCCCACTGGGGTAACTGCCTGCATATCAGCATTTTCGGCCAGTCCCACGCCCCGGCCATCGGGGTAACTCTGGACAACCTTCCGGCGGGACAGCCCATCGACCTGGAGGAGCTGAACGCCTTTCTGGCCCGGCGGGCCCCGGGGCGCGGCCCCACCTCCACCCCCCGGAAGGAGGCCGACCAGCCGGAGCTGCTGTGCGGGCTGGTCAACGGCTTCACCTGCGGCGCGCCTTTGACCGCCGTGATCCGCAACACAAACACCCGCTCCCAGGACTACGAGGAGCTCCGGGATATGCCCCGCCCGGGACACGCGGACTACACCGCTCAGGTGAAATACCGGGGGTTCCAGGACCTGGCCGGGGGCGGACACTTCTCCGGACGGCTCACCGCTCCGCTGTGCATCGCCGGGGGGATCTGCCTGCAAATTTTGAAGCGCCAGGGGGTGACGGTCCACGCCCATATTCAGCGCATCGCCAGCGTGGAGGACCGGCCATTTGACCCCCTGGGGGAGCAGGACCTGGATTTTCTGACAAAAATGCCGCTGCCGGTGCTGTGCCCAGAGGCCGCGTCCCGAATGGAGGAGGAAATTTTATCTGCCCGCCGCCAGGGGGACTCGGTGGGCGGCGTGGTGGAGTGCATGGTCCAGGGACTGCCCGCCGGGGTAGGCTCCCCCATGCTGGAGAGCCTGGAGAGCCGGATCGCCGGCCTGCTGTTCGGCATCCCCGCCGTGAAGGGCGTGGAGTTCGGGGCGGGATTTGCCGCCGCCGGCCTGCGGGGGTCGGAGAATAACGACTGCTTCCGGCCTGGAACCCCCGTCCAAACCGCCACCAACCACAGCGGCGGCATTTTGGGGGGCATCAGCTCCGGGATGCCGGTGGTGTTCCGGGCGGCGTTCAAGCCCACCCCGTCCATCGCCGCCGCCCAGGAGACCCTGCGCCTGTCCACGGGTAAAACGGAAATTTTGAATGTAAAGGGCCGGCACGACCCCTGCATCGTGCCCCGGGCCGTCCCGGTGGTGGAGGCCGCCGCCGCCATCGCCCTGCTGGACGCCTGGATGGAAACAAAAAGCTTGGAGGGATTTTTATGAGTTTAGAGCAAATGCGGGAAGAAATCAACCAGATCGACCAGAAGCTGGTTGACCTGTTCCGCCGCCGGATGGAGCTGTCCAAGTCCATCGGCGCGTATAAGCAGGAGCGGCAGCTCCCCGTCCAGGACCCCGCCCGGGAGCGGGAGCTGCTGGGCCGGGTGGCGGAGCAGGCCGGAGAGGAGCTGTCTGAATACGCCCAGTCAGTGTATCAGACGATTCTGGCGGTGAGCCGGTCCTATCAGAACGCCGAGTCCACCCGCCGCTCCGGCACCTACCAGCAGATCCAGGCCATGCTGGAAAAGACCCCGGAGCTGTTCCCTCAGCGCTCCAGCGTGGCCTGCCAGGGCGTGGAGGGGGCGTTCTCCCAATTAGCCTGCCAGCGGCTGTTCAAGCTGCCCAATATCATGTTTTTCCAGAGCTTTGAGCACGTGTTCAAGGCGGTGGAGTCCGGTATGTGCCAGTTCGGGGTGCTCCCCATCGAAAACAGCACCGCCGGATCGGTAAACAAAATCTACGATCTGATGCTGGAGCACAATTTCTTCATTGTCCGCAGCGCCCGCCTGAAGGTGAGCCACAACCTGCTGGTCAAGCCCGGCGTGAAGCTGGAGGACATCCGGGAAATCTACTCCCACGAGCAGGCCATCAACCAGTGCTCCGATTTCCTGGGCTCCCTGAAGAACGTAAAAATCACCGTCTGTGAGAACACCGCCGTGGCAGCCCAGATGGTCTCCCAGTCCGACCGCACCGACGTGGCGGCCATCTCCTCCCGGCTGTGCGCGGAGCAGTATTCCCTTCAGCGGCTGAAAACCTCCGTCCAGAACCAGGGCAGCAACTACACCCGGTTTATCTGCATCTCCAAGACCCCCCAGATTTACCCCGGCGCGGACAAGACCAGTATCATGATGATCGTACCCCACCGGCCCGGCTCCCTGAGCCATATTTTGACGAAATTTTCCATCCTGGGCATCAACCTGACCAAGCTGGAAAGCCGCCCCCTGCCGGAGCGGGAGTTTGAGTTCATGTTCTATTTCGACCTGGAAGCTTCGGTATACGCCCCGGAGATGGAGCGGCTGTTCCTGGACCTGGAGAGCGAGTGCGAGACGATCCGCTATCTGGGCTCCTACAGCGAGATCATAGGGTGAGCGCATGGAACGGTTTGGCTTGATCGGCTACCCTCTGGGCCACAGCTTTTCCCCCCAAATCCACCGGCGGCTGGGGAGCTGGCCCTATGAGCTGCACCCCCTCCAGCCGGAGGAACTGGGTCCCTTTTTGCAGGCCGGGGAATTTTCCGGTCTGAACGTGACCCTGCCGTACAAAACGGCGGTCATTCCCTACTGCGGGGAGCTCTCCCCCATTGCCCGGCGCATCGGCAGCGTCAATACGATTCTCCGCCGCCCGGACGGCACCCTCTACGGCCACAACACGGATTACGACGGCCTGCGGGGTCTGCTGGAGCAGGCGGGGCTGGCCCAGGAGTTCACGGACCGGAAGGTGCTGGTGCTGGGCAGCGGGGGCGCGTCCCTCACTGCCCGGACCGTGGCCCAGGACTTAGGCGCGGGAGAGGTGGTGGTGATCTCCCGGAGCGGCCCGGACCACTACGGCAATCTGGACCGCCACGCGGACGCAAGATTTATTCTCAACACCACTCCCGTGGGGATGTACCCCAACACCGGCAAGGCCCCTCTGGATCTGAAGCTGTTTCCCCTGTGCCGGGGGGTGTGCGACATTGTGTATAATCCCGCCCGGACCCAGCTGATGCTGGACGCACAGCAGCTGGATATCCCCGCCGTGGGGGGACTGGGGATGCTGGTGGGCCAGGCCAAAGCGGCGGCGGAGCTGTTTTTGGGCAAAACGCTGGAGAGCGGGCTGGCTGCCGCCATCACCCGGGAGATCCGGAACGAAACGGAAAACATGGTTCTAATCGGGATGCCCGGCTGCGGCAAAAGCACCGTGGGCCGTGCCCTGGCGGACCGGACCGGCCGGCGGCTGGTGGACATTGACCAGGAACTGGAGCAGGAGCTGGGCTGTGCGATTCCGGACTTTTTCGCCCAAAAGGGGGAGGCCGCCTTCCGGCAGGCGGAGAGCGAAATGCTGGCGCGGTTCTGCCGGGAAAGCGGTCTGGTGATCGCCTGCGGCGGCGGGGCGGTAACCGTGCCGGAAAACATTGACGTGATGCGCCAGAACGGACGGCTGGTCTACCTGCGCCGCCCCCTGGAGGAGCTGCCCACAGAGGGCCGTCCCGTCTCCCAAAGCCGCCCCCTGGAGGAGTTGTTTGCCCAGCGCAGGCCCCTGTATGAGAGCGCGGCGGATCTTACGGTGGACAACGTTCAGGTGGAGCAGGCGGCGGCGGATATTTGGAAGGAGTGGACCCGGTGAAGATTTTGGTGCTGAACGGCCCGAACCTGAATTTTCTGGGGATTCGGGAGCCGGATATTTACGGCAAGCAGACCTATGCCGATTTGACCGCCTATATCCACAGCGCGGCGGAGGAGCTTGGGGTGGAGGTGGAGGTATTCCAGTCCAACCACGAGGGGGCCCTGGTGGACGCAATTCAGAATGCCTACGGACGGATGGATGGCATTGTGATAAACCCCGCTGCGTACACCCACACCAGCGTGGCCATTCTGGACGCCCTGAAAGCGGTGGCCCTCCCGGCGGTGGAGGTCCATCTGTCTGATGTGGATGCGCGGGAGGCGTTCCGAAGGGTCTCCTACGCGGGGATGGCCTGCCGGACCCGGTTTGCCGGGCTGGGCTTTGAGGGCTATAGGCGGGCGCTGGAATATTTGAAAAATTGAGAAAATCCCTCAGACCCACCCCGGTCTGAGGGATTTTTGTTACCGCTGATTGCTTCTGCGCCAGATTTTCTGTTCTCCGGCGGCCCGGATGAGCGCTTCCCGGAAGTCCGGGTGGGCGATGGACACCAGCAGCTCCGCCCGCTCCCAGGTGCTCCGGCCCACCAGATTCACCGCGCCATACTCGGTGACCACGTAATAGGCCTGACTGCGGGGGGTGGTGATAATGTCCCCCTGGAAGGCGGGCACGATGCGGCTGCGGAGGGTGCCGTCCTTGTCCCGGTGGGTGGAGCTCATGCAGATGAACGCCTTGCCGCCCCGGCTCATGGCCGCGCCGGTGAGATAGTCCAGCTGCCCGCCGGTGCCGGAGATGTGCCGGGTGCCGGAGCTCTCCGCGCAGACCTGGCCGTACAGGTCCACGGAAATGCAGCTGTTGATGGAAATCATATGGTCGATCTGGGCGATGGTCTCCGGGTCGTTGACATACTCCAGAGGGCAGGCAATCACGCCGGGGTTGTCCCCCACCCAGTCATACAGCGCCTGCGAGCCCAGGGCGATGCCGAACACCCCCTTGTCCCGGAGGAGGCGCTTGCGGCGGTTGGTGAGCTTGCCCGCCTGGTAGAGCTTGAGATACGCGTCGGAGCACAGCTCCGTGTGCATCCCCAGGTCCTTCAGGTCCGACTGGGCAATGAGCGTGCCCATCACGTCGGGCATGGCCCCGATGCCCAGCTGAATGGTGGCTCCGTCGGTGAGGAAGGGCATAATATGGCCCGCGATGGCCCGGTCCACCTCGGTGGCCGGCGGGGCGGGGAGCTGGGGCAGCGGGGGGTGGTGGCCCTCCACGATATGGTCCACCTGGCTGATGTGGATGACCTCGTCAAAGCCGCCCCGGACCCAGGGAAGATTTTCGTTGACCTCCAGAACCACCACCTTGGCCTTGTCCAGAATGCCCTTGGCCACCCCGGAGCACACTGACAAATTAAAATAGCCGTGGCGGTTCATAGGGGCGACGCACATCATGGCCACATCCACATCCAGAAAATGCCGGTAGTAGGGGATCATGTTCCGGTAAATCATGGGGATGTAGTTGCACAGTCCCCGGTCGCACAGGCGGCGCTCGTAGCTGGAGCAATGCCAGCTGTTGTAGACGAAGTGCTCCCGGTCCGGGTCGCACTCGGCGGTCTGGATGGGGCCGAAAATCAGGTTGCCCCGGATTTTTACATCCTGGAGCTGGTCCCGGCGGCGGGCCAGGGCGGCGTCCAGCAGGCTGGGGAAGCCCACGGCGGTGCCGTAGTCCACCCAGTCGCCGCTTTTGACCAGCTGGGCGGCCTGGTCCGGGGTGCACAGCTTTTCCTTGTACTCGCTCCAAACGTCCATAATAAAAACCCTCCAGAAAAAAACGCAAGGTCCATCCCCAGGGACGGACCTTGTTCTCGTTTGTTTGTCAGCCGGGGATCAGGCTCAGGGCCAGGGTGAGCAGCAGGAACGCCATCGCCACCCATTTGGTCATTTTCGCCAGCTTGGCGTCCACGCTCTTGGCCTTGTTCTTGGACAGGAACGTATCCGCGCCGCCGGCGATGGCGCCGGACAGGCCGGCGCTCTTGCCGGACTGGAGCATAACCACTGCGATGAGAGCCAGACAGAGAAGCACCTGGATTATGGTGACAATCAGTTTAGCCATGGGAAAATCTTCCTTTCCGCGCCCAAAGGGCAAATCAAGTAGCATACATTTTAGCACGGTTTTGGGAGAAATACAAGCCCTTTTGGGAGAAAATTTTCAAGATTGGTTTTCCGAATTCTCCGGGGCGGTATATTCCAGGAGATCCTCGATTTTGCAGTCCAGGACATAGCACACCCGCGCCAAAAAATCCAAATCAACCCGCTCAATCTGTTCCCCCTTAAAATAGCGGGTAATGACATCATATTTTGCACCGGTCAAGGTTCGCAGATAATTTCGTGTAATTCCGCGAGAATTCAAAACATCCGCTAATTTTATACGGATTTGTCCATATTCCGCTGTTTGATAGGAAATTATGCTTTTTAAATTATCCATTTGATTTCTCCCCTATTATGAGGCTATCTTATCACTTCCTTTCCCTACTTGACATTTTCCATATTAGAGTGTACCCTTCTAATATGGTAATTATTAGGAGGGTATTCCATGGAAAAAAATATATATCCAACACATATCGTCCTCCGGCGGGAGGGCCGCACAAGCTTTGAAATCAACTCCGAGCTCATTGGCGGCGTCCTGCTCCGTGCCTACCACAAAATCCCAGACGCTACCCAGACCGGCCTCCTCCGGGTTATCAACCAACAGGCCGTCCAGCAGTCCTGCACCGTGCCGGACCTGCTGCTGGACGCTATGGTTAATTATTGGGTCTCCCTCTACGAAAAAGGAAAAAATGAGACGGCCGTCTAAGCCGTCTCATTTCTGCCTTATTCCGGAAACACCAGTGATAAATCAATGGCGCAGTCCTCCAGAACATTTACTTGGATGGTGTCCCCTTCATCGCCGAAGTCCTGGGCGGCGTAATAGCCGTTTTCCAGCACAAAGGTCTGTACCGTCCTGCTCTCCGGGTCCACAATCCAGTATTCCCGCACCCCCGCCCGCTGGTAGAGGTTATGCTTGGTCAGCCGGTCGTGGCGCAGGCTGGAGGGGGATAAAATTTCGATAATCAGGTCCGGCGCCCCCTTGCACCCCACCTTGTCCAGCTTCTCCGGGTCGCAGACCACGGTAATATCCGGCTCCACCAGGGTGTCGATGCTGCGGGGATCGTCCTCCCGGGTGGCGAAGGGGCACACGGTAAAGGGGGCGACAAATACTTCGCAGCGCTTATCGTCCAAATAGTCCGCCAGCTGGCGGGCCAGCGCAAGCACCACGCGCTGGTGGTTGGTGGAGGGGCTGGCCTGCATAACGGGATATCCGTCCAAAATTTCGATCCGCTCATGCTCCTCCCAGTTCAGGGCGTCCTCCAGGGTGTAATATTCATCTTTTTGCGGCAGTGCCATATGTTCCACTCCTCTCTGCTACCGCCCCACAAAAATCATTACGCTGCGGGGGCGGATTTCAAATTGACTGCCCGCCAGGGGGCGCAAAGGCAACTGCTTCTCCTCCCAGGTGTCCGCCGCCAGCTCCCAGCCCATGGAGGAGGGCAGCTGCGGCAGCTGGACCTGCAAGGGCTCCCAGTAGGCGTTGGAGGCCACATAGACGATCTGGGGCCCGGTGAGCCGCTCCCACCCGGCGAACAGTACGCCGATATAGTGTTCGTCGCTGTTAAAAGCCTCCCGGGGGTGGGGGGTGACCCCGTAAAAGCTCACGTCCGGGAAGCCGCAGGCTCCGCTGCTCAGGTTGCTGCGGAGAATGCGGTGGGCCTTGCGGAAGTGAATCATGTACCGGAAGAACTGGAAGATGTCCTGATTGGCCTCCAGCTGCCGCCAGTCCAGCCAGGAGGTGAGATTGTCCTGACAGTAGGCGTTGTTGTTGCCGAACTGGGTGTTGGCGAACTCGTCCCCCGCCAGGAACATGGGGATGCCCCGGCTGCACATGAGCAGGGCAAAGGCGTTGCGGCCCATCCGGCGGCGCAGGGCGTTGATCTGGGGGTCCGCCGTCTCCCCCTCCACGCCGCAGTTCCAGCTGTTGTTGTCGTTGGCCCCGTCGGTGTTGTTCCAGCCGTTTTTCAGGTTGTGCTTTTCGTTGTAGGAGTACAGATCCCACAGAGTAAACCCGTCGTGGCAGGTGATGAAGTTGACGGAGGCGTTTTTCCGACCCTTGGAGGCGTACATATCCTGAGAGCCGATCAGCCGCATGGCGGCGGCCTGGGCCAGCCCCCAGTCCCCCTTCAGATACCGGCGCATATCGTCCCGATAGCGGCCGTTCCACTCCGCCCAGCGGTTCCAGGCCGGGAAGGTCCCCACCTGATACAGCCCCCCGGCGTCCCAGGCCTCGGCGATCAGCTTCACATCCCCCAAAATGGGATCGAAGGCCAGGGATTGCAGCAAAGGGGGCTTTTCCATGGGGCTGCCGTCCTCGTTCCGGCCCAGGATGGAGGCCAGGTCAAACCGGAAGCCATCCACCCGGTAGTTGGTCACCCAGTACCGCAGGCAGTCCAGAATCATCTGGTGGACGATGGGGTGGTTGCAGTTGAGGGTGTTGCCGCAGCCGCTGAAGTTGTAGTAATCCCCCTCCGGGGTGAGCAGGTAATAGATGTTATTGTCAAAGCCCTTGAAGGAGAAGAAGGGCCCCCGCCGGTCCCCCTCGGCGGTGTGGTTGAACACCACGTCTAAGTAGACCTCAATCCCCCGCCGGTTGGCCTCCTGAATGAGCTGCTTGAGCTCGTTGCCCTCCCGGTTGTACTCGGTGCTGGCGGTGTAGCTGGTATTGGGGGCGAAAAAGCTGACGGTGCTGTACCCCCAGTAGTTGTAGAGGGTCTCCCCCTCGTGCTGGCGGTAGTCCTGCATCTCGTCGAACTCGAAGATGGGCATCAGCTCGATGGCGTTGACCCCCAAATCCTCCAGATAGTCCAGCTTTTCCATCAGTCCCGCGAAGGTCCCCGGATGGGCCACGCCGGAGGAGTCGTGGCGGGTGAAGCCCCGGACGTGGAGCTCGTAGATGATCAGATCCTCCATAGGAATCAGGGGCGGATGCATATCCTCCCAGTCGAAGTCGTCCTTCACCACCCGGGCCTTGTAGTGCTGGCCGTTGGGGGCGGTCTTGCCCCACTGGCTCTGGCCGGTGACCGCCTTGGCGTAGGGGTCCAGCAGATACTTGCTGCGGTCGAACAGCAGCCCCTTCTCCGGGTCATAGGGGCCGTCCACCCGATAGGCGTACTCAAATTCCTCAATGTTCAGCTTGAACACGATCATGGAGTACACGTTGCCGATCCGGTAGTGGGCCGGGAAGGGGAGCACCGCGAAGGGCTCGCTCTCCGTGCGGTGGAACAGCAGCAGCTCCACGGAGGTGGCCCCCTTGGAGTGGACGGTGAAGTTCACCCCGCCGGGGATGGCGGTGGCCCCGTTGATCTCGTAGAAGCCCGGACGGACGTCAAAGCCCGCGATGTTGTTCAGGGGGACCAGGTGGATGGTCCGGGGGAGGCTGACTTGGTCCACCTTTTGGAGAACCTGCGTTTTTAACATAAAATCCTCTCCTCACAGCAAAATAAATCCCAGCAGCCACACCAGGGAGGCGCAGGACGCCCCCAGGACGGCCCAGAGCCAGCCGGTGAGCCCCCGCTCCCGTTCGTTCCAGATCCGGCTACGTTTGAGATAGTCGTTGGCGGCGGCCCGGGCCTGGGCGATCACCTGCTCCTGGCTGACGCCGGGGCGGTTGAGCGCCTCCTCCCTGACCAGAAAAATGGCCTGCTCAAAGAGCCTGGGGTCGGGGGATTTCACCAAAATGACCTGCCGCGTGACGCCTTTTACCATTGCGTCCCCTCCTTTCCCCCTCAGTGTGCCCGGTTTTTGCCAGATATATCCTTCAAACCCAGCTGTTGCACATAGAATTCCGGGGGCGACACCCGGCCCACGGCGGACAGGGACGCTCTGTCAAATTGCAGCATCGCTCCGGCCAGGTCCCGCAGCTGTTCCCGGGTGACCTGCCGGTAGGCGGTTAAAATTTCAGACAGGCTCCGGACCCGCCCCTGGAGCAGCAGAGAGCTGCCCTGGTGGTTCATCCGGGCCTGGACGGTCTCCAGGCTCATGGCCGCGCCGGCGCAGGCCTGCTCCCGGGCCCGGTCGGCCTCCTCCTGGGTGGGGCCCTCCTGGGCCAGCCGGGCCGCCGTGTCCCGGATGGCCGCCAGGGCTTGCCCCTCCTGGTCCCGGTTTACGGCGGTGTAAATCTCCCAAATCCCCGTGTCCGCGTGGTCGGACAGGGTGGAGTAAACGTTGTAGCACAGTCCCCGCTTCTCCCGGACCTCCTGAAACAGCCGGGAGGAGGCCCCGCCCCCCAGAATGGAGTTGAGGAGAATCAGGGCGTACCGGCGCTCGTCCAGGTAAGACAATCCCGGAAAGGCCCAGATGATATGATTCTGCTCGATGGCCTTTTTCCGGGTGACGGCGGCGGGGGCGTATACGGCGGGCTTGGCCTTGGGGGCGGGCCCGGGCTCCAGGGCGGAGAGGGCTTGGGTCAAAAAGCCGACCTCTCCCTGCCCAAAGCTCCCGGACAGGGAGACCACCAGGGCCCCGGGGCGGTAGTGCTCCCGCTGCCAGTCCTTCAGCCACGTCCCGGTCATACCCTCCAGGGTGGACTGCCGGCCCAGTACCGGACGGCCCAGGGAGCTGCCGGGGTAGACCGCCCGGTCCAGACGTTCGGCGCACAGCTCCTCCGGGGTGTCCTCATACATATCAATCTCTTCTAAAATGACCCCCCGCTCCACCTCTACGTCCTCCTGGGCGAACCGGGAGCAGAGCATCATGTCGCACAGCAGATCAGCGGCCCGGCCCAGGTGCTGGTCCAGACAGCGGATATAGTAGCAGGTGTGATCCTTACTGGTGTAGGCGTTGAGCTGGCCCCCGATGGCGTCGGCCTCCCGGGCCAGACAGGCGGCGTCCCGGCGCCGGGTGCCCTTGAAGCTCATGTGCTCCAGAAAGTGGGCGGCGCCGTTTTCCGCGGCCTTTTCGTGGCGGGAGCCAGCCCCCCAGAAAAAGCCCAGGGAGGCGATACGGGTATCGGGCACGGGGTTTAGCAGCAGACGGGCCCCGTTGGGCAGGGTAATAAGGTCCATGGTGCGCCCTCCCCTCAAATCAGCCCCAGCTGATCCAGGGGCCAGAGGATGGCGAACACCCGGCCCAGAATGAACTCCTCCTCCACCGCCCCCAGCTGCTCGTCGCGGCTGTCGGTGGAGTTGTTGCGGTTATCCCCCATCACAAAGACGGAGCCCTCCGGGATTTCAAAGTGGGTCCGCTGCATATAGGGGCTGCCGGGCCAGGACATGGGCTCTCCCAGATAGGGCTCGTCCAGGGGCTGTCCGTTTAAATAGACCACGCTGTTCTCATAGTCGATGTCCACCGTGTCTCCCCCCAGGGCGATCACCCGTTTGACGATCGCCCGTTTGCCCAGAAAATCGGTGCTTGTTTTGTTGAGGACCACAATATCCCCCCGCCGGGGCTGATAGCCCAGGGACCACACCAGCATCATCTCGTTGTGGGCCAGGGTGGGGTCCATGGAATGGCCGTCCACCCGGGTGAGGCGGCCCAGAAAGCTGAACACCAGGGTGAGCACCACAATGGCCCCCACCAGGGCCCCCAGCCAATAAAACAGATCCTCGCCCGGCTTGCGGGGCGCTTTTTCCTCCGGGGTCTGTTCCTGCACTTGTTCCTCCATGGGGAAACCTCCTTTTTGGGGCCGTTTGAGGCCCTATGGGGTTATTATAGCCGCAGAGACAGAAAAATGCAACCGATTTCCCCCGGCAGCGGATTATAAAAGCTCTCCCCCGGAGGGGGAGAGCTCTGTATGGAATACGGTTTTCTCAGGACAGCCTTGTCCGGGCCGCCTTCCGGTCCTCCATTTTGGAGACGATAATGGCGCAGGCCGCGTCGCCGGTGATGTTCACCGTGGTCCGGCCCATGTCGAAGATCCGGTCCACGCCGGCCACCAGGGCGATGCCCTCCACCGGGAGGCCGACGCTCTCCAGCACCATGGCCAGCATGACCATCCCCGCTCCGGGCACCCCCGCCGTTCCGATGGAGGCCAGGGTGGCGGTGAGCACGATGGTGGCCATCTCCCCCACCCCCAGGTTCACCCCGTAGGCGGTGGCGATAAACACCGCACAGATGCCCTGGTAAATGGCGGTTCCATCCATGTTGATGGTGGCCCCCAGAGGCAGCACGAAGGAGGCCACCTCCCGCCGGGCGCCCAGGCGCTCCGCGCACTCCAGGTTCAGGGGCAGGGCCCCCACGGAGGAGGCCGACGAAAAGGCCATCATCATAGCCGGGGCCATCCCCGCGAAGAATTTGGCCGGGCTGATCCCAGCCAGCCCCCCCACCGTGGCGGAGTAAACCACCAGGGCGTGGACAATGTAGCCCACGTAGGCCATCAGCAGCACCATGGCCAGGTGGCCCAGAATCTCTGCCCCGTTGGCCACTACCACCGGGCAGATCAGACAGGCTACGCCGATGGGGGACAGCTTGATAATCAGGTCCATGATCTTCATAAAGACCTCATTGAGACTGTCCACCACCTGGGCGGCCACAAGCCCCTTCTCCTCCGCCAGCAGAATGCCGAAGCCCAGCAGCAGAGAGATGACAATCACCTGGAGCATCGTCGCGTTCACCAGGGGGGCCAGGGCGTTGGAGGGGAAGATATTCACAATGGTATCCATCAGGCTCTGGCCCTCCGGCGGGGTGTACTCCAGGCCGGAGGTCTCCAGGGCGGTGAACAGGCGGGCGCCCTTGGCGATGCTGCCCAGGATCAGGGCCAGCACCACCGCGAAGGCTGTGGTACACATATAATATACAATGGTCTTGACGCCGATGGAACCCACCTTCCCCACATCCTGCATGGAGATCACGCCGGAGGCGATGGAAAACAGAACGATGGGCACCACGATGAATTTCAGCAAATTCAGGAAAATCGTGCCCCAGGGCTTGATATAGCCGTTGGCAATGGCCCCTCCGTTGGGCAGCGCCATCAGAAACAGGCCGGCGGCGATTCCCACCAGCAGCCCCACAAAGATCCACAGGGCCAGGGGCATTCTTTTTTTCGCAGTCATAAGTTCCTCCCTTTCTCAATCTGAACCATATGTTTTGCAAGATCATTATATCGGAACTTGCAGGGAGATACAAGGGGTTTTTGACAAGTTCCGGTTTTTCAGAAAAATTTTTTCTCCCTCGTCCGGCTTCGACTGCTTTTTTGGGAATTTCTGGTAAACTATGGAGGAAAGCATCGGACAAGCCGTTGGGAGGGATTCCGCTATGCGTCTGCTGCCGAAAAAAGGTATTTTTGACCAGAACCGAATTTTGTATCTCCCCGTGGGCGCCATCGCCCCTAACCCCAACCAGCCCCGGCAGGTATTCGCCCCGGAGGACCTGCGGGCCCTGGCGGATTCGATTCAGGCTTTGGGGATTTTGCAGCCCCTGACCGTCCGGCGCCAGCCCCAGGGCTGGGAGCTGGTGGCCGGAGAACGGCGGCTCCGGGCCGCCCAGCTGCTGGGCCTGGAGCAAGTGCCCTGCCTGTCCGTCCAGGCGGACGCCTCCGCCTCCTCCCTGCTGGCCCTGGTGGAAAACCTCCAGCGGCGGGATCTGGACTTCTGGGAGGAGGCCCAGGCCCTCCAGTCCATTCTGGACACCTACCATTTCTCCCAGGAGGAGCTGGCCCGGCGCATCGGCAAGAGCCAGTCCGCCGTAGCCAATAAGCTGCGGCTGCTGAAGCTGCCCCCGGAGGTCCTGAGCGCCCTTCGGGATGGAGGCTGCACCGAGCGCCACGCCCGGGCCCTTCTGCGGCTGGAAAGCCGGGAGCTTCTCCACCGGGCGATGGAGGAGATTCTGGCTCACCATCTGACGGTGGCCCAGACAGAGCAGCTGACGGAGCGGCTGCTGTCCCCCCCTCCCCCGGCAAAGCCGAGGCGGACGGTAATCCTGAAGGATGTGCGGCTGTTTTTGAACACCCTGTCCCGGAGCGTGGATCTGATGCGGTCCGCCGGGGTGGACGCCCAGTGCCAGCGGGAGGACTCTGAAGAGGAAATCCTCCTGACCATCCGAATTCCCCGCCAGGGGAAAGCCCGCCAGCCGGCCCCATAATGCTGCCCCTATGTTTCACGTGAAACATTTTCCTCTCCTCCCTGTTCCGCGGTCCCGAATCTTCGGGGCCGCGGATATTTTTTCCCAAAAGCGGTTGAAAAGCGGACGTGCGGTTGTTATAATGGAGTCTATACACTTTCATTATTAGGAGGAACTGCGAATGAGCCGCAGCATTGCCGTCGTAAACCAGAAGGGCGGAGTAGGCAAAACCACCACCACCGTAAACCTGACTGCCGCTCTGGCGGGACTGGGGAAGCGGGTGCTGCTGTGTGACTTTGACCCCCAGGCCAACGCCACCAGCGGCATGGGCGTGGACAAGTCCACCGCGTCGCCCACTGTTTACGACGTTCTGATTGCGGGAGCCGAGCCGGAAAAGGCGGTGATTTCCACCAAATTCGGAGATGTGCTCCCCTCCAACAAGTCTCTGGCCGGAGCCGGCGTGGAGCTGATCGGCCTGGAGGACCCACAGCACCTGCTGAAAAAGGCGCTGGCCCGCTTCCAGGACCAGTACGACTACATTTTGATCGACTGCCCCCCCTCCCTGGAGCTCCTCACCGTTAACGCCCTGTGCGCGGCGGACGCGCTGCTGGTGCCGGTCCAGTGCGAATACTACGCCCTGGAGGGGCTCAGCGACCTGCTGTCCACCGTCCGTCTGGTGAAGCGGGGGCTCAACCCCCAGCTGGCAATGGAGGGCGTTCTGCTGACCATGTTTGACAGCCGCACCAACCTCTCCCTCCAGGTGGCGGAGGAGGTCAAGCGGCATTTTCCCGGCCAGGTGTACGCCACGGTGATCCCCCGGAATGTCCGCCTGTCCGAAGCCCCCAGCCACGGGAAGCCCATCCAGGCCTATGACCCCTATTCCCGGGGCGCGGAGGCTTATACCGCCCTGGCCCAAGAAATTGTGGACCTGCACAGCAAGGCGTAAAAAGCCTGGAAAGGATTTGTTATGGCAATGGCAAAACGAACCAAAGATACTGGTCTGGGCCGGGGGCTCAACGCCCTGCTGGGCGATCCGGAGCTCCAGGATCAGGGGGACGGGGCGGTATCCCTGCCCATCTCCCAGGTCGAGCCGGGGCTGAACCAGCCCCGGAAGCGCTTTGACCCGGAGTCCCTGGCGGAGCTGGCCGACTCCATCCGCATCCACGGCCTGATCCAGCCCCTCACCGTCCGGCGGCTGTCCACGGGGTACTATCAGATTATCGCCGGGGAACGGCGCTGGCGGGCCGCCAAGGACGCGGGTCTGAGCGAGGTGCCCGTGGTTATTATTGAGGCGGACGACAAAAAGGTGATGGAAATCGGCCTTATTGAAAACCTCCAGCGGGAGGATCTGAACCCGGTGGAAGAGGCCCAGGGCTACCAGGTGCTTATGGAGGAATATGGGCTGACCCAGGACCAGGTGGCCCAGCGGATGGGCAAATCCCGGCCGGCAATTACCAACACCCTGCGGCTGCTGGCCTTGCCGGAGGACCTGCTGGAGCTGGTTGCGGAGGACAAACTCTCCGCCGGACACGCCCGGGCCATCCTGGCCGCCCCCTCCCCCGCACTCCAGCGGGCGGCGGCCAAGCGGGTAATCGAGGAAAGGCTCTCCGTGCGCCAGACCGAGGCGCTGGTCAAAACCTTGCAGAAGGAACCCAAGGCCCCCCAGCGGAGGGAGGACGACCCCATCGCCCTCTATCTGGGGGAGGTGGAAAAATCCCTCTCCGGCCGTCTGGGCCGTAAGGTCACCATCAGCGCCAAAGGAGAAAAGGGACGCATTCAGCTGGAGTATTACAACAGCCAGGACCTGGAGTCCCTGCTGACCTGGCTCCAGGCCCGCGGACGGGAGGGGGAGCTGTATGAGTGAGCCCAACGCCTCCCGTACCCCGGACGTTCCGGCCCCCGGCCAGCCCCGGCCCCGCCGGAGCAGCGCCCAGCGCAAGCGCCAGCAGTCGGTTCTGACCTATATCGTGATTCTTTTTATCGCCGCCTTTCTTCTCCTTCTGGTGTCCCTGTTTATGGAGCGCCGCCAGAGCAACGAAATGATCGGCGGTCTCACCGAATCCATGTCCGGCCTCCGGGAATCCGTATCCGCCATGCAGTCGGTTCAGGCGCTCTATGAGGAAAACGATCAGCTAAAAACTCAGATCCAGTCTCTGAAGGATCAGCTGGAAAATCAGAAGGCAGAGCTTCATAAGGCCGCTGAGGAAGCCGCCGGCCTGAGAGTGGAGCTGGACAAAACCATTCGGGCCCTGGACCTGTTCTGGCAGATTGACGAGGCCTACGTCCGGGGCCGGTACAGTCTGTGCCGCCAGCTGATTACCGGCCTGCAAGAGCAGGAGCTGGCGGAGTACCTCCCCAAGGAGAGCACCACGGACAACGACCGCTTCTCCCCCGCTGACCGCTATCAGGAAATTTATGCCGCGTTATACTAACTAATGTTTCACGTGAAACATAAAATAAGAAGGAGACAAGACTATGTTAGACATCAAATTCATCCGCGACAACCCCGACCTGGTCCGGGAAAACATAAAGAAAAAATTCCAGGACGGGAAACTCCCCCTGGTGGACCAGGTTCTGGAGCTGGACAGGGAAAACCGCGGGGTAATCGCGGAGGCCCAGCAGCTGCGCACCGCCCGGAACGCCTTATCCAAGCAGGTGGGTATGCTTATGGGGCAGGCCAAAAAGGACCCCTCCAAGCTCCAGGAGGCCGAAGCGGCCAAGGAGCAGGTGAAGGCCAACGCCGACCGGCTGGCCCAGCTGGAGCAGCGGGAAACCCAGCTGGCCCAGGAGATTCGGAAAATCATGCTGGTGATCCCCAACATCATTGATCCCTCCGTCCCCATCGGTCCCGACGACTCCGCCAACGTTGAGGTGGAGCGCTTCGGAGAGCCCGCGGTTCCGGACTTTGACATCCCCTACCACACCCAGATTATGGAGCGCTTCCACGGCGTAGACATGGACGCTGCAGGCCGGGTGTCCGGCAACGGGTTCTACTACCTCATGGGGGACGTGGCCCGGCTCCACGAGGCGGTGCTGGCCTACGCCCGGGACTTCATGATCGGCAAGGGCTTTACCTTCTGCATCCCCCCCTTCATGATCCACGGCAACGTGGTAGAGGGCGTAATGAGCCAGACGGATATGGACGCAATGATGTACAAAATTGAGGGAGAGGATCTCTACCTCATCGGCACCAGCGAGCACTCCATGATCGGCAAGTTCATCGACCAGATGCTGCCGGAATCCGCGCTGCCCCAGACTCTTACCTCCTACTCCCCCTGCTTCCGGAAGGAGAAGGGAGCCCACGGCCTGGAGGAGCGCGGAGTGTACCGCATCCATCAGTTTGAAAAGCAGGAAATGATTGTGGTCTGCAAGCCCCAGGACTCCATGGACTGGTATGAAAAGATGTGGCGGTACTCAGTGGAGCTCTTCCGCTCTCTGGATATCCCCGTGCGGCAGCTGGAGTGCTGCTCCGGCGATCTGGCGGATTTGAAAGTGAAGTCCTGTGATATTGAGGCCTGGTCCCCCCGGCAGAAAAAGTATTTTGAGGTCTGCTCCTGCTCCAACCTGGGGGACGCCCAGTCCCGGCGGCTGAAAATCCGGGTAAAGGGGGAGGACGGCCAGACGTATCTGCCCCACACCCTGAACAACACCGTTGTCGCCCCTCCCCGGATGCTCATTGCCTTTTTGGAAAACAACCTCCAGGCCGACGGCAGCGTCGCCATTCCCGCTGTTCTCCGGCCCTATATGGGCGGGCTGGAGCGGATGATTCCCGCCAATTAAGAGTTTTTTGAAGGAAAGGAGAATGCCACATGGGTATCTTTTCATCCCTTTTTCAAAAGGAAAAAGAGCCGGAGCGCCTCCAGGAATATGACCTGGAGGAACCGGTCAAGCGTCAGCCGGTGGCTGGCTCCAAAGGCCAGCTGGCAAAGGGAATGCACATTGATGTGATGAACCGGGAGGGGGAATACCTGCTCACCGGCCAGATTGTGGAGTTTACCGACGACACCCTGACGGTAGAGCGCCTGCCCGGGGAGTTGTCCTTCAAAGTGATCCCCTTCAACGCGGATGTGACCCTGAATGGCTACGACCGGCGGCTGATTCCCGTGTCCATGAGCGCTGTTGTGGAGCAGTCCACCCGGACAACCTTCAAGGTAAAGGACATGAAAATGGAGGACCATTCCAATGTCCGCAGCTCCTTCCGTCTGCCTCTGTCCACTCCCGTATCCCTCTACCGCCAGGATGACGAGCACTACCGCCGCCCGGAGGACTGCCAACTGGTCAACATCAGCACCGGCGGGTGCTGCGTGGAATCCGAGTATGTCCACATGGAGGACGAAGTCCTGCGGGTTCGCATTAAGCTGGAGGAGTACAGTCCCCTCAACTTCCTGGGACAGATTGTCCGCTGCTCGGAGCACCGGCCCGGCAAATACTGGTACGGCATTCTCTTTGCCCAGCTCACCGAAAAGGAGGCGGACTCCCTGAACCGGACTCTGTTCAACCTGCAAATGGGCATCCGGGAGACCCATATTCACACGGAGGACGGCCCTTGGGGCAGCTCCAGCCGGAAAAAGTCAGAGGAAAAACGATGAAAGCATTTTTTGAGGAATTCAAGAAGTTTATTGCCCGGGGCAACGTGATGGACCTGGCGGTGGGCGTGATGATCGGCGGAGCCTTCAACGCCATTACCACCTCCCTCATTAACGACGTCATTATGCCCCTGCTGGGCATCTTCACCGGCAGCATCAGCTTTGCCGCCCTGTCCCTCACTGTGAACGGAGCAATCATTGCCTACGGAAACTTCATTCAGGCGGTTCTGAACTTCCTGGTGATGGCCTTTGTGGTGTTTTGTCTGGTGAAAAGCATCAACAAATTTTATCATAAGAAGCCCGAGGCCCCTCCTGCCCCGCCGGAGCCCTCCGCCGAGGAAATTCTGCTGGCTGAGATCCGGGATTTTCTGAAGGAGCAAGCCCATGGCTGAGGAAAAAAAACCGGATTACACCCCCGCCTCCCCGGTAAAGCGAACCTTGGCCTGGATTGGAATCGCCTATATGGTGATTCTGGTGGCGCTGACCACCTACTTTTACTACACTGCCAAGGCCCTGGGCAATCTGGGACCCCTGTTGGCCGTCCCTGGACTCATCGGTCTGGGGGCGCTGGCCCTGGTGAGCTGGCGGAGCACCGGAAAACCCGGAAAAGCGGCCGCCATCAGTGCAGCGGTCCTGTGCTGGCTGCTGGCGCTCATTACCCTGCCCATTGGAATCGTAGGGCTGCTGAGTAATTTCGGAGGCTGATATGGAACAGATCATCACCGCCGGACTGAAGGAGATGGCCCTCCCCTACCCCCCCGAGGCCCCGGCAAAGCTGGCGGAATACGGCCGGCTTCTCCTGGAAAAGAATCAGGTCATGAACCTCACCGCCATCCGGGACCCCGAAGGGGTGGCCAGGCTGCATATGCTGGACAGCGCCGCCCTGCTGCGCTGCGGAGATTTTGCCAATAAAACCCTCATTGACGTGGGTACCGGAGCCGGCTTCCCGGGGCTGGCCCTGAAGCTTCTCGTTCCCTCCCTCCAGGTGACGCTGCTGGACAGTCTGAAGAAACGGCTGGACTGGCTGGGAGAGGTCAGCGCCGCCCTGAATCTGGAGCAGGTCCGGACCATCCACGCCCGGGCGGAAGAGCAGGCCCTGGTCCCCGGGGATCGGGACAGCTTCGATTTTGCCGCCGCCCGGGCGGTGGCGGAGCTTCGCATTCTGTGCGAGCTGTGTCTGCCCTTCGTCAAGCCGGGAGGTTACTTCCTGGCCATGAAGGGACCGGACAGTGAGGAGGAGCTGGACAAGGCCGCCTCCGCTCTGAAGCGATTGGGGGGAGAAATCCGCCAAATTGTGGACTACTCCATCCCCGGAACAGAGGTAAAGCACCGGATTATCTGTGTCCAAAAAATGACTCCCACCCCCAAGGGGCTCCCCCGGCGGTGGGCCAGGATACAAAAAGAGGCCCTTTGAAAAAAGTCATTCCAGAATTTAGCTTTTTTTCACAAAAAACCATTGACGAACCTCCAAAATATGATATATTACTATTGGAAGATATAGGAGGCCAGATGCGCTATGGGCGTTGTGATCGTCATTACCTCCGGAAAAGGAGGCACCGGAAAAACTACCGTCACCGGAGGGGTTGCCGCGGCCCTCTCCCGGGTAGGCCGGAAGGTCCTTTGTATCGACATGGACATCGGCCTGCGGAATCTGGACATCACTCTGGGGCTCCACGACCGGGCCCTGCTGGACTTCACCGACGTGGCTCTGGGGCGGGTGCCGCTGGAACGGGCTGTGGTGAGCCACCCGGACCTGCCCGGACTCTGGCTGCTCACCGCCCCCATGCAGCTGCCCGGCGCCATCCGCCAGGAGGCGGTTCAGTCTATGCTCTATAAGGCCCGGGGCGCCTATGACTATGTGCTCATCGACTCCCCCGCCGGTCTGGGCAGCGGTTTCCGCCTGGCCTGCTCCAGTGCGGACCGGGCCATCGTGGTGTCCACCAGCGACGCGTCCTCCCTGCGGGACGCCCAGCGGACAGTGGAGGAGCTGGCCTTCCTGCACCAGATTCATCTGGTGATGAACCGAATTCAGCCCAAGCTGCTGCGGCAGCTTCGGGCCACCATTGACGACGCTATGGACGCCGCCGGTCTGCCCCTCATCGGAGTGGTGCCGGAGGATCCCCACGTAATTTTATCCGCCAATCAGGGCCGTCCCCTGCTCCCCCGCACCCGCCCCGGCGCGGCGGACGCCTGCCGGAATATCGCCCTCCGGCTGGAGGGCCGGCAGGTTCCCATCATGCGCATCCGCTGAAATTCTTAAAAAGGAGGTACCGCCCCCATGAACATTGCAATCATGTGTCACAACAAAAAACAGGAACTAATGGTACAGTTCTGCACCGCTTATTGCGGCGTACTATCCAAACACACCATCTGCGCCACCAACGCCACCGGCCGCATGGTGGCGGAGGCTACCGGCCTGCCGGTAAACCTGTTCCTCTCCCACGAACACGGCGGCGTGGAGCAGATCGGCCAGCGCATCATTTATAATGAGATTGATATGGTGCTTTTCTTCAACGCGCCCCAGGACAGCCTGATGGACGAGAACGTCATGTATATCACCCGCCTGTGCGATCAGCACTCCGTCCCGGTTGCCACCAACGTGGCCACCGCCGAACTGTTAATCCACGGGCTGGCCCGGGGAGATCTGGACTGGCGGGAGGGCATGAACCCCAATCGGGTGCCCTTCGCACTGTAACGTCCGCGCTCTCGTCCCACCGGGATGGGAGCACTTTTTTCCGAAAAACAGAAAGGATTTTGTTGGTATGAGTAAAGTACAGCCCCGTACGCTCTCCGGCTTTATGGAGCTGCTCCCCCCCCGGCAGGCCCAGTTTGAGCGCATGGCCGCCATCATCCGGGAGTCCTTCTCCCTCTACGGCTTCACCCCCCTGGACACCCCCCTGATTGAATCCAGCGAGGTTTTGCTGGCCAAGGGGGGCGGCGAGACCGAGAAGCAGATTTACCGCTTTACCAAGGGGGACAGCGACCTGTCCCTGCGCTTTGATCTGACCGTCCCCCTGGCCAAGTATGTGGCCCTGCACTACGGCAAGCTGGCCTTCCCCTTCCGGCGCTTCCAGATTGGCAAGGTCTACCGGGGGGAGCGGGCCCAGAGGGGCCGGTTCCGGGAGTTCTATCAGGCGGATATCGACATCATTGGAGACGGCAAGCTGGATATCTCCAACGAGGCGGAGATCCCGTCCATTATCTACCGGACTTTCAGCGCTCTGGGCCTGAGGCGCTTTATGATCTGCGTCAACAACCGAAAGGTGCTCAATGGCTTTTACGCTATGCTGGGACTCTCGGAAAATTCCACCGACATCATGCGCACGGTGGACAAGCTGGACAAAATCGGCGGAGAGAAGGTCCAGAGCATCCTGGAGGAAGAGCTGAACATCCCCAGGGAGCAGGCGCTGGAGATTCTCCGGTTTGTGGCAATCAACGGCAGCAACCAGGAGGTGCTGGACGCCCTGGAGGAGTACCGGGGCCGGCATGAGCTGTTCGACCAGGGTCTGGACGAGCTGAGGACCGTGGTGGGGTATCTGGCCGTCTTCGGGGTGCCGGAGGACCATTTCGCGGTGGACTTGGCCATTGCCCGGGGGCTGGACTACTACACCGGCACGGTCTATGAAACCACCATGCTGGACCACCCGGAGATCGGCTCCATCTGCTCCGGAGGCCGGTATGACAATCTGGCGGAGTATTATACGGACAAGCAGCTCCCCGGCGTGGGGATTTCCATCGGCTTGACCCGCCTGTTCTTCGTCCTGGAGGACCAGGGCTATCTGAACGATCAGCTGAACACCGCCCCCGCCGACGTGCTGGTCCTCCCCATGACTGAGGATATGGGTCCGTCCATCACCCTGGCGACGCAGCTGCGGGCCGCAGGCATCCGGACGCAAATTCACGGGGAACAGAAGAAATTCAAGCAGAAAATGGCCTACGCCGACAAGATTGGCGTCCCCTACATCGCCATTCTCGGGGAGGACGAAATCAAAGAGAACGTGGCTGCAATTAAAAATATGACCTCCGGGGAGCAGAAAAAACTGTCCTACCAGCAGGCGGCCCTGGAAATCAAAGCCGGACTGGAGGAACTGAACCGGGGGACGCCCATTCTGGACCGATGAAAAAGCGGGTTAAAATTTTCCTGCTGGCGGCGGTCCTCCTGGCCACGCCCCTGGCGGGGGCTGCGTTCGGGCATTTCACACAGCAATACAGCTTTGATGAAATCTGGGTCCGTACCTGGAGTCCCCTTCCCGCCGAGCCGGACCGGGAGCTGTGCATCGTCTACCCTGGCCCAACCTGGGACGACCCGGACCCGCCGGCCTCCCGAAGCCAGAGCTACCATGCGGTCATGAACCTCCTGCGCAGCCGGAGATACCATAAAAGCCTCCTCCCCTCCTCCATGGAGGACGGCGGCACACTCATCTATCTCCACGAGGGCTGTATCCCCAGCACCGTGGCCTACTGGTCCGGTGGGAAGCTGTGGCTGGCGGACGAAAACGAAGCCTGGACGGCGTATATTCCCAGCAGTCCGGGTAAATTCAGGGAAGAAATGGATACAATACTGAAACGGTATAAGTATTAAGACAGACTGGAGCTGAACTAAAATGGACAATTTACAAAACTTCCGCCGCACCCACTACTGCGGCGATTTACGCCCTGCCCAGGCCGGAGAGACCATCTCTGTATGCGGCTGGGTCCAGCGGCAGCGGGACAAGGGCGCGTTGATTTTCGTGGACCTGCGGGACCGCACGGGCATTTTGCAGCTGACCTTTGATGACGGCACCGCCCCGGAGGTCTTTGAGAAAGCAAAATCCCTGCGCAGCGAGTACGTGGTGGCCGCCACAGGACTGCTGAAGGAGCGGGAAGCCAAGACGGACAAAATCCCCACCGGCGGCGTGGAGCTCTATGTAAAAGAGCTGCGCCTGCTGGCCAAGGCGGAGACGCCCCCCTTCGCCATTGAGGAGGACAGCCAGGTCAACGATATGCTGCGGCTGAAATACCGCTATCTGGACCTGCGCCGCCCGGATTTGCAGCGGACCATCGCTATCCGCCACAAGGTCTCCAAAATCTGCCGGGACTATTTTGACGAAAACGGCTTTCTGGAGATCGAGACCCCTATGCTCACCAAATCCACTCCGGAGGGCGCCCGGGACTATCTGGTGCCCAGCCGGGTCCATCCAGGCAAATTCTACGCCCTGCCCCAGTCCCCCCAGCAGTACAAGCAGCTTCTGATGCTCTCCGGCTTCGACCGGTACTTCCAGATTGTCCGCTGCTTCCGGGACGAGGATTTGCGGGCGGACCGCCAGCCGGAGTTCACCCAGATTGACCTGGAGATGTCCTTCGTGAATGAAGATGACGTAATGTCAATTCAGGAGGGATTTCTACAGAGAGTTTTCAAAGAAGTGCTGGATGTGGACGTACAGACGCCCTTCCAGCGCCTGCCCTGGCGGGAGGCCATGGACCGGTTCGGCTCCGACAAGCCCGACCTGCGGTTCGGCTTTGAGCTGCAAGACATCAGCGACCTGGTGAAGGACTGCGGCTTCCAGGTGTTCTCCGGCCCGGTGGCGGCGGGGGGCACGGTGCGGCTGATTAACGTCAACGGCCATGCCGCCGACTTCCCCCGGAAGAAGATCGACAAGCTGGCGGAGTTTGTCAAAACCTATAAGGCCAAGGGTCTGGCCTGGGCGCGGCTCCACAACGGTGAAATGACCAGCTCCTACGCAAAATTTCTCACCGAGGAGGAGAACAAGGCCATTCTGGAGCGGGCCAGCGCCAAGGATGGGGATCTGGTACTGATCTGCGGCGACCCCAAGGAGGAGGTCGTATTCGCGGCCCTGGGTGCGCTGCGCTGTGAAGTGGCCAAGCAGCTGAACCTGCTCAAAAAGGACGACTACAAATTCCTCTGGGTGACCCAGTTCCCCATGTTCGAGTTCTCCGAGGAGGAGAACCGCTACGTGGCCATGCACCACCCCTTCACCGCCCCCATGGACGAGGATTTCGACAAGCTGGAGTCCGACAAGAAGAACTGCCGGGCCAAGGCCTACGACATCGTCCTCAACGGCACCGAGCTGGGGGGCGGCTCGATCCGCATCTCCGTGCCGGAGGTCCAGCAGGCCATGTTCCGCGCCCTGGGCTTCACGGAGGAGGACGCCCAGGCCCGGTTTGGGCACCTGATTAACGCCTTCAAATTCGGCGCGCCCCCCCACGGCGGCCTGGCCTACGGTCTGGACCGGCTGGTGATGCTGATGACCGGCGCGGACTCCATCCGGGATGTGATCGCCTTCCCCAAGGTGCAGAACGCCAGCGAGCCTATGACCCGGTGCCCCGACACGGTGGATCAGAAGCAGCTGGACGAGCTGTCCATCGCGGTGACCAATCCGGAAGAAGCGTAAAAAACTGCCCTGCTGAATTCAGCAGGGCAGTTTTTTTAACTGGCCAGGAAAACCATCAGAATCGGAATCGTAACAAAGGAGCCCAGGGTGGACAAGGTGGCCCCCGCGGCGGCGTATTTCTCATCCGCACCGAATTTCCCCGCCATAACGGTCACCTGGCTCACCACTGGCAGGGCGCTTTCCACAATGAACACATTCCGGGCCAAACCGCTCATCCCGAACAGATTGCACATCGCCATGCAAATAATCGGGGCTATGAACAGCCGGATAACCAGCATGGTGGGCAGTCCACGGGAAAACCGCAGGTTTTTCAGCCCCAGCTCATACACAATGTACCCGCAGTACAGCAGGGCCAGCGGGGTCACCGCGCTCCCCACGTAGCCCGCCGCCTTCATCAAAATTTCCGGCGGCCGGTATCCGGTCATCAGAAACAGAATCCCCGCAAAGGTGCCCAAAATAGGGGGCTTTTGGAGCAGTCCAAGGAAAACGCTCCCGATGCTCCGTTTCTCTCCCCCTCTGGACCCTGCGCGCTCGATCAGGCTTAACGCCACTGTCTGTAAAAACACCGTGTTGCCCAGATAGTACAGCATCACAAAGGGGACCGCCTGTTCCCCGAACAGCTGGGTAGACAGGGGCAGACCGATAAACAGAGTGTTGGACAGCCCCGCCATAGACACAAACACACCCCAGCGCTCCCGGGGCAGCTTCAGGGGGAAAGCCAGCGCCACACTCAGCAGGATTGTTACCACTACCCCCGCCACAGCGGAAGCCACCATAAACCCCATCTCCCCCAGCATTTCCTGGCTGAGGTTGTTCAAAAGGCCGGTAATGCAGGTACAGGGTACGGCGATATTCACCACAAATTGGCTCAGAAACCCCTTGGCGCCCCCGTCAATCCAACCCAGCGCGCCGCATAAATATCCCGTTCCCATCAACAGGAGCAGCACAATTACAGCGGACACGGCGTTGAAAAATTCTTGCAGCAAGGCTTACTCCCCCTGGTTCTCTTTTCCTCTGGGCGGGCGGCGGCGCCGCCGGTTTTGGGGGCGGTAATTGTTCTTGGCCCCGTTCTCCGGCTTCTCCTGGCTCTGCTGCTTGGGCCGGGGGAATCCGCGCCGCCTGCGGCGGTTCTGGGAACGGCCCTCAGAATTTTCCCCCTGCTCCCCATACTGGGGCGGGGGGCTGCCCTGGAACACCGCCTCCAGCGCGGCGGCCAGAGAGTTGGTGCTGGTGGGGGACTCCACCGCCTCTGTGGGCTCTGGGATTTTACGGCGCTTTTCCAGCTCCTCCCGGCTGGGAGGCACATAGCCCTCCGGGCGCTTGCCCTTCCCACTGCGCACCACGCAGATCTCACAGTTGTGGTAGCACTGGGGGGTCTCCGGCGCGTCGTCCAGCCGGACCTGAACCTGCTGGCGCAAAAGATTCACCGACGACACCGTTCCCACCCCGTCGGGGGTTTCCACAAAGGACTCCACCTTGGGGGTATGCTTCACCAGGTCCTCATAGGCCTCCTGCTCATACTTCAAGCAGCACATCAGCCGCCCGCAGGTGCCGGAGATTTTGGTGGGATTCAGGGACAAATTCTGAGTTTTTGCCATTTTGATGGACACCGGCTGAAATTCCTCCAAAAAGCTGCCGCAGCAGAAGGGACGGCCGCAGATCCCCAGTCCGCCCAGCATTTTTGCCTCATCCCGCACCCCAATCTGCCGCAGCTCAATCCGGGCGTGGAGGGTGCCCGCCAAATCCTTCACCAGGGCCCGGAAATCCACCCGGCCCTCCGCTGTGAAAAAGAACAGGATTTTATTCCCCTCAAAGCTGCACTCGCAGTCCACCAGCTTCATTTCCAGCCCGTGGGCCGCAATTTTCTCCTGGCAGATCTGAAAAGCCCGCCTCTCCCGCTCCTGGTTGCGCTCCACAATTTTTTCATCCTCCGGCCCCGCCAGCCGGACCACCGGCCGCAGAGGCTGGACCACGTTTTCGTCCTCCACCTGTGTGTTCTTCAACACGCAGATTCCGTATTCCAGTCCCCGGGAGGTATCCACAATGACCCCCTGTCCCGTCTGGAACTCCGCCCCGCTGGGATCAAAATAATACTGCTTTCCGCCGCTGCGGAACCGCACGCCAATAATTTCCGTCATTTTCGGTTTCCTCATTTCCAAAACATCTGGCCGCAAAGCCAGCCCGCCAGAGCGCCGCCCCCTACGTTCAGGGCGGCCGCCCCCCGGAGCTGGGACAAAAGCGCCGCCCCCCGCAGGGCCCTGCCCCGATGAGGAGAGGTCCGGGCCAGCCGGCCCAGCTCTACAAAGGTCTCCTCCAGGGTCTGGCACAAATCCTCCCGGTTCAGCTTTTCCAGGCGCAAAGCGGCCTCCATCAGCTCCGTCTCGCTCCCCTGCTCCATGGCCCGGGCCAGCCGAAGGGCCTCCTCCGGCTTCTCTCCACCCTCCGGGCCGTCCTCCGGGGTGAGGATCAGCTGCTCACACCGGGAACGCACCGTCTCCAGCACCCCGCCGGCATTCTCCGCCACCAGCAGGAAGGCCCCATAGGCCGGCCCCTCCTCCAGAAGCTTCAGCATGGCATTCTGGGCGCTGGCATTCATCTGGTCCGCCCCGTCCAGAATATAAATTTTCCGGGCCCCCTGATTGGGCCGGATATACGCGTCCCGGCGCAGCTGGCGAATCTGGTCCACGCTTAAGGGCTTTTTTTCGTCCCCGGCGGGCAGGGCGGACACATCCGGATGGATGTCCCCCATGACCCGGCGGCAGCTAGGACACAGGCCGCAGGGCTTTTCTCCCCCTCCGGTGCACAGCATGGCCGCCGCCAGCAGTCTGGCCAGCGTATGCCGTCCGGAGCCCTTGGGGCCGGAGAGCAGATAAGCGTGGGACAAGCCCCGGCCCTGCTCCTGGCGGTTCAATATTTCCTTTACCCGGCGGTTGCCCGCCAGTTGGTCTAGCTGCATTCCATCACCACCCCGGTACGTTCCTTATTATAGCCTATTTTGCGGAAATAGGCCAGTTCTTTTTCCGAAATTCTCTCCCCCGGGGCCACCACCGGAATGCCAGGAGGATATGGGGCCAAAGCCTCCGCCGCAATCCGTCCTTCGCAGGCCTCCAGAGGCAGAAACTCCGCCGGGGCAAACAGGGCCTCCCGCTGGGACAGGCTCCGGGCGGGACGGGGCAGAGGCGGCAGGGACGGAGGGTCTCCTAAACGTATTTTTTCAAAGGATTTTTCCAATTTGTATAAGTCCTCCTCTGTATCCAGCCCCGTGAGAATCAAGACCAGGTGTCCCCGGTCAGACATTTCGACAAAAATATTCTCCCGCTCCAGCTCCAACGCCGCCCGGTTTCCATCCGGGGAGGTCAGCGTCAGCCGCATAGGGTCCAGCCGCCCGGTCCTTAAACTGGGAAACCGGTCCCGCCAGCCCACAATTCGCTCTGCCACCCGGCGGTACTCCCCAATCCCCCTCCGGACCATCCAGTCCCGGGCCCAGTCCAGGGAAGCGGTCATCAGATAGGAGGGGCTGGAGCTGCCGTAGAGGGCCGCCCGGCGGCGCACCTCCTCCGGATCAAAATCCTGGTAGAACAGCAGGGCCGACTGGCCCAGCGCCGGGAGGGTCTTGTGGGCGCTGCACACCACCAAATCCGCCCCGGAAAACCCGTCCGTCCCCAGGAAGGGCAAGTGGGCTCCGTGGGCTCCATCCACAATCAGTTTGGCCCCATTGCGGCGGGCAATGCGGGAAATCCTCTGAATATCCAAAATCTCTCCGTAATAAGTTGGAGAAGTAATACAGATTGTTTTCACATCCGGATACTCCTCCAACTCCGCCGGCTCCCAGAGCCACACCGGCTCCACATCCAGCAGGGCCAGAGCGGCGAAGGCGCTTTTGTGGCATCCTCGGTCCAGCAGCACCCGGTCCCCGGGCTTACAGCACAACGCCAGGGCCGTATGAACGCCCTGGGTTGACCCCCCGGTGAGAAACTGGCAGCCGGAAAAGCCGAACTGCTCCGCCCACAGGGCCTGGGCCTCTTCAAAGGGCGGGCCGCCCTCATAGAGGTTTCCCGTGGGGCCCAGCTCGGTGAAGTCCAGCCCGCAGCCGGGGAGTTTCCCCTTGTGGCCGGGCATACACATCCGTAAGGGATTCTGATCTGCAAATTGTTTCAGGGCGGTATACAGAGGGGTCATGAAAAAGCCTCCAAAAAAACAGCGGTGGGAGAGGGCCTCCCCTCTCCCCCGCTGTCCGGATCGTTTATTTCGTGCTGTAGGCCACCACGGTATGCCGGTTGGGGTCTACTCCGGTGGAGTAAGTAGACACGCCGGGGTAGTCCTGAAGGGCCGTGTGAATCACATGGCGCTCATAGGCGTTCATAGGCTCCAGGGCGATGTTCTTGCGGTACTTGACCACCTTTCCCGCCACCTTCACCGCCAGCCGCCGGAGGGATTCCTCCCGCTTGGCCCGGTAGTTCTCCGCGTCCACATGGATCCGCACCCGCTTGGAAAGTCCCCGGTTGACGCTGTAACTGGTCAGCTGCTGAATGGCGTCCAGGGTCTCTCCCCGGCGGCCAATGATGGCTCCCAGATTCTGGCCCTGGAGAACCACCCGGTAGTTCCCCTCCGGGGTGACGGAGATGTCCGGCTTGGCCTGCACCTCCAGATGCTCCATCAATCCTGTCAGGAAAGCCTCAATTTTCGGGGGGACCGGGTCGTCCCCGGCGGGAGGCTGGGTCTGCACCTCTCTGCGTTCCGGGGCCGGTTTGGGCTCCGGACGGGGCTTGGGCTGGGGACGGGGCTGCTTTTTGGGGGGCTCACGCCTGGGAGGAGCCGCCAAAATAATCTGATCCCCAGGCTGGAGGGTGTTTTTTTCCTCTTGCCCAGGCTCAGGCTTGGGTTCCGGCTTGGGCTCCGGCTGTTTGACCTCCGGCTTGAATACAGGCTGATCCTCCTCCTCCGGGCCGTAGTACACCCGGACCTTAGCGGGACTGCTTCCAAAACCCAAAAATCCGGATTTGGCCCGCTCCAGCACCTCCACGGACACATCATCCCGGTCCAGGCCCAGCTGATACAGGGCGGCGGAAATCGCGTCCTCCTCCGAGCGGCCAGTGGTTTCCACAAACTTGCGCATTATTCACCCTCCTCGTCTTTTTTCTCCTGGGGAAATTCGGGGAATTTTGTCAAATCGTCAAAATTGATCTCATCCTGGGGAATTTCACTGGAAACAGGGGGCACAGGGGTTTGTTCCACAGGCTGCTCCACCGGTTTTTCCGCCGGCTTCTCCTCCTGCCCGGCCTTTTTGCCCTTCTTCTGCTTCTGGGCGGCCAGCTCCCGGCGGATGCGCTCGTCCGGGTCCCGGTAGGGAGTTACGCCGCCGAACCGGTCCGGGATATAGGCCCGGCCCCGGGCATAGGCCCGCAGGCCAATCTGGCTGTCCTGGCGGTTGACGCCGGGGGTATCCTCCTCCTTCTTTTTCGGCAGGGATTTTTTCTTGCCCCGGTTCTTTTTCTCCTCCTCCAGACGGCGGGCCCGCTCCTCTGCGGCCTCGGCCTTCCGGCGCTTCTCCTCTTCCTTCTCCTCCTTGGCCCGCTGCTCAGCGGCAATCCGGGCGGCCTCATAGTCCTTTTTCAGCATCCGGCCGGCAATAACCTCCTGGACCATGGACAGCAGGTTGTTGGCAATCCAGTACAGGCACAGGCCGGCGGGCATGATGAAGCCAATCCACAGGGACATCACAGGCTGGATCAGCATCATGGTCCGGTTGGTCCGCTTGGCCTGCTCATTCTGGGCCTGATCCTGGTTCATCTGGTTGGTTTTGGTTGTAATCAGCATCATCACAAGGCCGCTGACTACAGAACACAGCACCAGAATCAGCAGTCCCAGCTTCATCATGGTAAAATCTTCCCAGATTTTCCAGGTGGGGACAAGGGCTAAATTCAAGCCTAGAAAATCAAAATTGATGGCAAACACGTTGCCCGCGCTGCCCAGGGCCTGGCGCACGGCCTCCAGATTTCCCTCGTTGATCAGAGAGGAGAGGAATAACTGGTTGTAGCCCGCGCTGGTAAAGCCGTCGGCCACCTGGGCGGCGGTGGCCCAGCCATTGGCCACGGCCACGTTCTGCCAGTCCAGGACCTGGGCCACCTGGGCGATCTGTTCGGTGTTCAGGGCCATCATATAGTGCAGGGGCTCCCGGATGATGGCGTACAGGGGCAGCAGGATAAACATGGGAATCAGGCTCCACATACAGCCGCTCATGGGGTTTACGTTTTCTTTCTCGTACAGCTTCTGCATCTCCTGGTTATAGCGCTCGGGATTTTTGCCGTATTGTTTTTGCAGCTGCTGCATCCGCCCCGAGAGCATATTCATCTGAATCATGCTGCGCTTTCCCTTGATGGAGAAGGGGAACAGCACCAGCTTGACCACCACGGCGAACAGCAGCAGAGAGACGCCGTAGTTCTGGCTCAAGCTGTAAAACAGGTTCAGAATCCAGGTGAAGGGGGATAAGAGATAATACATTATGCCCATTAAAATGCCTCCGTTTTCTTTCGTTACCCACTAAGGGACCGGGTCATACTGGATGGATTTCTGGCGGTGAAAGGGATGGCACCGCAGCAG
The DNA here is from genome assembly GCA_910588455.1 of uncultured Oscillospiraceae bacterium. Lineage (GTDB taxonomy): Bacteria > Bacillota > Clostridia > Oscillospirales > Oscillospiraceae > Lawsonibacter. The sequence goes on from CAJUPG010000002.1 coordinate 38,318, forward strand.
CCGTCTCAGGGCCAGCCACCCGCCTTTTGCCGCACCGTACTTCTCCACCGCCTCCAGGGCATACTGGGAGCAGGTGGGCACAAAACGGCAGCAGGGAGGACGGGCGGTGGAAATATTCTTTTGATAAAAGCGAATGGCCCAAAGCATTGCCTGTTTCATGGTCTGGTCAGCTCCAATTTTTTGGCCGCCTCCAAAAAGAGGCCCTCCAGCTTGGAAAATTTTGCAAACAGCCCCCGGGTCCGGGCCACCAGGATTATGTCATACCCCGGCTTCAGCTCCGGCTCGTGGATGCGGTAAAGCTCCCGCAGGCGGCGGCGGATCCGGTTGCGCTTGACGGCGTTGCCCACCTTTACGCTGGCGGACACCCCCAAACGGCTCCGGCCGGTTTTGTTTTTCTGGGCGTAGACCACAAAATAAGGGGTCACCACACTCTTTCCCCGGCGGTAGAGCCAGCGAAAGGTACGGCTGCTTTTGAGAGAAACGGTGTGCTTCATGAAACCCCCCGTATGCACATTTGGGGCGGGGGAAAACTTCCCACGCCCCTTTTACGCATTGTTGAAATTGTGTGTTTAGTGGGTCAAACGGACGCGGCCCTTCGCCCGGCGGCGGGCCAGCACTTTGCGGCCGTTGCGGGTAGCCATGCGCTTGCGGAAACCGTGCTCCTTGGAACGCTGACGCTTTTTCGGCTGATAGGTACGAAGCATCGAGAACACCTCCTCAGTTTGATCTCAAGCCGGCGGTCCGGCCAACAACAGCCAAAATGGCTGCGGTTTGTGTTAACAGCGACACCCATTATAGACGATAGCAGGGGATTCTGTCAACCAAAAATCTTGATTTTCCGGATTATTTTTCTCCGCAGCCGTCCGGAGGGCGGGTCCGGCCCCTACAATTAAAAAATAAATTGGGTAAAAACTTGAAGTCCGACCCATTTTTTGCTATAATAAAATGGTATGATTTTCTGGCATATCCCCGGAAGGAGGAACCCTATGAGCCCCGCAGAAGATATCTGGACCAAGGTTCTGGATTTGATGAAAAGCGATATGACCACCACCACCCTCAACACCTGGTTTGACGACGCGTCCGCCCTCTCCCTGGAGGGGGACAGCTTTGTGCTTTGCTCCCCCACCTCCTTCAAACGGGACATCATCGCCTCCCGGTATGTGCCCGCCATTCAGAAGGCCTTGAAGGAACTGTTCTCCGCCGACTTCGCGGTAACCGTTCTTACGGAGGAGGAGCGCAAAAGCTGCGAAAAGCCCCAGGAAAAGCGAGCCAACTTCCTTCCCGGTACGGAGGAATACACCTTTGAGCGCTTCGTGGTAGGTTCCTCCAACAAATTTGCCCACGCGGCGGCCCGGGCGGTGGCCGACAATCCCGGCGGCAGCTACAACCCCCTGTTCATCTACGGGGAATCCGGCCTTGGGAAAACCCACCTGCTCTACGCCATCGCCCACACCATTCACCAGCTCTCCCCCAATCGGATTGTGGTCTATGTGAAGGGCGAGACCTTCACCAACGAACTGATCCAGGCCATCCGGGAGGGGAACAACCAGGAATTCCGGGAAAAATACCGGTACGCCGACGTGCTGCTTATGGACGACGTGCAGTTTGTAGCCGGACGGGCCTCTACCCAAGAGGAATTATTCCACACCTTCAACACCCTCTACGAGTCCAAAAAGCAGATTGTATTTACTTCCGACCGCCCACCCAAGGAAATGCTGAAGCTGGACGACCGGCTGAAAACCCGGTTTGAGTGGGGACTTCTGGCGGACATCGTCCCTCCCGACTATGAAACCCGGGTTGCCATCATCAAAAACAAGGCCATCCGCATGGGCATGGAGCTGCCCGACTATATTTTGCAGCTCATCGCCGAAAATATTACCGCCAACGTCCGGCAGATTGAGGGCACCGTCAATAAAATCATGGCCTATCAGCAGCTCATTGGAGACGACGTGAACAAGGATACCATCGTCCGGGCAGTAAAAGATATGTTTAAGGAGAAATCCGACATTGTTCCCACCGCCGAGGTTATTATCGACGAGGTCTGCAAATTTTACAACATCACCCCCGACGTGCTCAAAGGTCAAACCCGGTCCCGGGATGTGAACCTGGCCCGGCAGATCGCCATGTATCAGATCCGGCGCATGACCAGCCTGTCTTTGAAGGAGATTGGCAAGGAATTCGACGGCCGGGACCACACCACCGTCATCAACTCCATCAAGCGCATTGAAGAGCTGATCAAAAAGGACCCGGAAAAGGCGGAAATCATCAAGGACATCACCGCCAACATCAACAGCCGGTATGAGTAACAATTCCACCGCCTTTTGTGGATATGTGGAAACTGGTCTGTGGATAATCCGCCCCCGTCCAGGCCCTGTGTGGAAACCCCCAAAATTTCTCCACACCCCCTGTTTGCCTGCAATCCTTTGGGGCCCTAAGATATTTCCGGCTTTTCCACATTGCTTTTCCCTACGGCCTACTATTACGAAAATAAATCCTCTCCTCTCTTCCTGAGAGCGAAAGAACTGGAGGTCTTTCCTATGAAATTCTCCTGCGAAAAAGCCCTGCTCACCTCCGCCGTCTCCACCGCCTCCCGGGCGGTAGCAGCCAAGAGCACCATTCCCGCTATGGAAGGCATTCTCATTGACGCGGGCGACACCCTCAAGCTCACCGGCTACGACCTGTCCATTGGCATCCAGTCCACCGTCCCGGCGGAAATTGTTGAAAAGGGTTCTCTGGTCCTGTCCGCCCGGCTGTTCGGCGATATCATCCGGAAAATGCCCGACGACGTTGTGACCTTCACCACCAAGGACCTGATGGTAAACATCCGCTGCGGCCTGTCGGAATTCAATATTCTGGGCACCAGCCCCGAGGACTTCCCGGAGCTGCCCGCCGTGGACCAGCAGAACAGCTTCACCATCGGCCAGCAGACCCTGCGCTCCATGATCGGACAGACCCTCTTTGCCGTCAGCGACAACGAGAGCCGCCCGGTTCATACCGGTTCCCTCTTCGAGGCGGACGACATCAGTTTGACGGTGGTGTCGGTGGACGGCTACCGGCTGGCCCTGCGGCGGGAATCCCTGGAGGTAAAACAGGGAGAACAATTCTTTCAGTTTGTGGTTCCCGGCAGCGCTCTGTCCGAGGTGGAAAAAATCTGCTCCGGGGAGGACGGGGTCACCGTCATTCAGGGCGCCCGGCACGTGCTGTTTCAGACGGCCCAGACCCTTCTGGTATGCCGCCGGCTGGAGGGGGAATTTTTGAACTACCGCAACGCAATCCCCCGAAACAACAGCATTCAAATTGAGTGCGACGCCCGGAAGCTCCTTCAGTCCATTGAGCGGGTGTCCCTCATCATCAGCGAAAAGCTGAAAAGTCCTCTTCGGTGCGTCTTTGGGGATGGAATAGTCTCTATTACCACCAAAACCGGCATCGGAGACGCGGCGGACCAGTGCTCCATTGAGGGGGACGGCCAGGGACTGGAGATCGGCTTCAATAATAAGTATCTGATGGACGCCCTGAAGGCCGCCCCGGCGGAAAAGCTGCGGATGGAATTTTCCAGCGGCGTGGCCCCCTGCGTCATCCTCCCTGCGGAGGAAGACGACAGCTTTATCTATATGGTCTTGCCGGTTCGCCTGAAGGCAAACTGAGAAAGGTAATTACAATATGGAATCTCATCCCATTAAAATACAGACTGAATTCATTAAACTCCAGGATCTGCTGAAATTTGCCGGTGCGGTGGAGACCGGCGGCGACGCTAAGCGGATCATCCAGGAGAGCCGGGTGTCCGTCAATGGGGAGGTCTGCACCATGCGGGGCAAAAAGCTGCGCCCCGGGGACCGGGCCTGTATCGACGGGGAAACGGAGCTTGTGGTCACATGACCTGCAATGCCCTGAAGCTGGAGCGGTTCCGGAACTATAACCGGTTGGAGGTAGAATTCGACCCCCGGGTGAATCTGATTTACGGGGACAACGCCCAGGGCAAAACCAATCTGCTGGAGGCGGTGGCCTACCTGTCCTCCGCCCGCTCCCACCGGACCCGGTTCGACCGGGAGCTGATTATGCTGGGGGAAAACGACGCTGTGGTGGAGTCGGGAATTTCCTCCCGGAGCCGGGATTTTGTTCTGAAGGCCCAGCTGGCCCGGGGACGGACCCGGCGGCTGTGGTCCAACGGGGTAAAGCTGAAAACCGCCGGGGATCTGGCGGGGATTCTGACCACCGTGCTGTTCTGTCCCGAGGATTTGTACCTCATCCGGGAGGGGGGCGCGGCCCGGCGGCGGTTTCTGGACGGGGCCATCTGCCAGCTGCGGCCCCGGTACGCTCAGGCCCTTGCGGAGTACAACCGGCTGTATGACCACAAGGTCCGGATTCTCCGGGACTGGCCGGAAAATCCCTCCCTGCTGGAGACCCTGGACGATTTCAACCTGCGCCTGTGCCAGACGGGGGCCCTGATTATTCATTACCGGGCCCACTTCATCCGGCGGCTTCAGGAGGAGGCCCCGGCCATCCACCAGGATTTTTCCGGGGGCCGGGAAAGGCTGGAACTGGCCTACCAGACGGTTTCCACCGTACGGGACTGCTTTGCGCCGGCAAAGGAAATTTTTGGGTGGCTGACAGAGCATCAGGAGAGCCGGCGGCGGGCGGAGCTGGACAGCCGCCAGTGCCTTTCCGGGCCCCACAAGGATGACCTGGCGGTGCTGCTGGACGGCCAGTCCGCCAAGACCTACGGCTCCCAGGGGCAGACCCGGACGGCGGCCCTGTCCCTGAAGCTGGCCCAGCGGGAGATTTTCTTTCAGGAGACGGAGGAATATCCGGTGCTGCTTTTGGACGATGTTTTGTCTGAATTGGACCCAAAACGGCAATCCTTTGTATTGAACCGCATTCAGGGAGGACAGATTTTGATTACCTGCTGCGAGGAGGAAAAGCTGGAAGGGCTGGAGGGCGGCAGGACCTTCCACGTGCAGGGGGGAAGGCTGATTTAATGTACGTGCACCTGGGACAGTCTGTTGTTCTGCCCGAGGGGGAAATTTTGGGCATTTTCGACTTGGACAACGCCAGCTGGGCCTATAAGACCCGGGAATTTTTAGACCGGGCGGAGCGAGAAGGCCGGGTGGTGTCCGTCAGTGAGGACCTGCCCCGGTCGTTTGTGCTGGCCCGGCGGGACGGCCAAGAGACTATGATCTATTTGTGTCAATTATCCGCCTCTGCCCTGCTGCGGCGTACAAAGAGCGGAATGTTGTAAATAAATCAAAAAGGAGGTCCATTTTATGGAACCGATTGAATATTTGTGGAAGGACCGCAAGCGCCATCTGGGAATGCCCCTGTCCTTCACCCGCTACCGCCTCAGCGAGGACCGGCTGTTTTGTGAAACGGGCTTCCTGAACATCAAGGCGGACGAGGTGCTGCTCTACCGGGTCCGGGATCTGGAGCTGACTATTTCTCTGGGCCAGCGGATTTTTGGGGTGGGGACGGTGTGCGTCCACTCCTCCGACCAGAGCATTCCCCATCTGGACCTGAAAAATGTAAAGCACCCCCGGGAGGTCAAGGAGCTGATTCACCAGAAGGTGGAGAAGGCCAAGAACGACCGCCGGCTGCGGTCCATGGAGGTCATGAGCAATGCCGGAGCCTCCCACCAGGAGGCGCTGGATGAAATGGACCAATTTGACGACGAACCAATGGACTAAGAGAGGTAAACTATGGCAGAAGAACTGAACACAACCAAAACCGACCACGCATACAGCGGCTCGGAAATCCAGGTACTGGAAGGGCTGGAGGCGGTGCGCAAGCGCCCCGGTATGTACATCGGTTCCACGTCGGAATCCGGCCTGCACCACCTGGTCTATGAAATTGTGGATAACTCCATCGACGAAGCCCTGGCGGGCTACTGCACCGACATCTCCGTCATCATCAATAAGGACAATACCATCACCGTGGTGGACAATGGCCGGGGCATCCCGGTGGACATTCAGCCCCAGACGGGCAAGCCCGCTCTGGAAGTGGTCTTTACAATCCTCCACGCAGGCGGAAAATTCGGCGGCGGCGGCTATAAGGTCTCCGGCGGACTCCACGGGGTGGGCGCGTCGGTGGTGAACGCCCTGAGCGAGTGGTTAGAGGTCCAGGTCCACAAAAACGGCCAGATCTACGAGATGAAGTTCTCCCGGGGGAAAATTACCCAGGAGATGAAGATTATAGGCCGCACGGACCACAACGGCACCACTGTGAGCTTCAAGCCCGACCCGGAGATGTTCGACACCCTGGTCTACAGCTACGACACCCTCCACACCCGGATGCGGGAGGAGGCCTTCTTAAACGCGGGCCTGCGCATTCAGACGGTGGACCTGCGCCCCGGCCAGGAGCAGGAGGACGATATGTGCTACGCCGGGGGCATCCGGGAATTCGTCTCCTTCATCAACAAAAACAAGACCCCCGTCCATGAGGACGTAATCTTCATGTCCGGCAGCAAGGAGGACTCCATGGCGGAGATCGCCATGCAGTACAACGACGGCTTTCAGGAGGTTATGGTCTCCTTCGCCAACAACGTGCACACCCCCGAGGGAGGTATGCACGAGGAGGGCTTCCGGCGGGCCTTGACCAACGCCCTGAACGCCTACGGCAAGAAAATCAAGCTGCTGAAGGACGACGACAAGGTCTCCGGCGACGACTGCCGGGAGGGCTTGACGGTGGTGATTTCGGTCAAGCTCACCGAGGCACAGTTCGAGGGCCAGACCAAGGCCAAGCTGGGCAACAGCGAGATCCGGACCCTGGTGAACAGCATTGTGTCCGAAAAGCTGGAGATTTATCTGGAGGAAAACCCCGCGGTAGGCCGGGCCATTCTGGAAAAGGCCATGATGGCCTCCCGGGCCCGGGAGGCCGCCCGGCGGGCCCGGGAAAACATCCGCCGGAAAACCGCTCTGGAGGGGGCCACCCTCCCTGGCAAGCTGGCGGACTGCTACGAGCGGGACCCGTCCCTGACAGAGCTCTATATCGTCGAGGGCGACTCCGCCGGCGGCTCCGCCAAGGGGGGCCGGGACTCCCGGTATCAGGCGATTCTGCCCCTGTGGGGCAAGATGCTCAACGTGGAAAAGGCCCGGGCGGATAAAGTATACGGCAACGACAAGCTCACCCCGGTGATTACCGCCCTGGGGGCCGGCCTGGGGGACGACTTCGACCAGGAGAAGCTGCGCTACCATAAAGTGGTCATTATGGCGGACGCCGATGTGGACGGCGCCCATATCCGCACCCTGCTGCTCACCTTCTTCTTCCGGTTCATGCGGCCCCTGATTGACCAGGGCTATGTGTACGCCGCCGTGCCTCCCCTGTATAAGCTGACCCGGGGCAAGACCACCCGTGTGGCCTTCTCCGACGAGGAGCGGGACGAGATTTCCGCGGAGCTGCGGGGGGGAAACCCCAATGTGCGGGTGGAGATCAGCCGCTTCAAGGGCTTGGGCGAGATGGACCCGGAGGAGCTTTGGGACACCACCATGAACCCGGAGACCCGGACCCTGAAGCGGATCACCATGGCGGACGCGGTGCGGGCGGACGAGATTTTCACTCTGCTCATGGGGGAAAAAGTGGAGCCCCGCCGGGAGTATATCGAGCAGAACGCGGAAAAAGCAATGAACCTGGATTATTAAGGAGATAGCATATGGCGAAACGACCCGAGGAGGAGAGGGATATTTCCTTTCCCAATCAAAAGATTGTTAACATCAACCTGGAGCACGAGATGGAAAACGCGTATATTGAATACGCCATGTCCGTCATTGTGGGCCGGGCTCTGCCCGATGTGCGAGACGGCCTGAAGCCGGTCCACCGCCGCATTCTGTACACCATGTATGAGAGCGGGCTGACCAGTGACAAGCCCTTTAAAAAATCCGCCACCTGCGTGGGCGACGTGCTGGGTAAATACCACCCCCACGGGGACCAGTCTGTTTACGATGCGCTGGTCCGTCTGGGGCAGGATTTCTCCATGCGCTATATGCTGGTGGACGGCCACGGAAACTTCGGCTCCATCGACGGCGACCCCCCTGCCGCCTACCGTTACACCGAGGCCCGGATGTCCAAGCTTTCTAACGAGATGCTTCGGGACATCGAGAAGGAGACGGTGGACTGGGACCCCAACTTTGACGAGACCCGGAAGGAGCCCCGGGTACTCCCCTCCCGGTTCCCCAACCTGCTGGTGAACGGCTCCAGCGGCATCGCCGTGGGTATGACCACCAACATCCCTCCCCACAACCTGCGGGAGGTCATCAACGCGACAATCTGCGTCCTGGAGGACCCGGAGGCCGGTCTGGACGACCTGATGGAGCACATCAAGGGCCCGGACTTCCCCACCCGGGGAATTATCATGGGTCGCAGCGGTATCCGGGCGGCCTACGCCACCGGCAAGGGCCACATCCGGGTCCGGGCCCGAACCGAGATGGAGGAGTTTGGCAGCGGCCGCACCCGGATTATTGTCACGGAGCTGCCCTATCAGGTGAACAAATCCCGGCTGGTGGAGAATATCGCCGACCAGGTGAAGGACAAGCGGCTGGAGGGGATCTCCGGCCTGCGGGACGAGTCCGACGGCAAGAAGGGTATGCGCATCGTGATCGAGCTGAAAAAGGACGCGAATCCCCAGGTGGTTCTGAACCGCCTGTTTGCCCAGACGCAGATGCAGACTACCTTCGCGGTGGTGATGCTGGCTCTGGTGAACAACCAGAAGCAGCCAAAAACCCTCTCCCTGCGGGAGATTTTGGACGAATACATCGCTTTTCAGGAGCAGATCATCACCCGCCGGACCATTTTCGACCGCCGGAAGGCCCAGGAGCGGGCCCACTTGATTGAAGGTCTGCTCATTGCCCAGGACAACATCGACGAGGTCATCCGGATTATCCGTTCCAGCTATGACAACGCCAAGGAGCGCCTGATGGAACGCTTTCAGCTGGACGATGTGCAGGCCCAGGCCATCTGCGATATGCGGCTGATTGCCCTCCAGGGCCTGAACCGGGAAAAGCTGGAGACGGAGTATGCCGAGCTGGAAAAGAAAATCGCCTATTTCAATCAGCTCCTGTCGGATGAAAAGATGCTCCGGGGAGTGCTGAAAACCGAGCTGGAGGAGATCCGGGACAAGTATGGCGACGACCGCAAAACAGAGATTGGCTTTGCGGAGGACGACATTGACATTGAGGACTTGATTGAGGAACAGCAGTGCGTGTTCACCCTCACCCAGGCGGGGTACATCAAGCGCACCTCCGCCAGCGAGTACACCGCCCAGTCCAAGGGCGGACAGGGCCGCAAGGGCATCACCACCCGGGACGAGGATTATGTATCGGATGTGTTCACTGCCTCTACCCACGACTATCTGTTCTTCTTCACCAATACCGGCCGGGTGTACCGGAAGAAGGGCTATCAGATTCCCGAGTCCGGCAAGGCCGCCAAGGGGACCAATATTGTCAACGTGCTCCAGGTGGAGCAGGGGGAAAAAATCCAGACGATTATCCACACCCGGGCCCTGGATAATCCGGACCTGTTCCTGATGATGATTACCCGCAACGGCACGGTGAAGCGCCTGCCGGTGATGGCCCTGAAGAACATCCGGAACGTTGGAATCCGGGCCCTGCGGCTGGACGAGGGGGACGAGCTGATCTCCGTCCGGGAGACCGACGGCCAGCAGAAGATTCTCATTGCCACCCGGGAGGGTATGGCGGTGTGCTTCGACGAAAACGACGTGCGCCCCATGGGACGGGACGCGGTAGGCGTCCGGGGTATCCGCCTCCGGGAGGGGGACTATGTGGTGGGCGCGGCCCGGGCAGTCCCCGGTAAGTGCGTGCTGACCATCACGGAGAAGGGTTATGGCAAACGAACCCCCGTAGAGGAGTACCGGATTACAAACCGGGGCGGTTTGGGCATCAAAAACTATATGATTACCGAAAAAACCGGGGAGATCGTGGGGGTCAAGGTTGTGGACGGGTCGGAGGACCTGCTGCTGGTGACTCAGGCGGGTATCCTGATCCGCACCCATGTGGACAGCATCCGTACTGCCGGGCGGTCCACCCAGGGGGTTATTGTAATGCGCTTCAAGGAAGAGGGGGATAAGGTGATCTCCCTGGCCCTGGCGGAGCGGGAGAACAGCGAAGAGACGGCGGAAGCAGATGTGGAAGAGGAGTAAGGGCAATTTATGAAAACAGTCACCGTCTACACCGATGGGGCCTGCTCCGGAAATCCGGGCCCCGGGGGCTGGGGGGCCATCCTCATGTACGGCGAGCACAAAAAAGAGCTCTCCGGCGGGGAGCCCCAGACCACCAACAACCGCATGGAACTCACCGGGGTAATCTCCGCCCTGGAGGCGCTGAAGGAGCCCTGTACCGTGGAGCTGTACTCCGACAGCAAATATGTCATTGACGCCCTGGAAAAAGGCTGGGCCAGGGGCTGGAAGGCCCGAAACTGGGTGAAGCCGGACAAAAAACCGGCGCTGAACCCGGATTTATGGGAAAAGCTGCTGGCACTGTGCGCGTATCACAAGGTCAGCCTCCACTGGGTCAAGGGCCACGCCAGCAACCCCTATAACAACCGCTGTGACCAGCTGGCGGTGGCGGAAAGTCAAAAATACCGGTAGAATCCGCCCTTGACAACCTCAAAAAAATCGTTCATAATAAAACACACCGTAAGACAACTGAACACAGGGGCGCTGGAAGCCATTTCCGGCTGAGATGCGGGGCAAATAGCAGCCCCCGGTCCCTTGAACCTGATCCGGGTAATGCCGGCGTAGGAAGTGAACGGACCAAAACAAGCCGTGTTGAATTTGTTGTTGTCCTCTTTCGTACCGCAGTGCAGCCGTTCGGGTGTATTGCGGTACTTTATTCAAAACAAGGAGGAAACAGCAATGAAAAAAACCACACGTATGCTCACGGAAGCAGGCATCCTTATTGCCCTGGCCCTGGTATTGGGGCTGATTAAGCTCTATGAATTTCCAAACGGCGGGTCCATCTCGCTGGAAATGCTGCCGCTATTTCTATTTTGCGTACGCTGGGGTGCGGGCCCCGGTCTGATCGCCTGCACGGCTTTCGGCGTTTTGCAGGTTTTTGTTCAGGGGGCTGTAGGGTACGGCTGGATCTCAATTATTCTGGATTACATTGCGGCTCCAATCCCGATTGCGCTGGCGGGAATGGGAAAAGGCAGGCCCGGCGGAATTTACTGGGGCAGTGTATTGGGCGCCTTTGGACGCTTCATGGTCCATTTTATCAGCGGAATTACCGTTTATCGCATTATTGCCCCCACGGAGCTGCTGGGGACAGTGTTTGACAACCCCTTCCTCTACTCTTTTGTATATAACATCAGCTATGTTGGCGTAGATTTGATTCTCTGCCTAGCAATTTTTGCCTTAGCGTCCAAGGCCATGGGGAAATACTACCAGGGCGCGGACCTGTAAAAAAGCCCCCGTTGGGGCGGAAAGCGAGGCCCCTATGGGAAAATTTGACGGCGTTTTATTGGCCAGCGACTTCGACGATACCTTATATGACTGCTATGGCCGGGTCCCCCAGGCCAATCTGGAGGCCCTGCGCTATTTTACCGGCCAGGGAGGCCGCTTCTCCGTAGCCACCGGCCGGGCCCACCGGACCTTCGCCCCTTACGCCCACCTGGCCCCCATGAATGCCCCGGCAGTGCTTTCCAACGGGTCGGCTCTCTACGACTTTGCCAAAAATCACATGATTTTCCAGACCTTTCTGCGCGGCCGCGCCCTCCAGGACCTGGAGCAGCTGGCAGAGGTCTTTCCGGAGATCGGCTTTGAGGCGTATTTTGGGGAGGAGATCTACGTCTATCAGCCCAACGCCGTCACCGAGGCCCATATGGCCAAGGTGGGCACCGATTACACCCTCTGTCCCAAAATTTCGGATATGCCTGTCCCCTGGACCAAGGTGATTTTGCAGCAGGAGTATGAATATCTGCTCAAAGTGCAGGCCTGGATGCGGGAGGAGTTTCCCAACGAGTACGAAGTCATTTTCTCCAACCAGTATCTGCTGGAGGTGACGGACTTCGGAAGCAACAAGGGGGGCATGGTGAAAAAACTGGCGGACTACCTGCACATAGCCCCGGAGCACATCTACTGCGTGGGGGACAACCAGAACGACATTCCCATGCTGGTCCTGTCGGCCATCCCCTTCGCCCCCGCCAACTGCGCCCAGGAGGTCAAGGACTGGGGCGCCCGGGTTTTGTGCTCCTGTGAGGAGGGCGTGATCGCGCCGATTATAGAAATTCTGGATAAAAAATACCTATAAAAAGAAAGTAACCCCCGCCCAGTCTGGGCGGGGGTTACATAATTGTGGATAACCTTGTGGAAAGTGTGGAAAACCTAAGCAAAGCTCACCGGGTCCTTGGTGCCCACAATGTTCACGTAGGTGGGCCCAATGCCAAAAATCAGCTCGTTCCCATCGGCAGTAGTGTAGGTCAGGGGGGAGTGCACCTCCGGCTTGGACCATTTGATTTCCACCGCCCGGCCTCCGCAGGCAAAATATCCGGACCCGGACCCGGTGGTGCGGACCTTCAGCCGTCCGGCCTCGTCCCCGGGAATAATCGACTTGTCTGTAAAGAGCACCAGCACATTTTTCACAGCCACCTGCTCCCCGGTGTTGGCGTCGATATAGGGCTGCCCGTATTCCTCCACCAAATACTGTCCGGAAGCCCCGTCGTAGGTGAACACCCCGGTCTTGTAGGTGGAAAACTTTACGGTGATGGTGCTGGCCTCCCAGCCGTCCGCCGGCACCGCGTCCTGGGCGAAGGACATGGGATAGGTATAGCCCTCCTTGTGGTCCAGCCGGGTCCGGTAGGTGGGCATCAGAGTGCTGATGTTCTCCCCGGAGGTAAGTACGCTGTGTTCCATGCCTGCGCTCCGGCGGCGCTCCTTGTCCCGCCAGTAGAGGGTCCCCTCATAGGGGCCGTTGACGCAGTCAAAGGCGGAAATGCCCCAGCTTTTGATTACCTCATAGGCCCGGGGACTGCCTCCGGCGTGGAGAAACAGCGCGTCGTGGCCCGCCGCCAGGGACACGTAATAGTCCCGGGCGGACCGGACGGTGCCGATGTTCCCCACGCCCTCCACGCTCTGAAACACTCCCAGCATCCGGGTAATGCCTCCCTCGGCGCACACCTCATAGATGAGATCCGCCTCAGACACCCCCGCCTGGGGCAGCGCCTTTTTCAGGTTGTTGAGCATAATGGCGCAGGGCCGCTGCATCGCGATCTCCGTCTCACAGCCCTCCCCGGTGAGGGGATTCACATAGGGCAGGGGCTCCGGAAGCTCCGGCAGGGGCGGAATTTTTATGGAGAACGCAGGCACAATGGGTTCCTCAAATAGGGGCCCCGGGGCCTCCCGGGGCGTTTTGCCGCAGGAGGCCAGCAGCAGCAGGCACAGTAAAAGGACGGCGATTTTTTTCATGGCTTACAGATGCCAGATATCCCGGTTGTACTCCTGAATGGTGCGGTCGGAGGAGAAGAAACCGGATTTGCCGATGTTCACCAGGGTTTTGGCCGCCCAATCCCGGCGGCCCTCGTAGTCCCACAGGGCCTGGTCCTTCACCTTGGCGTAGTCCCGCACGTCCAGCAGGGCCATAAAGTAGTCCTTCCCCTTCAAATCCCCCTGGAGGGCCTGGAGCTTGTCCATGCTGCCAATGGCGGACAGCTCCGGGCCGGTGATGAAGTCCACCGCCTCCCGAATCCACCGGCTGGCGCCGTAGAAGTCCTCCGGGTGGTACGCGTTCCGGGCGTACAGGTCAATCACCTTGTCGCTCAGCGCGCCGAACAGATAGATGTTGTCCTCCCCCACCAGGTCGGCGATCTCCACATTGGCCCCATCCAGGGTGCCGATGGTCAGCGCGCCGTTGGCCATGAACTTCATGTTGCTGGTGCCGCTGGCCTCCTTGGAGGCCAGGGAGATCTGCTCGGACAGGTCGGCGGCGGGAATCAGCTCCTCTGCCAGCGTCACGTTGTAGTTCTCCACCATGACAATCTTCATCCAGGGGGAGACCTGGGGGTCCTCATTGACCAGCTTTTGCAGGCAGAGAATCAGGTGAATGATATTTTTGGCCATAATATAGGCCGGGGCGGCCTTGGCCCCGAAAATCACCGTAATGGGCCGGGCGGGGGTATAGCCCGCCTTGATCCGCTGATACTGGTGGATGGCGTACAGGGCGTTCATCTGCTGGCGCTTGTACTCATGCAGCCGCTTCACCTGGATGTCGAAGATGGATTCCGGGTCCAGGCTGATGCCCTGGGTTTTGGAGAGATAGGCGCTCAGGCGCTTTTTGTTGTCCGATTTGACGGCCAGCAGCCGGTCCAGCACCTGGGTATCCTTCCGGAAGGACAGCAGCTTCTCCAGCTGGGCCGGGTCCCGCTTCCAGCCCTCCCCAATGCACTGGGTAATCAGCTCCGCCAGGGCGGGGTTGCAGGCCATCAGCCAGCGGCGGAAGGTCACGCCGTTGGTCTTGTTGTTGAACTTGCCGGGATAGATATCATAAAAATGCTTCAGCTCGGTGTTTTTCAGAATATCCGTGTGCAGGGCGGCCACGCCGTTGACGGAGAACCCGTAATGAATGTCCATGTGGGCCATGTGGATGCAGTCGTTGTCGTCGATGATGGCCACCCGGGGGTCGGCATACTTCTCCTTGGCCCGCTTGTCCAGCTCCCGGATGATGGGCATCAGCTGGGGAGCCACCTGCTCCAGATAGGAGGAGGGCCAGGTCTCCAGGGCCTCGGCCAGAATGGTGTGGTTGGTGTAGGCGCACACATTGGAGGCCACATAGATGGCCTCGTCCATGGAGAGCCCCAGTTCCTTCCGGGCCAGCAGCTGGCGGATCAGTTCCGGAATGACCATAGAGGGGTGGGTATCGTTGATTTGAATCACCGCGTGCTGGTTCAGCCGCTTGATGGACCAGCCCTTCTCCTCCGCCTCCCGGAGGATCAGCTGTACGGCGGAGCACACCATGAAATACTGCTGGTACACCCGCAGCAGCTTGCCCGCCTCGTCGCTGTCGTCGGGGTACAGGAAGGAGGTGAGGCAGTGGGCGATGTCCCCCTTGTCGAAGGAGATGCCCTGTTCCGGGGCGGGGGCGGGCTGGGTCACGTCGAACAGGTGGAGCTTATTCACCACGCCGTTTTCATACCCGGGGACGTTCAGATCGTAGAGCACGGACTCCAGCTCCTGGGAGCCGAAGGGGACCTTGAAGCGCACGCCGGTGTCGGTGAGCCAGCTCTGGTCCTCCAGCCAGGGGTTGGGCTGCTCCCGCTGCTGGTTGTGCTCAAACACCTGCTGGAACAGGCCGTAGTGGTAATTGAGGCCCACGCCGTCGCCGTTGAGGCCCAGGGAGGCGATGGAATCCAGAAAGCAGGCCGCCAGCCGGCCCAGACCGCCGTTGCCCAGGGAGGGCTCCGGCTCAAAGTCCTCCACCCGGCTCAGGTCGCGGCCCGCCTGGGCCAGCACCTGCTTGGCCTGGTCGTAGAGCCCCAGATTCAGCAGGTTGTTGGACAGCAGCTTGCCGATCAAAAATTCGGCGGAGATGTAATAGAGCTTCCGTCCGGCGGAAGGGGCGGTATTTTTCTGCTGGACCCTTTGGGTGAGGGTGAGCAGGGCGTAATACAGGTCCTGATCCGCGGCATTTTCCAGGGTTTTCCCCTTCTGCTCCAGCAGACCGGTCAATTCTTTCTTCAAATCCATAACAATTCCTCCTTGTTTCTGTCGGAAAAATCAAAGCAGGAGGCGGGCTCGGGCCCTGCCTCCTGTTTCACAAACAAAGATGAGGTCAGTCGTCCTCGTCCTCCGCGTAATTGGGCCCGAATTTTAACCGGCCGAAGTCGATGCGGCTGGCGGCAATCTCCGCCTCCCCGCCTTCGTCCTGGGCGGCACGCTCCCCGGTGGGGAACTCCGCCGTATCCGTAAGGTCCGGGGGTTCCTCTCCGGCCTTTGCCTTCAGATTTTCCGCCGTAGCCGCCGCCATGGCCTGGGCCAGAAGCCGCTGGACGTTGTCGTCAATCTCGCTGGCGGCCTCCTCCACCGGATCAGCCTGGGGCATAGGCACGTCGGGGCACAGCTGGGACAGATGCTCCAGGTAGTCGGCCTGCTTTTCCATCAGCGCCCGGACCTGGGCCACAAAGGACATGGTGGAGCGCTTGGCGCTGTCCAGACGGAACTGCTCCGCGTCCGCCTCCTGGCGGATGGTGGAGGCCTTCTGCTGGGCGGTCTGTTCGGCGTTTTTCAGAATTTCGTCCCGCTTCTGGTTGGCCTGATGGATCAGATCGTCGGCCATCTGCTGGGCGGCCATCAGGGCCTTACGCATGGCGTCCTCGGTGGAGCGGTACTCCTCCACCTTTTCCACCAGTACCTTCATTTTGCTTTTCAGCACGGCGTTTTCGTTATAAAGGCTGGTGTAGTCCGCCGTTAAAATATCCAAAAACTCGTCTACCTGGCCCATGTTGTAGCCGCCGAAGGACGCTTTCGGAAACGCCCGCTCAGATACCTCCTGAGGAGTGAGCATAGTGATAACCTCCTAAAATGCTGGCATCAGCCCCGGTGCATCACCCGGAAATCCGTTGTGAATACCTCCAGGGGGACAGAGAAATAGCCCCGGCTGGTGGAGATAGAGACCTTGGTCCGGTCCACAAACACCACCTCGCCCAGTTCTCCGTTGTTGTAGTTTGCGCCCCGGGTCTGGGCCTGGACGCGGTCGCCTACCTTGGGCATATATTTTATCTCGGTTTCCCGCATCGAAAAACTGCGAAAAGCCATGGGAATTCTCCTTTCTAGTTCAAAGCTCGGATCAGAAATACAGTCCGTTGTTTTCCAGCTCGTCAATCAGATCGCCTAAAATATCTACATTATAGGGGGTGATAATGTAGGTGGAGATGGCCACTTTTTTAATTTTCCCCTCCTGGGCATAGGATACCCCGGCCAAAAAGTCCAGCAGCCGCCGGGCCACGTCCTTGTTGGTGGACTCCAGGTTAAGCACCACCGTGCGCTTCTCCCGCAAATGGTCGGCAATTTCCGACGCGTTCTCAAACCGGTCGGGCTTCACCAGTACCACCTGGAGCTGGGTGGCGGCCCGGATGTTGACTACCTTGTTGCTGCGCCGGTCGCTGTCCAGGTCGGCGGGGGGGTCGTAATAAGAGCTGGCGGCGCTCCGGCGCTCCGGAACGCGCTCCCGGCGATCCACCGGCCGGGGGGCGGGCTCGTACTCGTCCTCAAAGTCGTCCTCTTCCTCATCCTCATAGGGGTGTGCCAGGCGTTTAAATTCATCCAGAAGTCCCATACTGAATCCTTCCCTTTCCTTTGTAAAATCCTGCTGCCATCCCAAAACCGCGTTACGAAAAGGCTCTCATGGGAGGTCTGGGTCCAAACAGGGCGGTACCCACCCGGACCAGGGTGGCGCCCTCCGCAATGGCGTCGGCGTAATCGCCGCTCATGCCCATGGACAAACAATCCATCTCCGATTGATTATCTAATATTTTTTCCGTTATGTCAACATAAAGCTGATGAAGTTTTGAAAAATATTGCCTGTTATCTCCCTGATTCTGGGAAATTGGGGGGATTGCCATCAATCCCCGCAGCCGCACATGGGAAAATTTCCTGGTCAGCTCCGCCAGGGCCGGCAGCGACCCGATGGAAACACCCCCCTTGCTTTCCTCTCCGGCCAGATTGACCTCCAGCAGGATATCCTGGCAAATCTGGAGCTTTTCCGCCTGGGCTTGAATGGCCCGCAGCAGCCGCTCCGAGTCCACCGAGTGAATCAGGTCCACCCGGCCCACCACCTGCTTCACTTTATTGGTCTGCAAATGGCCGATGAAATGGACCTGGGCCCCGGCGTAGGCCCCCTCCTCCAGATGGGCGGCCAGCTCCTGGACCCGGTTCTCTCCGCACACCCGGATTCCCGCGGCGATGGCCTGGCGGATGGTCTGGCCGGTCTGGGTCTTGGTGGCGGCGCACAGGGTAATCTCCTCCGGGCGGCGGCCCGCCTGAAGGGCCGCCTGGCGGATGTTTTCCAAAACAGTCTCTACGTGCTCGGCAATGGACATAGGGCAGTCTCCTCTCTTTATTACAGGGGCATATTGGGGTACAGCCCCACCGCGTTGACAATCACTTGATCTCCCGCCCGGAAGGCAATCTTGCCGGCGTTCACCGTGCGGACCACGTAAAAATCGCTGCCGGCCATGAGAATTTCCACCGGCTTGAACTCCGCCCGGCCGCCGGTAATCACATAGACGCCCATCCGCTCCTCCGGGCCGTCCTCCGTGCTGAAGGTCCACATCCGCAGGGCGGCCTTGGGCACCCGCAGGCCGCTCTGGCTTCGGAAGATCAGCTCGGCGGTCTGCTGGCGCAGCAGGGTGGTCTGGCTCAGATACCGGTCGCTGGAAAAGACCACGGCGCACCGGCCGTTCTCCTCCTGGCTGATCCGCTCCACCACCATGGGCACATCCTGGTTGAACTCCCCGGAGAAGCGCACCGTGGCGGTGCGGCCCTCCGTGAGCCGCTTGGCGGTATCCACAGGGAGGGCGGCGGCAAAATACCAGGTATTGGAGGTAATGAGTTTGCCGGGGACGCTGTCGGGGGCCCTGGTCCCCTGGCCGTCCAGCTGGTCCAGGGCGGAGGGGGTCAGGGACAGGACATTTTCGGCGGTCAGCAGGGTTTCATAGCCGTCCACCCGGGAGGAGAACACCCCGGAGACCGGGGCCGGCACCTGGGTGACCGCCCCGGAGGACTGGTTGCGCAGCTGGAAAATCTGCTGGGACAGCTGCGCGGCCCGGTCGGTCAAATCGGAGGCGGACAGGTTGTCCCCAAAGGTGTATTCCCGCTTGAGGACGGTGCTTTTCACCTGCATGACCTGCCGGTCCAGATGGGTGAAGCCGCCGCTGGCGGCGCAGGAACGCAGCTGGGCCATGGAGGTGATAATTTCCTCATCCAGCTTGGCGGCGGAGAGGTACTCCCCCCCTCCGGCGGCGGCGGACTGCAAAAGCTCGATTTCCAGCTGGAGGCGCTGAATCTCCGCCTGGTCCTGCTGGGCCTTGGCGTTGCGGTAGACCCGGGCCACCACCTGGTTGGCCCCCACCTTCTCCCCCTCCTCCCGGCTCAGCTCCAGAATGCCGCTGTGTCCGGGCAGGACCAGCTCATCCCGGACGATGTACCCGTCCGCCGGGGCGCTGTCGTTTACGGTGAACTGATAGGCCAGGGTGGTGGAGAAGGGATTTTGAAAGGTATCCCAGGCGTAGTAGCCCAGGTACATCGTCAGCATAGCGGCGATTACCAGCATCACCAGGGTGGCCAGAGAGTTGCTTGTTTTCATGGGCGCTCCTTTGTCCGGGGGACATCTTCACCGCCCCCCGGACAGTCACCCCTCCTCCCCTGGATACAGGGAAATGGGATGCTCCGGAGTGATGGTGGAGATGGCGTGTTTGTAGATGAACTGCTGTTTTCCGTCGGTGTTGACTACCACGATAAAGGCGTCAAAGCCGGTGATGTACCCGCGGATCTGGAATCCGTTCATGAGGAAAACAGTGACGGCGCGGCGCTCCCGGCGCAGCTGGGTAAGGACGACTTCCTGCAAATTGTTGCTGGTCTTTGGCATAGGTGACACTCCTTTTTCTGTAATGTCCCTATACTAAGCCAAACCCTTGCGCGCAATCGGTCGAAAACCGTCGAGCTTTTACAAAATCTGGATTTTTATCCCAGGAAAACCAGTGGACAGCGGGATTTCGTCTGAACCAGGTCAGCTGCCGCTTGGCGTACTGCCGGGAGCGCAGCTTCAGCTCCTCCACGGCGGCGGGCAGACGCTCCGGACAGGCCGCCGCCGGGGCCAGCTCCTTATAGCCGATGGCCTGCATGGCGGTGCACCGGGGGGAGAGCCCGCTCTCCAGCAGGGTCCGGACCTCCTCCAGCAGTCCCCGCTCCAGCATCCGGTCCACCCGGCGGTCAATCCGGTCCCACAGGTCTGCCCGGTCCTGGAACCGCAGGCCGATATACAGGGCCTCATACCGGGGGGGGAGGGCCTGGGTCTCCCGGTTGTGCTGGGCGATGGTCCGGCCGGTGGAGCGGTAGACCTCCAGGGCCCGGATAATCCGTTTGGCGTCGTTGGGGTGGAGCTTTTGGGCGCTGTCCGGGTCCACCCGGGCCAGCTCCGCCAGCATGGCTTCCCCGCCTTTTTGGGCAAACTGCTCCTCCAGCTCCCGGCGCAGGGGATTTTCGGGGGAAAAGGCCGCAAAGGTCCGGCCGGAGAGCAGGGAGTCGATATACAGCCCCGTCCCCCCCGCCAGGATGGGCAGCCTGCCCCGGGATAGAATGTCCTCTATACAGGGGACCGCCAGCTCCACATAGCGGGCCACGGAAAAATCCTCCTCCGGGTCCGCCACGTCCAGCATATGGTGGGGCACCCCCCGCATCTCGGACCGGGTGGGCTTGGCGGTGCCGATGTCCATGCGGCGGTAAATCTGCATGGAGTCGGCGGAGACTACTTCTCCATTATACATCAAAGCCAGCTCCACCGCCAGCCTTGTTTTTCCGGAGGCGGTGGGGCCCAGAATGGTCAGAATTTTTGGGGGCATCCCTACACCTCCTTCCTTACGGCGCCGGCGGTTCCATCCGCCAGGCGGTGGCGGCCTTCCGGGCGTTCCAGGCCAGCTGAAGCAGCCGGTCCAGAGCGGGCGCGAAATCGTCGGGAACCTGGGGCTGATAGCCGTCGTGAAACAGCGGAACCTCTGTCCCGGCGAAGGGGAGAACGTTGTTGGCCTTGCTCTGGGTGACCGTGGCGTGCACCTGATGGTACTGACTGTCCAGGGCGATGGGGGCAATTTCCACGCCAAAATCGGGCAGGTCCAGCAGGTCCTGCCGCAGCTCCGGATTGGACAGAATCCGCTTCATAAAAACCTTGTCGTCGGTTTTGATGGCGCGTTTCGCGGTGATCTCCGGGCAGCCGTAGTTGTCGGAGAGGGACAGCCGGGTGGTAATTTGTTTAATTCCCTGGACCATTGTGCTTTCCGGCGCAATTTTGCAGGAAAAATGCCGTTCCAGGGTGATTTGAAAGGCGGCGGAGAAGGTATAAAAGGGCTCGTACCGGCCCGCTCCCGTGGCCAGCGCCTGGATCAGGACGGGCTCTCCCCGGTATTCCATGCGTAAAATACCGTCCCAGGCGTCCAGCATTCTGCCCCAGTAGTCCCCGCCGTGCTTTTTCGCGTAAGCGTATAAACAATCGTTCCAGCTCATATTATGCCCTCCCAAACTGCTTTTCCAGCTCTTTTCTGGTCAGCTCAATGGCCACAGGCCGGCCATGGGGACAATATTTCACCTGCCCGGACATCACCGCCTGGGCCACCCGCTCCAGCTCCTGGGGACTGGTTTTCCAGCCGCCCTTGATGGCCGCCTTGCAGGCCATGGTGTGCAGCAGCGCGTCCCGGGCCCCGGCGGGGTCCGCCCGGCCGGTGGTCAGCAGTCTTTGGGCGATTTCCAAAAGGGCGCTCTCTACATCCGCCGGGTCCACGTCAAAGGGGGCCTGCCGGACAATCAGGGCTCCGGAGCCGAACTCTTCCACCCCGAAGCCGAACTCGTCCAGCAGGGCCTGGTGCTCCAGCAGCACGGCCCCCTCCTCCGCCGGAGGGCGCAGCACCGCCGGGGAGAGCAGGGTCTGGACCATGGGGGTGTAGCCCGCCGCCTTCAGGCGGTCGAAATTCAGCCGCTCGTGGGCGGCGTGCTTGTCGATCAGGAAGATTGTTTCCCCCTGCTCCACAATGATGTAGGTGTTCAGCACCTCTCCCGCCACCCGCCAGGAGGACTCGCAGTTCGGCTCCGGTTCCGGCAGCGGTTTGGGTTTTGGCTGGGGCTTTGGCAGCGGCTTTGGTTCCGGCTCCGGCTCTGGCTCCGGGGGCGTGATGTTCACCGGCGGGCGGGGCCGGGGCGCAGGAGGCGCGGGCGGAGCGGGCCGGACCGGCTGGGCCGGGGCCCGCAGCTGTTCGATGGCGGTCTGCTGCAAGCTGTTGTCCCCCCCGTGGACCCGTAAGGGCATGGGCTGGGGCTGAGGCTTGGGGACCGGGGCCTTCAGCTGGACGGCAGGGCGGGTCCTGTCCCTGTCCAGAGCGGCCAGCACCCCGTGGTACACCGTGTCAAATACCTGCCGGTCGCTGCCGAACTTCACCTCCGTTTTGGCCGGGTGGACGTTCACATCCACGGCGGACAGCTTTGTCTGGAGATGCAGCACACAGCCGGGGAATTTGCCCACCATTTTCTGGTTGGCGTAGGCCTCCTCCAAGGCGGCCATCATCAGCCGGGACTTAATCAGCCGCCCGTTGACGAAAAAGAACTGGTAATTCCGGCTGGCCCGGCAGCAGGCGGGCAGGGAGACGAAGCCGGAGACCTCCATTCCCTCCCCGGAGCCCTTCACCTCAGTAAAGCCCAAAGCCAGCTCCCGGCCCAGCACCGCGTAGACGGCGGACTGCAATTTGCCGTCCCCGGGGGTAAGCAGCTCCTGCTTTCCGTCCCGGAGGAATTTTATGGACACCTCCGGATGGCTCAGGGCCACCCGCTGGACCACAGCGAACACCGCCGCCCCCTCCGCCGCGTCCCGCTTCATGAACTTCAGCCGGGCGGGGGTGTTGAAAAACAGGTCCCGGACCACAATGGTGGTCCCCAGGGGACAGCCCGCCTCCTCCACCGCGCCCGGCACGCCGCCCTCCAGGGACAAGGACGCGCCGAACGGGGCCTCCAGGGGGCGGGAGAGGACCGTGATGCGGGAGACGGCGGCAATCGCGGCCAGGGCCTCCCCCCGGAAGCCCAGGGTGCCGATGGCCTCCAGGTCGGATTCGGTTTTCAGCTTGCTGGTGGCGTGGCGCAGGAAGGCGGTGGGCAGCTCGTCGGCGGGGATGCCCTTTCCGTCGTCGGTGACCCGGAGAAAGGTCATGCCGCCGTGAGAGATTTCCACCGTGACGGCAGTGGCCCCCGCGTCAATGGCGTTTTCCATCAGCTCCTTGGCCACGGAGGCCGGGCGCTCCACCACCTCCCCGGCGGCGATTAAATTGGCTACATGGGGGTCTAAGACATGAATTCCGGCCAACACTCCTCCTCCTCTCTGATGACGGTCCAAACGCCATCCTGCCGTTCCAGGGAGACGACGAGGTGTAAATCGGTGATAACTCCTTCCTCACTGCTGGACACCTTGAATGAAATCTCACCTGCTCTGGGAGCGGTTTCAATCAGCACCGTGCCCGGCACACCTGCATCCCGATAATAGTTGAGGGCCGCTACATGGGCGGCAATCAGCTCGTCGTGTTCGAGGTCCTGCGGCAGACCGAATTCCAGTCCGGAAGAAGCTGCGGCAGGCTCCTCTGGTTCGGAAGAAGCAGCGGCAGGTTCCCCCTGAGACCCGCAGGCGGTGAGCAGTAGACACAGGACCAACAGAAGAAACATTTTTGTAGTTTTCATGGGGTAACTCCTTTCACATCTCAAAGCTTGTACTGCAAAGATTCCGGGTCCACAAAAGCCCGCTTGGGGCGCTCCGGGTCCAGAAAGACCGTTGGCCGCTGGCTGTCCGGGGCGGGTTCTCTCCAGAGAAGCTCACTTCGGATTTGATACGTTACGCCCTCCCAGTTGTAGGAGCATCGGACGCTCCAGGGATGGCTTTTGCGGTAGAAGCTTTGATTGAAGCGGATGAACGGGTGTTTCTGAATCTGGAGAAGGGTTCCAGGGACGGACCGGCCCTCCGCCTGGAGACGGGCGGCTGTGCGGCTGTACCAGTGGGCGGACAGTGCCAAAATGCTGCCCGCAATCAGGAGCAGTACGCCAAGCGGCAGAAAATCCCTGGCGTCACCGTTGCGGGTGGGGATGGAAATGACGAACGATAAGAGGCCTATGAGGGTAAAGGCGGCTCCCAGGGCCAGGAAAACCCAGGCCAGAATCATGCGGCGTGTGCGGGGTGGTTTCATTGTAATACCTTCTTTCTGCGGGGGAAAGGCCCCCTCACCCCAAATCTTCCTTCAATTCCCCCAGGAAATTCAGCGCCTGGAGGGGCGTGAGGGTATTCACATCGGTCATGCGCAGCTTTTTCAGCACCGTCTCCCCGCCCAGATCGCCCAAAGAAATCTGCTCCTCCCGGGGCTTTTCCGCAACCGGCTTTCCAATCTCCCCGGCCTCCAGCTCCGCCAGAATATCCCTGGCCCGCTTAATCACCCGCTCCGGCACCCCCGCCAGCTTGGCGACCTCGATGCCATAGCTCTGGTCCGCCCCGCCCCGGACGATTTTCCGGAGAAAAATAATGTCGTCCTTCTTCTTTTTCGCGGCAATGTTATAGTTCTTCACCCCGGCAATCTCCCCCTCCAGGGCGGTCAGCTCATGGTAATGGGTGGCGAACAGGGTCTTGGCCCCCACCCGCCTTTTGTCCGCGCAGCACTCCAGCACCGCCCGGGCGATGGCCATGCCGTCATAGGTGGA
>CAJUPG010000003.1:0-23362 GCA_910588455.1 uncultured Oscillospiraceae bacterium
GAAATCTCTCAGTTTTTTCACCAAAAATCTTTTTTGACCTCTTTTTCTGGCGCAGAAGGAGGGATTCGAACCCTCGCACGGTTTAACCCGTCTACTCCCTTAGCAGGGGAGCCCCTTATAGCCACTTGGGTACTTCTGCGTGTCTACGTTTTCATTCGTTATGAACTTATTGGGAAAGAATGTGGCGGAGAGAGTGGGATTCGAACCCACGGCTCTTGACGAGTCACCGGTTTTCAAGACCGGCTCCTTAAACCACTCGGACATCTCTCCCTATGTGTTTCGCTCAGAGACGAGTAAAAGCATACCACAGATTGTCCCGCTTGTCAAGAAAATCCACACATTTTCTTCAAAAAAATTTCAGGCCCCCGCAGGGGCCTGAATGTCAATACTTAAAGTTGATATCCGGGAAGTAGGACTGGGGGTCCTTCCGGGTTCCGTTGACCCGGATTTCCAGATGCAGGTGATTGCCGGTGGAGGACCCGGTGGTCCCCACATAGCCAATGGTCTGCCCCTGCTTCACCGTCTGGCCCTCCTTCACCGCCCGGCTGCTCATATGGGCATACAGGGTGGTCTGTCCGTTGCTGTGGGCGATGACCACGTAGTTGCCATAAGAGCTGCCCCGCTCGGAGGTGAGCACCACGCCGCTCTTGGCGGCCAAAATCGGGGTTCCCCCGGGGGCGGGGATGTCAATGCCTGTGTGGTGGTGGTACTTACCGGTGATGGGGTGTTTCCGGCCCGCGAACAGGGAGCTGAGGGTATACCGGCCAGGGAGGGGCCACAGAAAGCCGGACTCGCTGACGATGGGGTTGTTGGCGGCGGCCAGCTGGGCGGCCAGCTCCGCCTCCTTCCGGCGAATCTCCGCGTCCATCTTGGCGGCGGCGTTTTGCAGCTCCTGCTCCGCCTTTTTAGCCTCGTCCTCCTTGTCCTTGAGCTCGGCCAGAGTGTTTTCCACGTCCTTTTTCAGCGTTTGCAGCTCGGCCTTGGCGGCTTCCTCCTGGGCTTTGGCCTCCTCCTGCTCGGCGCGGGACTGCTCCAGACTGGCCTTGTCCGCCTCAATCTGCTTCTGCATGGCGATCAGCTGGTCCATCACTGCGTTGTCGTAGTCAATGATCTCCTCCACCATCATAAAGCGGTCCAGCAGGTCGGAAAAGTCGCTGGAGGAGAACAAAATAGACCAGTAGGACACCTCGCCCTGCTCCTCCATCAGCCGGACCCGCTGGCAGAACAGCTCATATTGCTGCTGCTGCTCCCGCTCGGACTGGGCCAGCTCCTCCTCCTTCTGGGCAATGAGCGCGTTGTACATTTCAATCTGGGCGGCAATGTTGGCAATCTCCTGCTCCACCGCGTAGATCTGGTTCTCCAGGTTCTTTTTCCGCTCCAAAGCCTTGGTTTTGTCGGCGGCAATCTCCTGGAGCTGTTCCTTCAGCTCCTGCTGCTGGGTTTTCAGGTCCTTGGCGTCGTCCTTCAGGCTGTCGATCTCCCCCTGGGTAACGGCGTAGGCGGGGCCGGCAAAGATATTGGCCAGAATGGGCAGCAGCATCAGCAGGGCCATCAGAGCGGCCAGAACCGCGACGATCTTTTTCTGGGTGCTTTTTTTCATAATTACCTCACATTTTTTATACTTGCAGGAATTTCCGGATAGCCAGCACCGACCCGCCCGCGCCGATGATGAACCCGGTGCCGCAGAACACGGGCAGAATGTAGCGCATCATGCTCTCGTAGGGGAGAATGGTCACCAGAGACAGGCCGTTGGACTGAATAATCAGCTTTCCCACCATGCTGTAGATGCCCCACTGGAGGAAGAACGCCAGCAGCGCGCCGGTGAGCCCCAGAATCATTCCCTCCACTATGAAGGGCCAGCGGACAAAGGCGTTGGTGGCGCCGCACATCTTCATGATGGAAATCTCCTCCCGGCGGTAGAAGGTGGCCAGCTTTGTGGTGTTGGCAATGATGAAGAGAGACACCACCATTAAAATACCAATCAGTACCAGAGCCACGCCGGTGGCGATGTTGCGCACCAGCACAAAGCCCTCGGCAATGGCCGTAGCTTCGGAGGTATCGGCCACGCCGGGAACCCGCTTCACCTCTTCCACGGTCTTGGCCAGCAGCTCGATGTCCTCCACATGGATGCGGTAGCGGTCCCGCAGCACCTCGTCGGGCAGGGACTCCAGAAGGGGGTTGCTCTCCCGGCCCTCCAGAAAATCGTGCTTTGCCTGGGCACGGGTGACAAAGGTGATCTCCCCCACGTTGGGGATGGCCTCAATGTCCTTGCGGACCGCCCGGGCCTGCTGCTCGGTGTAGCTGTCGTCGATATAGGCCAGAAATTCGTTTTCCGCCTCCAGATCCCCCAGCATATGGTCCAGATTGAGGGCCACCAGGGAGAACGTGCCCATAATCAGCAGACACGCCACAATCATGCACACCGCCGCGAAGGACATAAACCCATGGGTAAAGATGGAGTGAAACCCCTCGCTGATGTAGTAGCCTGTATTAAACCTTCTCGCCATTGTAATACCCGCCTGTCTCGTCGCTGATGAGTCTACCGCCCTCGATGGCGACCACGCGCTTGGCGAAGCGGTTGACCAGATTTTTTTCGTGGGTGACCACCAGCACGGTGGTACCCAGCTCGTTGATGCGCTCCAGCAGCATCATGATCTCCAGGGAGCGCTGGGGGTCCAGGTTTCCGGTGGGCTCGTCGGCAATGATCATGTTGGGGTTGTTGACCAGCGCCCGGGCGATGGCCACCCGCTGCTGTTCGCCGCCGGACAGCTGCCCCGGATAGCGGCTGCCCTTGGTGTCCAGACCTACCAGGTCCAGAACATAGGGGATGCGCCGCTTCAGCTCCCGGTTGGAAGCGCCGATGGCCCGCATGGCAAAGGACAGGTTTTCATAAACCGTCTTTTTTTCAATCAGCCGGAAATCCTGGAAGATGATCCCCAAGGTACGCCGCATGAGGGGCACCTGGGAGGGACGGATGTTCATCATATTGTAGCCGTTGACCATCAGGCGGCCCTCGGTGAGAGGAATTTCGCCGGTAATCAGCTTGATGATGGTGGACTTGCCGGAGCCGGAGGGGCCCACCAGAAAGACGAACTCGCCGTCGTCAATGCGCATGGAGACGCCCTTGAGGGCTTTGGTTCCGTTGTCGTATTCTTTGTAAACGTCTATGAGCCGTATCATGGATAACCCCACTCAATTATGTATATTGTGTATAAATATCTTTTTTGTAACCAAATTGTAACCATTATTATAGCCCATTGGCTCTCAGATAGCAAGAGGAAAATTTGCGTCTTTACTGCCGGAACAAAAATCCCTCCCGCTCCAGGGTCTCCACCACCCGCCGGGCGGCGTCCTCACTGGGGCAGCGCAGGGTGTGCAGATGGACCCCCATGGTCAGGGAGGACAGGGGGAGGGCCTGATTTGCCGCTACTTTCCGTACAAATTCCTGTACATCATACCGGGAGGACAGGCCCAGCTGGCCGGTAAGCTGGCCGTACACCGGGTGCTCCACCACCACGTCCAGCACCTGGCAGCCGTTGTCCACCATAATCTCCAGCTCCCGGGCCATCTGCTCCGGCGGATGTACGCAAGCCACGGCGCGGGTAATCCCCGGCGACCGCCGGGCCAGCACATAGCCCCGGGCAGTAGCCAGAATGTCCAGCCCCCCCGCCCGCAGCAGGGCCACGTCCCCCACCACCACCTGGCGGCTGACGCGGCACTCCCGGGCCAGAGCGGAGGCGCTGACAGGCCCCGCCGCCTGCCGAAGCCGCTGGGTGATCTGTTCGCGTCTGGTTTGGGCGTCCATAAGCAAGCTCCCTCCCTGCATCAAAAAATGGATTTATACCAGTATAACAGAAAGCCGGGCGGTCCACAAGTGGGAGCGGCAGTCTGCAAAAAACGAATAAAAATTCCGAATGGAGAGGATAATATTCATTTTTGTGCAAATTACACGGGATATGCCCCAACAGGAATGAATAATAATGCAAAAATTAGTCTTGCATTTATCTGTCCGCCGTGGTAGACTGTCCAAAAGACTGGAGGGAATGTCTATGAAAACAGAAATCAAAAAAGTGGTACTCGCCTATTCCGGCGGCCTGGATACATCCATTATTATCCCCTGGCTGAAGGAAAATTACAGCAATCCGGAAATTATCGCCGTCTCCGCCGACGTGGGCCAGGGGGACGAACTGGAGGGGCTGGAGGAAAAGGCCCTGAAAACCGGCGCGTCCAAGCTGTACATTGAGGACCTGACCGACGAGATGGTGGACGAGGTGGTTATCCCCTCCATGATGATGGGGGCCAAATACGAGGACTATCTCCTGGGCACCGCCTTCGCCCGGCCCATTATCGGCCGCCGGCTGGTGGAGATTGCCAAAAAGGAGGGGGCCGACGCCATCTGCCACGGCTGCACCGGCAAGGGCAACGACCAGGTCCGCTTCGAGCTGGCCATCAAGCGCTTCGCCCCGGAGATGAAGATGATCGCCCCTTGGCGGGAGTGGAACATCAAGGGCCGGGACGAGGAGATCGACTACGCGGAGGCCCACAACGTCCCCCTGAAAATCTCCCGGGAGACCAACTACTCCAAGGACAAGAATCTCTGGCACCTGAGCCACGAGGGCCTGGACCTGGAGGACCCGGCCAACGAGCCCCTGTATGACAAGCCCGGCTTTTTGGAAATGAGCGTCTCCCCCGCTATGGCACCCGACGCGCCCACTTACGTGACCCTGGACTTTGAAAGGGGCTGGCCCGTGGCCATTGACGGCGAGAAGATGAAGGCCAGCGACATCATCCGCAAGCTGAACAAGCTGGGCGGCGACAACGGCATCGGCCTTTTGGACATCGTGGAGAACCGGCTTGTGGGCATGAAGGACCGGGGCGTGTACGAGACCCCCGGCGGCACCATCCTGTACCGGGCCCACGAGGTTTTGGAAATGATTACCCTGGACAAGGACACCAAGCACATGAAAACCAAGCTGGCGGTGGACTTTGCCGACCTGATCTACAACGGCAAGTGGTTCACCCCCGTGCGGGAGGCTCTCCAGGCCTTCGCCGTGGACACCCAGAAGCACGTCACCGGCACCGTGAAGCTGAAGCTCTACAAGGGCAATATCATCACCGCCTCTGTCACCTCCCCGGAGACCCTGTACTCAGAAAATCTGGTGACCTTTGAGGAGAGCGACTACAACCAGGACGACGCCACGGGCTTCATCAACCTCTGGGGCCTGCCGGACACCGTCCAGGCGCTGCGGGAGCAGGGGAAACTGTAAGTAAGGACTGATGCAATATGAAATTATGGGCTGGACGGTTTCAAAAAGAGACCGATACCCTGGTAAATCAATTCAACTCCTCCATTGACTTCGACTCCCGGCTCTACCGGCAGGACATTCAGGGCTCCATTGCCCACGCGTCCATGCTGGCTAAGCAGGGCATCATCGAAGCCCACGAGGCGGAAAAAATCGTGGCCGGCCTGCGCCAGATTCTGGCGGAGATCGACGGCGACGGCGTGGAGTTCTCCCTGGACAACGAAGATATCCACATGAATATTGAGGCCATGCTCACCGACCGCATCGGCGACGCGGGCAAGCGCCTGCACACCGCCCGCAGCCGGAATGACCAGGTAGCCGTGGACACCCGCCTGTATGTGAAGGAGGAGATCCCCGTCATCATCCGCTCCTTGCTGGAGCTGGAGCGGGTTTTGGTCAAAAAGGCCAAGGCCAATCTGGATACGGTCATGCCCGGCTACACCCATTTGCAGCGGGCCCAGCCCACGACCTTCGCCCACTACATGATGGCCTACGCCAATATGTTCCGGCGGGACGTCACCCGGCTGGAGGACTGCCGGGAGCGGCTGGACGAGTGCCCCCTGGGGGCGGGCGCCCTGGCGACCTCCACCTATCCCGTGGACCGGTTTGAGACCGCCAAGGCTCTGGGCTTTCAAAAGCCCACGGACAACTCCATGGATTCGGTGTCCGACCGGGATTATGCCATCGAGCTGTTGAGCGCCCTGTCGATTTTAATGATGCACCTGTCCCGTTTTTCCGAGGAGATTATCCTGTGGTGCTCCTGGGAATTCAAGTTCGTGGACCTGGACGACGCCTATTCCACCGGCTCGTCCATCATGCCCCAGAAGAAAAACCCCGATGTGGCCGAGCTGGTCCGGGGCAAGACCGGGCGGGTATACGGCTCGCTCATTACCCTGCTTACCATGATGAAGGGACTCCCCCTGGCCTACAACAAGGATATGCAGGAGGACAAGGAAGCCCTGTTCGACGCCATCGACACGGTGGAGCTGTGCCTGCCCGTGTTCGCCGCCATGGTGGACACCCTGACCGTCCGGCCCCGAGATATGGCCCGGGCGGCGGCCGGCGGCTTTATCAACGCCACCGACTGCGCCGACTATCTGGTCCGCAAGGGCCTGCCCTTCCGGGAGGCGTATATGATTGTGGGCCGTCTCGTCAACCTGTGCATCCGCACCGGGGACACCCTGGACACCCTCACCCTGAAGGATTTCCGGGCCATCTCCGGTCTGTTCGATGAGGACGTGTATCAGGCCCTGGCCCTGAAAACCTGCGTCAACGGGCGTAAGGTCTACGGCGGCCCGGCGAAGGAGAGCGTTTTGGCACAGATTGCCCATATTGAGGCGTTTATCGCCCCGCGAGAGGAGGAGCAGGCGTGAAAGAGATTTCCGGCGGCGTGTGCGCCGCAACCGGCTTTCGGGCCAATGCCGCCTACTGCGGCGTAAAGGGAAAGGGTCCCGAAAAGCCTGACGTGGCTCTGATTTTGTCGGAGCAGGAGTGCGCCGCCGCGGCGGTGTACACCCTGAACCGGGTCAAGGCCGCGCCCCTGTACGTAACCATGGAGCACCTGGAGGACGGTTCGGCTTGGGGCGTTGTGGTGAACAGCGGGTGCGCCAACGCCTGCTGTCCCAAGGGCCATGAGAACGCCCAGGCCATGTGCGCCGCCGCCGCTCAGGCCACCGGCCGGGAAGCGGAGGATTTTGTTGTGGCCTCCACCGGCGTGATCGGGCAGGCGTTAAACATCTCCGCCATTGAGGCGGGGATCCCCGGCATCGCGGCGGGGCTGTCCGGGGAGAACTCCGGACTGGCGGCCCAGGCCATCATGACCACCGACCGCACGCAAAAAGAGATCGCCTTCTCCCTGGAGCTGGGCGGAAAAGAGGTCAAAATCGGCGCGATTGCCAAGGGCTCGTCCATGATTCACCCCAATATGGGGACCATGCTGTGCTTTATTACCACCGACTGCGCCATCACCCCCCAGATGCTGGAGGAGGCCCTGCGGGATGTGACCGCCAGGACCTTCAACCGGGTTGTGGTGGACGGCGACGCTTCCAGCAACGATCTGTGCGCCGCCCTGGCCAACGGCATGGCGGGCAACCCCCTCATCGAATGGAAGGACGAGGACTATGAGACGTTCCTCAGCGCCCTGGAGGCCGTCTGTACCCATATGGCCCGGGCCATCGCCGGGGACGGCACCGGCTCCACGAAGCTGATTACCTGCCAGGTCCGCAGCGCCCGCAGCGAGGAGGGCGCCGAGCGTCTGGCGAAATCCGTGGTGTCCTCCGATCTGGTCAAGGCGTCCATGTTCAGCTGCGACCCCCACTGGGGCCGGGTTATGATCGCCATGGGCTGCTCCAAGGCCCCCTTCCGGCCGGAGCACGTGGACATCTACTTCCGCTCCGCGGCGGGAGAGGTGCTGGCCTGCATCCGGGGGGAGGCGGCTCCCCTGGACATGGACAAGGCCCAGAAAATTCTGGACCAAAAGGAGGTAGTCATTGATGTGGACCTCCATGAAGGGGACCAGCAGGCTGTGTGCTGGGGCTGCGATTTGACTGCCGACTATATTAAAATCAACGGCTCCTACCGGAGCTGAGAGGGAGGATTCTTATGCCTTACACCCACGCCGACCGGGCCAACGTGCTCACCGAGGCCCTGCCCTATATCCAGCGGTATAACGGCAAAACCATCGTCATCAAGTGCGACAGCAGCGTGATGAACGACAAAGCCCTGAAGAACGCGGTGGTCTCTGATCTGGTACTGCTCCATCTGGTGGGAGTGCGGGTTGTGGTGGTCCACGGCGGTAAGACGGAGATTGACGGAATGCTGGCCTCCATGGGCAAGACCCCCACATATGAAAACGGCGTACGGGTGACCACGCCGGAGGTGATGGACGTGGTCCAGCAGGTGCTGTGCGGCAAGGTGAACAAGGACCTTGTGGCCACCATCAGCCGCACCGGCAGCCTGTGCGTGGGCCTGTGCGGCATAGACGGCGCGCTGTT
The DNA here is from genome assembly GCA_910588455.1 of uncultured Oscillospiraceae bacterium. Classification (GTDB taxonomy): domain Bacteria; phylum Bacillota; class Clostridia; order Oscillospirales; family Oscillospiraceae; genus Lawsonibacter. The sequence continues at coordinate 8,297 of CAJUPG010000003.1, forward strand.
CCAGGCCAAGCAGCTGGACCCGGCCCTGGGCCTGGTGGGCAAGCTCACCAAGGTGGACCCGGTGCTGGTTCAGGACGCTCTGGACGCGGGCTATATCCCCGTGATTGCCAGCGTGGCCCAGGGGACTGACCAGGAAACTCCATACAATGTAAGCGCCGACACCGCCGCCTCCAAGCTGGCAGTGGCCCTGGGGGCGGAGCGCCTGCTGCTGCTCACCAGCCAGCGGGGCATTCTCGCCAAGCCCGGAGACGAGAGCAGCCTGATTCCGGAGCTCCAGCTCTCCCAGGTCCCGGCTCTGGTGAAGGACGGGGTAATTTCCGGGGAAATGGTCGCCCGGGTGAACTGCTGCATAGAGGCAGTCCGGTCCGGGGTGAAGTCGTCCACGGTGCTGGACGGCACCATTCCCCACGCCATTTTGCTGGAGCTGTTGTCCGATGCGGGAATTGGCACCATGCTGAAGAATTAAAAGATGGAGGGCGTTATGAAAAAGGACCTTCTGAAGCTGCTGGACCTGTCCAAAGAGGAAATTGTGGAAATTTTGAACACGGCGGACCAGCTGAAATACGAGACCAAGCACAACATCCACAAGGACTACCTCAAGGGCAAAACCCTGGCAATGATCTTTGAGAAAAATTCCACCCGGACCCGGGTGTCCTTTGAAACGGGGATGTATCAGCTGGGGGGCCACGCCCTGTTCCTGTCCGGCAAGGAGAGCCAGATTGGCCGGGGCGAGCCGGTGGAGGACACCGCCCGGGTTCTGGACCGGTATTGCAGCGGCATTATGATCCGCACCTTCGCCCAGGAGGAGGTGGAGACCCTGGCCCGGTACACCAAGATCCCAGTGATCAACGGCCTGACGGATTTCTGCCACCCCTGCCAGGTCCTGGCGGACCTGATGACCATCCGGGAGCACAAGACCCGGCTGGAGGGCCTGAAAATGGCCTACATCGGGGACGGCAATAACATGGCCAACTCCCTGATTGTAGGCGGGTTGAAGTGCGGGATGTCCGTGGCGGCGGCCTGTCCGGAGGGCTACGACCCGGACCCGAAGGTGCTGGAGTTTACCAAAAGCGATCCGGCCTTTGACTTCCAGCTCTGCCGCACCCCCCAGGAGGCGGCAAAACACGCCGACGTGCTGCTCACCGACGTGTGGGCGTCCATGGGCCAGGAGGAGGAGAAGGCCGTCCGGGTAAAGGCGTTTACAGGCTTCCAGATCAATCAGGAGCTGCTGGATTTGGCGAACTCGGGCTGTATGGTTCAGCACTGCCTGCCCGCCCACCGGGGGGAGGAAATCACAGCGGATGTGTTCGAGAGCCACGCCACCGAGATTTTCGACGAGGCGGAAAACCGGCTGCATGCCCAGAAGGCGGTTATGTACCTGCTGATGCGGGGCGGCAAAGAGGAATCCTGAACTGGAAAAACGGGGAACTGCCGGCAGTTCCCCGTTTTCCGCTTCTATCCCAATAAAACAGCAAACAGTAAGGAGATTTTGCGATGAAGCTGCATACCATCAATCAGCCTCTGCTGGAGGGCTGTGTGGATTCCTACGCCTCCGCTATGGCGGCGTTCCGGGGCGGCGCGGACCGGCTGGAACTGTGCGCCAACCTGTCCATCGGCGGCACCACGCCCTCCGCCGGCCTGTTCTGTCTGGTCCGCCGGGACTGCACCATCCCCATCCACGTGCTGATCCGCCCCCGGTTCGGGGATTTCCTCTATACAAAAGAGGAACTGGAGGAGATGCGAGACGAGATTGCCGTCTTCCGGAACCTGGGGGCCGACGGCGTAGTGACCGGCGTACTGACCCCCCAGGGGGAGCTGGACCTGGACCATATGCGCCCCTTGATGGACTCCGCCGAGAAGATGCACGTCACCCTCCACCGGGCCTTTGATATGGCCCGGGACCCTTACGAGACCCTGGAAGCGGCCATTGGGCTGGGCTGCCGGACAATTTTGACCTCCGGGCAGGCCTCCAGCGCCCCGGCGGGCAAGGCGGTGCTCCAAAAGCTCTTCCATCAAGCTGCGGGACGGATCGACGTCATGGCCGGGGCCGGCGTGAAGAAAGAGAACATCCTGGAGCTCTTTCAGGAGACGGGCATCCGGGTGTTCCACACCTCCGCCCGGCGGGGAGCCCTGGACAGCGGGATGCAGTACCGGAAGAGCACGGTTTCTATGGGCCTGCCCTCTCTGTCGGAGTACGAGATCTGGCGCACCGACGAGGAGGAGGTCCGCGCTTGCGCCCGGATTGTCCATGGATTATAAGCTTTTCTTCCACAGCATCGCCTGCACGTCCTGGGGCGAAATGCCTTTTGCCTCTTTTCCCGCAGTTCCGGCCATCGCCGCATCCCGCACCAGCCCCTCCCGACGCAGCTTCCCCGGCCCCGGCTCCAGCCGGTTTCCCCGGGCATGGTAGGCCTTCTGAATCTGGGATACCCAGCGGCAGTCCGCCTCCAGAATGGTCCGGGCGGCCCGGGCGCAGGCCTGGGTGGACACATTCAGCTGATCCAACTGCAAGACCCGGGAGGACAGACAGAACTGGGGCCAGGTTACAGTGTCCTTCCCCATCTCCATGGTGAGAATGTCGCTCTGGGCCCCCTGGGCCCCCACGCCGATGGTGGCGTCCAGCGTACCGGCGGGGTCCTCCCCCGCTTCCGGCCGGTCCGCGCAGTCAATGCGCAGGGAGGTGCCGTCCCCCAAAGATATCCCCGCACAGCCCGCGCCGCTCTCAAACAGATTGTCCGTACCGTTTTGCAGCAGCAGGGTCACATCGTTCCCCCGGCCCAGCCGGAAGGCTCTTCCGGAGGATACCCGGCAGACCACCCCGTCCAGGGCCAGCTCCACCGCCCCGATCCCGTCAGCCAGCGCAATTCTTCCGCTGAAGGCCTCCTTCCGGGCGTCCACCCCCGTACCACCGGCGATGGCCGTCACCTGAGCCGACAAAATATGCAGGGTATGGGACGCTTCGTCATAAATCCAGTCCCGCCCCGGCTCGCCGCCAGTGACCGTAAAGGGATTTGGATACATGGAGATCTCCTGAAATTCTCGGGTGTACTGATTCCAGCGCAGGTAGGTATACCGGGTCATCGGCTGGCCGGACGCATCCTTCCCCCGGATCACCACCGTATGAATGGGATACCCATGGGAGGCGTCCCCCTTGTCCAGCCACAGCCGCACCGGGTCCGGAACCGCCCCTCCCAAAAGCGCCGTTCTGCTCTGCTGTCCATTCACCTCCAGGGCGGTGATACCGCTCCAACCCGGCAGCATGGTTTTCCACAGCAGATCAAAGGGCTCCAGCGGCTTTCCGTCAGAGCGGCTCACCTGGGCGGACAGCGCCGCCAGAGACGCGGCCCCCTCCAGCAGCACAGGGATTTCCAGCCTGCCGGGCGCGGCTTCCTTTTCTCCCATAACCAGCATCGCGCCCCCCGCGATGCAAAGGCGGTTGGAGCCGGCGGCCTGAAGCTTCCCCAGTTTCAGCAGTCCATCTCCGTCCAGGGTGAGCGCCGACCCTTCCCGCAGCTGAATTTGCAGGACTGTGTTTGCTCCCCCGCTGAACAGCCGTCCCGCCGGGCCCTCCACAATCAGCCGGGCGATTTTCATATTCTCCACCGTCACCGTCCCGGAGCCGGTGAGCCGCAGGGCAGCCGTCTCCCCCAGCCCGCTCCCCCGCAGGGCCACATCCTGGCCGCCGCGGATGGTCATCTCTCCGGTCTTGGCCTGGAAGGATACGCCGGACAGATCCCGCCCCGAGGCCCGAACGCTTCCAAACTGCCGGACCGCCTTCTCTCCCCGGGGCGTCTCAGCGGTCTGGGCCGCCGCCTGGTTTGCCAGAGGCGGCTCTTCTGCCTGGGCGGCGGGCCCTGTGCTCTGTCCTCCGGACAAAAGCCCCATGAGCAGCTGCAGGTTCATCCCCTCCAGCTCCGCCAGAATTCCCGCCGCCGAAAATCCAGGCAGCACAGGGCTCCCCTCTCCGGACAGCAGCAGCTTTGTGAGAAAGGCCTCCAGGCCCGGAGCCGTGCCCCCGGTAAACTGGCTCTGAAAATCCTCCAGTCCGGTAAAAGCCCCCTTGGTCAGCAGGGCAATGGCCTCATCCGGGGATAGCCCCTGGGCCACCTTCTCCAGCAGCAGCCGCAGGCCCTCCATCGCCCCCTCCGGGTCCTCCGGGCCGCTTCCGGAAATCACCGCCCCCAGATACAGCGCGGCCAGGTATCCCGCGGCGGAATTGCTCTCCAGGGAGCTCTTGGCCAGGGCCGCCATCAACTCCTCACTGGAGGCGGTCGCATCCAGCCCCAACGCGCCGAGGATCTGGTCTGCCGTCATCGTCCCCTGGGCCATTCCTTTTACCAGCCAGTCCGGGAGCTTCTGCACACCCTCCGGGCCGTCTCCGTCATAAAACAGCTTGGTCTCTCCCCCGGCGCTGCGGATCATCCGGTCGATTCCCTCCCGCAGCTGCTCCAGCTCTTTTTGCAACGCTTCCCGGTCCGGCGCGCTCCCCTCAGCGGACTCCCGGGCCAGCTCCGCCATACGGCCCAGACTGTCCCGCACCTCCGCCAGCACGGCCTCTCCCATCTGGAAGGCTCTGCGGCTCTCCCCCGGCTGCTGCATCCGGGTCATCAGCTGGCGCAGGGTTTCCGATACGGTAACCACCGCCGGCCGCGCTGCCGCCGGGCCCTTTGTCCCGGTCCCCTTCTCTGTTTTTCCCTGATACTGCACCACAGGGAGTCCTAAATTTCTGCGGATCGCCAGCTCGCCCATCTGCACTGCCTCCTTTTTTGCCATACGGCGGGTTTCTTGTTATAGTTATCGGCACATTACCCCAAAAAATAAGGCCCGCCGGCCGGACGCGTCTCTTCGTCCAGCCGGCGGGCCTTGGCTTTTATTTGGCGGCGTTCATAATCATGGTTGCCACCATCTCCTTGGTGGCGAAGCTCTGAGGGGCGGTCCCGTCGGTAATCCCGTCCTTCTTTGCCTGATCCATGAACCCCTGCGCCCAGGAGGACGCCGGTTTTTTCGCCTGCCGTGTCAGCCAATCCTGCATCATTCCATCAAATTCAACCTGTGTCATGGTTTCCTCCCTGTAAGCGGGGCGGTAAGCCCCGACGATATATTTTTTGTCCCGTTTCCGCCGCATCACAGCGCCGCCGTTGGCCTCACTGCTGGGCGCGGTATTGCCGTCTACGGTGATTATCTGCCGCCCGTCCCAGCTCTCGCAGATACCCACATGCTGGGCGTTTTTCTTGCCGTTGAAATTGAAAAAGATAATATCCCCCGGCCGGTAATCTCCCGATACCGCCTGTCCCCGGTGGTAGGACTCCAGCGTGGGGCAGTACGCGGTCTTTTTTCCGCCGTAATACAGCTGGGCCGCCCCCGCCTGCTGGAACACCCACCAGATAAACACCGCGCACCAGGCGTACCCTCCGCCGGAGACCGTCCGGTCATAGTATGCGGTATTAAACTTCACATTGTTGGAATTGGGCGGCTGCTCCTTGATTCCAATCTGGGACCGGGCGATCTCCAAAATTTTTTCTGCCGTCATGCTGCCTCCAATTCCCGGTGCAGCTTCAGCACTGCCGCCTCAATGGCGTTGTCCACCTCAGTTTTGGACACGTCGTAGCCCTTTTCGTGCAAAAACTTCAGCACATACTCTTTGCGCTGCTCCCCCTCCAGCTGGTGATAGAGCTGCTGGGCCGCCGCCACAGCGATTTCCACCCACCGGAGCATCTCTTCCCTGTCATGGGCCGTGGTTTTCCGACGGATCCACGGAATCAAAAAAGCAGTGATCAGCGCGGCGGCCAGAGCGATTGCCGCATTGATCACCGGGGTCAGATCAATCATCTGAGTCCCCTCCTTTCAAAATTTTGCTGATTTTAATGCCCGCCAGCAGCAGAGCTTCCACCCCACCGGCCCCCAGGGTATATTGAATCAGCGTATCCGGTACTGCGCCCTTGATGCAGAAAATTGCCGTCATCGCCGCGATAAAGGCCAGGGCGAACAGCCCCAGGGCCGCCAAAATCCAATCGGATGCTTTCATGGCTTCCCCGCCTCCTCCAGATCGCTGATCCGATGGTTTGCCACCCGGAGCTTCTCCTCCTGAAGCTCCGTCCGCTCCTCCAACTTATAAGTACGCTCTATCAGATTGTTGTGTGCCTGTACCCGTTTCTCCAGCTGTTCCAACCGGTACTGGGTCAGCCGGGAGGAGATCAAAATTCCCCCAAAAGCCCCCGCGCCGGAGCCGGCCAGCCCGATCAGGGCCACAAGAACCGCCTCGTTCAACCTGCTTCCTCCCTTCTCCGCTTCTTCAGGGCAGCTCCTGGAGCCGGCACCCCACGCCGTCCCCCAGAGCCCCTGCCGAGTTGCACTGTACATTGAACAGGCCCGCTCGCCCGCTCTGGTCAAAATATCCCCCCGTAATCAGACACTTGTAGGTGCCGTGATAGGTCCAGTAGTCGCAGGAGCCGGCCGTCTCGGTACCATCCCCCCTGGAGGCATAGAACACGGGGAAGCCCGCTGCGGTAGACACAGCAAATCCGGAGGGGTAGGCAATATCCGCCACCGGCTGCCCGATCTTGATGCCGTTGGCTTTGTCGTCGAAATTTTCCGGGTTCAGAATCACATACATCCCGTCGCTCAGGTTATAGCAGCCGTCGCACCAGTCCTGCGCATTGCCCCACAGCCCCTCAATATTGCGGTACTGCACCCCCAGGCCGTATACCTCCCGGCTGTCCCGGACCGTCCCGGTGTGGTAGGGCATCCCGTCCGTATACCCCATCTGCTCCGTACCGGTACCGTTGCCGCAGTCCAGACCCAGCGTTTTCTGGCTGTTCCAGTCGGCAAACTCCACCAGATAGAGCAGCCACAGCGTAAAGCGCAGGGCAAAATCCGTCTGCCAGATTTTTTCCCCCAGGGCGTGGATGGCGGCCCGGGCCTCCAGCCGCCGGGTCTGGGTTTGGGGCAGCTTCCCCGTCTCGCTTTTCCAGCTGTCCTGGGCGCAGTGGTAGCGGCCGATGTACACCACATCCCGCTCCCCTCTCCCGTCGCCCCGGTCCATGTGGGCCGGAGACAGCTGGAAGCCCGCCGCCGGACCGTCCGCAATCCGGATCTGCAGTCCCTCCCCCTCCTGGGTCAGCCTGTACCAGAATTTCGGGATGGCGACCATGATGCCGCCGGACCGCTCGCTTTTCACCATCCCCGCCCAGGGCTGGAGGCCGTCAAAGGGCGAACCGAACCCGGCGCCGCCCGCCACATAGGGAACCGGGTCCTCAAAGTCCGCCGCCTCATCGGTCCGGGTCCACCGGGAGGTGGCCGAGCCGTCCCAGCGCACGCCCCAGATCCTGTAAGCGGTCCGGATGGCCTGTTGGGCCGGCGCGACGGTCTTGCCAAACTGAAAGCATACCGTGACGCAGTCGGTTCCGTCCTCCAGGGGACCGCTGGGGGTAAAGGTCAGATTTTCCGTGCGGATATAGGCCGTCTGGCCATTGGAAAACAGCGCCCGCACCGCCATCCCCGTGGGGTCAAAGCACTCCCCGGGCGCATAGCGGGTCTTGTCCGGCGGCGACGTAATGGCGATGGATTCCAGCGTTACCCCGTCCAGGCGGCTGTTGGCGATGGCCTCCCAAATCGCATTTTTGGTCAGCCTGCACAGCTTGGAAACACCGGCTTCTCCCAAAAACTCTCTCATACGGCAGCATCCCAGATTTCCTGCACCTTCGTGTTGCCGATCTCCACCATATCCCCGGAGGCAATCACGATATAGGCGCTGCCCGTCCAGCGGTAGGAGTGATTTGTGGTCAAATCCACATAAATCTTCCCGCTCGCGCCGGTCAGGGCATTGGTATGGGCCTCATCTTCATAGAAAACGCCCTCCTGGAGATAGCCCTCCACCACGTCGTCCACATAGCTGGGCAGGTAAACGGAGCTGATTTTCTGATCTTCTCCCAGGGGGGCCAGTCCGTTGGCCTGGCCCTTCTGGGCGGCAATGACCTGGGCGGCGTTCCCCGCCCCGGCGTTGGCAATCTGATCCGCCAGGACCTTGCCCTGGGCCGCAGAGAGGGCCTTATCCGAATCGGCACTGGTCAGGTTATTGACCAGATCCGTCCGGTCCAGCTTGCCGGACAGCGCGTTTTGGATCAACGTAACCAGATATGTCAGGGTATTTTCGCCCACAAAATTTTTTGCCATAAAAGCATCCTCCTCATTTCGCATTCCAAATTTTCAACAGTGTAAGGTTTGTAATCTCTTCCAGGCCGCTGATGGCCTCAATGGGGTGCTGATCCTCTGCGTCCCGGTGGGACAGGGCCCGGTGATCCGCTGTTCCAGTCCCCGGCGCCGGGCCAGGCGGTCCCTCTCCCTCCCAGGCCGCTCCCTCCAGAATCATCCCCAGATTGACCCAGACGGTGGGCAGCACCAGCTCCTCTCCCCGGGTGCCGTATACGCCCGCCTCCAGATTGACCCCCGCCTGGGCCAGCACCTGCCTGGGCACGGCGCACCGGTCCCCTTCCAGGGGCACGCAGGCGGACGCCTCCCCCGCCCGGAACACGGCGGTCTTGTCCAGCGCCTCCCACTCCTCCGAAAAGAAAAACCGCAGGACGGCAGCATTCACCGACCCGCTGGTCATCCAATTTCTTCCCTCCGTTTTCAGACAGTTGTGGCTGGCATAGAGGGCAATCTCCTGTTCCACGCACGGATTTTCCATCGCTTCCTCCTCCCTTGTGGAAAAAAGCGCCTCCGTTTGATCTCATGGATCAGACGGAGGACGCAGTATTTGAAACATATGTTTTATGCTTCTACTTTAATTGTAGCCCGGAATCCCGCAGTTTGTCAAGCATTATTTTAATTCCGCCACGGTAACGCCGTCCTCCCCCTCCCCGTAGCGGCCAGGGCGGTAGGACTTGACATACCGGCTGCGCTTCAAGTGGTCCCGTACCGCCTTGCGCACCGCGCCGGTGCCCTTGCCGTGAATGATGGTCACCGTCTCCAGCTTGCCCATCATGGCGGTATCCAAAAAGCGCTCCAGAACGGCGATGGCCTCATCGGTCATCATCCCCCGCAGGTCCACCTGGCTGGGAACCGCCGCTGTACGGATGGTATGCTCCGCCCGGCGGACGATGCGGCGGGCCTCCTTCTGGGCCGGGGTCTCCCCGTCCACCACCCGGACCTCCTCCTGCTTGGCGGTGATCTTCAAAATCCCCGCCTGGAGCTGAAGAACCCCGTCCTTGTTCACCGAGAGCACGGCGGCCCGGGTGCCCATGGACAGCAGCTCCACCGTGTCCCCCGCCTGAGCGGGGCGGGTGGGCGGCGGGGCCTCCACCGGCTGGGCGGATCCGCCCACAGCCTGCTCCGCCTCGTTGAGCAGCCGCCGGGCCTCCGCGCGGCGGTCATTCACCGCCTGCCAGTTCTGTTCCCTGGCCTGCTGCTTTTTCATGTCCTTGAGTTCGGCGAACACCAGGTCGGACGCATCCCGGGCCTGCTGCAAAATGGCCTTGGCCTCGGCCTGGGCCCGCTCCACCGCCTTGGCCCGCTCCTCCTCCAGCTTTTTCCGGTACTCGATGGCGGTCTGGGCGCTGCGCTCCATCTCCAGCTTCAGCTTCCGGGCCTCATCCCGGTCCCGCTCCATGGCCTGGCGCTGTTGGTCCAGCTTGGTAAGCACATCCTCAAAACGGACGTTCTCCGCGTCCAGCCGGGCAGCGGCCTTTTCAATGATGGACTCCGACAGCCCCAGCCGCCGGGAGATCGCGAAGGCGTTGGATTTTCCCGGGATGCCCATCACCACCCGGTAGGTGGGGGCCAGGGTGTCCACATTGAACTCACAGGAGGCGTTCTCCACCCCCGCCGTGGTCATGGCGTACACCTTCAGCTCCGCGTAGTGGGTGGTGGCGGCCACCAGCGCCCCCATCTGGCGGGCATTGTCGATAATGGCGGCGGCCAGGGCGGCGCCCTCCACCGGGTCGGTGCCCGCTCCCAGCTCGTCCATCAGGATCAGGGTGTTTCCGTCGGCAATCTCCAAAATGCCCACCAGTGTGGTCATATGGGAGGAAAACGTGGACAGGGACTGGGCAATGGACTGCTCGTCGCCGATGTCGGACAGCACCCGCTCAAACACCCGCACCGTAGAGTCGTCCTTGGCGGGAATGTGCAGGCCGCACTGGGCCATCAGGGTAATAAGGCCGATGGTTTTGAGGGTGACGGTCTTGCCGCCGGTGTTGGGGCCGGTGATAACCAGGGTATCGAACCGCTCCCCCAGCTCCAGGTCGTTGGCCACCGCTTTTTTCGGGTCCAGCAGGGGGTGCCGGGCCCCCCGGAGCTTTAAAAACCGCTCCGACAGCCGGGGCTCGCTGCCCCCCATTTGCAGGGAGAGCTGTCCCCGGGCGAAGATGCCGTCCAGCCACACCAACAGCTGATAGTCCTCAGAAATATCCTCCCGCTGGGCGGCGGCCAGGGCGGACAGCTCCGCCAGAATGCGCTCGATCTCCTTTTTCTCCTTCGCCAGCAGCTCCCGGAGCTCGTTGTTGGCCTTGACAACCCCCATGGGCTCGATAAAGAACGTGGAGCCGGAGGAGGATACGTCGTGGACCAGGCCGGGAATGGCGTTTTTGTGCTCCGACTTCACCGGCACCACGTACCGGTCGGAGCGGATGGTAATAATGGACTCCTGCAAATACTTGGACTGGTTGGAGGAGATCAGCTTTTGCAGGATGTCCCGGACCTTGGACTCCGTGGCCCGGATGTGCCGGCGGATGGAGGCCAGCTCGGAGCTGGCGGAATCGGCGATCTCGTCCTCCCCCAGAATAGAGCCGGTGATTTTCTCCTCCAGGGACCGGTTGGGCGTCAGGGCCTGGAACAGGTGGGAGATGGGGGTCTTTTCGTCGGACAGGCCATATTCCCGGGCAGACCGGGCAGACCGCAGCACAGCGGCGATGTCCAGCAGCTCCCGGGTATTGAGGCTCCCCCCCAGATCCGCCCGCTGGAGGCTGGCCCCCACGGGCTTCACCCCGGAGAAGGGGGGGCTGCCCCGCTTGACCAGCATCGCCACGGCGGCGCTGGTCTCCGCCTGGGCCCGGCCCACGTCGTCCAAGTCGGTCATAGGCCGCAGGGCCAGAGCCTGCTGCCGGCCCTCCTCCGTGACGGCGCAGGCGGCCAGCTTTTCCAGCACCCGGGGCAGCTCCAGGGTGTACATTGATTTTTCAAATAAATCTATCATAAATTACAATTCCTTTTTCTGCTTAAAAAGCCGGCTTTGCACCATAATCTGCGCAAAACCGGCCTTTTTTAATCCTCGTCCGCCGCCGCGTCATACATCATGCGGCCCTGGGGCTGGGGTGCGGCGGCTCCCCCTGCGGAGGCGCTGGCCGCCGCCCGGAACCGGGAGCGGGACTGCTTAATCTCGTTGTACGCCTCCGCTACCGCCTCCTCTGTCCGGCGCAGCGCGTCCTCGCAGTAGTCGTTGGCCGAGCGTTTCAGTTCCCGGCTGCGCTCCTCCGCCTGGCGCATCAGCTCGTTGGCCCGCTGTTTTGCCTGAACCAGCACGCTCTCCTCCGCCAGCATCTGCTTGGCCCGCTCCTCCGCCTGCTTGCGCAGCAGCTCGGACTCCCGCTTGGCGTCGGCAATGATGCTGGCCCGGTTGGCCATAATCTTCTTCGCCTCAGACAGCTCCATAGGGAACTGGGCCTTGATGTCGTCGATCAGGTCCAACACCCGATCCCGCTCAATCATGCATTTGTCAGAGGACAGAGGCACATTTTTCGCCTCATCCACCATCTCAAACAGCATATCCAGCAATTCCTCCACACCGCTCGCCATCGTTATCGCTCCTTTCGCTGCATCTCGCCCATCCGGCGGTTCACATCGTCCACAATCTCGCAGGGAATAAACTCCTCCAAATCCGCCCCATAGCGGGCCATCTCCTTCACAATGGTGGAGCTGAGGTAAGTATATTTCTCACTGGAGGCCAAAAACATGGTCTCCAGCCCCGGGTTCAGCTTGCGGTTGATTACCGCCATCTGCACCTCCTGCTCGTAGTCAGACACCGCCCGCAGCCCCTTCACCACCACCTGGGCGTTTTTCTCCCGGGCGTACGCAGCCAGCAGCTGATTGGACTGGTCCACCCTCACGTTGGGAAAGCGCTGGGTGGACCGTCGCAGCAGCTCCACCCGCTCCTGGGGGGTAAACATTCCGGTTTTGCTGGAGTTAACCATCACGCAGACGATTAACTGGTCGAAGCAGGCGGCGGCCCGCTTGATAATATTCAGATGCCCTAATGTCACGGGGTCAAAGCTCCCCGGATAAATGGCCGTGGTCATAGTCTCGGCTCACTCCCCAGACGGCGGATTACCGTCAGCTTTATTTTTCCATACCGGTATTCCCGGCCCCGCTCATAGGGGGGCGCAAGGGCGGGCAGCTCCCGCTCCCGAGCGCTCTCGCATACTATTATACCATGATTGCCCAAAATGTCAAATTCCAGAATGGATTTCAGGGCCAAGTCCAGCAAATCCGTCTGGTAAGGCGGGTCCAGAAAGATAAGATTGAACTTCTCCCGGCAGTTTTTTACAAAATCCAGCCCGTTTCCCTGGACCACTCTGGCCTTTTCCGTCAGCTGGGTCGTCCTCAGATTCTCCCGAATGAGGGCCGCCGCCTCCCGGCGCTGATCCACGAACACGCACCGCTCCGCCCCCCGGGACAGCGCCTCAATGCCCAGCTGTCCGGTTCCGGCGAACAGGTCCAGCACCTGGGCTCCCGCAATATCAAACTGTATAATATTGAACAGAGATTCCTTCACCTGATCGGTGGTGGGCCGGGTGTCCATCCCCTGAAGCCCGTTCAGCCGCCGGCCCCGGGCAGTTCCGGAAATTACGCGCATACAGATTCTCCTTTGTTAAACATACGGGCGAAAACGCCGCGGTTTCGCGGTGGATTTCTCCGCCAAAATGCTTTATACTAGGCATCGAAAGTGAGGTGCGAGAGCATGAATTTAGGAAATCAACTGTTCCACGCCCGGAAGAAGCGGGGGCTGTCCCAGGAGGAGGTGGCGGAAGAAAAAGCCCCAGTCATGAGTGGAAATGGCTGTACACCGCCTGGGCGGTATTCTTCGGCACAACCTCCTGCAGCTGTTCCAGGGACGCGGCCTTGATGGCCTTTACGCTTTTGAAGTGCTTCAAAAGCTGGGCCCGGCGCTTCTCCCCCACCCCGGGAATCTGGTCCAGCACGGAGCCCTGGATCCGGCCTGTGCGCTGCTGGCGGTTGAATTCAATGGCAAACCGGTGGGTCTCCTCCTGAATCTGCCCAATGAGGGCAAACACCGCCGGAATGGCCTGGATACCAATCTCCCGGCCGTCCGGGTGGACCAGGGCCCGGGTTCGGTGCCGGTCGTCCTTCACCATGCCGAAGACAGGAATCTGCAAGCCCATCCGCTCCAGCACTCCGGCGGCGATTTTTACGTGCTGCTCCCCGCCGTCAATGAGCAGCAGATCCGGCTTCTGGTCAAATTTCTCGTCCCCGTCCAGATACCGCTGGAACCGCCGGGTGAGCACCTGCTCCATGGACGCGTAGTCGTTCGGCCCGTCCAGCCCCTTGATTTTAAACCGCCGGTAGTCCCGTTTCAGGGGCCGGCCGTCCTGATAGACCACCATAGACGCAACCATATCGTCCGCCCCGGTGTTGGAGATGTCGTAGGACTCCATCCGCCGGGGCGGATGTTCCATCCCCAGCATCCGTCCCAATGCCTCCAGAAGCTTGTTCTGCCGCTCCTCCCGGGTGGTGGCCCGGAGGACCTCCTCACAGGCATTCTGGTTGGCCATTTTGACCAAATCCATCTTGGCTCCCCGCTGGGGGGTGAGCAGCTCCACCCGGCTGCCCACCTGTTCGGACAGCATCCGCATCACCGGCACCTGGTCGTCGATCTCGCAGGGCAGGCAGATTTGCTTTGGCAGGCGGGTACGGCCCACGTAATACTGCTTCACCAGGGAGGAGACAATATCCTCCCGCCGCTCCTCCACCGAGCAGTCCAGCAGCTCCATGTCCTTGGCCGCCAGCTCCCCCTCCACATAGTGGAGAATCACAAAGCAGCTCTTCCCCGTCTCCTGGAAAAATCCCACCACATCTGTGTCCGCCAGGGACCCGGCCACCACCTTCTGCCGCTTGCCCAGCAGCTCGATGGCCCGCAGCCGGTCCCGCAGCTCCGCCGCCCGCTCAAAGCGCAGCTCCTCTGCCGCCCGCTCCATCTCCGCGGCCAGCTCGTTCTGCACCTCCTGAAAGCGGCCCTCCAGAAGGGAAACCGCCTGGGCGATGGCCTCCTGGTGCCGGGGCAGCAGGTCGTCCCCCCGGCAGTAGCCGTCGCACTGGCCCATGTGGAAGTTGAGGCAGGGCCGCTCCTTGCCCACGTCCCGGGGAAATTTTTTTCCGCAGGAGGGCAGCCGCAGAGCCGCCCGGAGGGCGTCCAAAATCTCCTGGGTGCCGTGGCGGCCGGCGAAGGGCCCAAAATACCGGGCTCCGTCCTGGGCCGCCTTGGAGGCCAGGGAGAACTTGGGGTACTCCTCCTTTACGGACAGGCGCACATAGGGATAGCCCTTGCTGTCTTTCAGCAGGATGTTGTACCGGGGCTGGTGGCGCTTGATCAGGGAGCACTCCAGCACCAGGGCCTCAAACTCGCTGTCGGCGATAATCACGTCAAAGTGGTCAATCTGGGACACCATAGCCCGGGTCTTCTCCGTATGGGAGGCGGAGTCCTGAAAATACTGGCTCACCCGGTTTTTCAGGGCCTTGGCCTTGCCCACGTAGATCACCGTGCTCTTGGCGTCCTGCATGATATACACCCCGGGCTTCAGGGGCAGGCTGCGGGCCTTGTCCTTCAGCTCGTCAAAGGTCAAGCAAATCACCTCCGGTTTTGAAGCATATGAAAAAAGGGCGCCGCGTTTGCGGCGCCCTGTGCGATTGGATGTGTACGGCTTACTCCGTGAAGTCCGAGGAGATCATCTGATAGAGAGCCTCTACCGCCTGCTTCTCGTCGGGACCGTCCGCGATCAGCTTGATGGGGGTGCCCTTTCCGGGAATGGCTTTGTCCTGGGGATGAATATTTTCATG
>CAJUPG010000003.1:23372-59151 GCA_910588455.1 uncultured Oscillospiraceae bacterium
AAATCTGAATTTATTCGATAATCTGTGCGTATATTCCGCAAAAGCAAGCGCCTCCGCGATCAGCTTGATGGGGGTGCCCTTTACAATTCCCAGGGAGAGAACGCCCAGCAGACTTTTCGCATTGACCTTCCGCTCGTCTTTTTCCACCCAAATGGAGCTTTTGAACTCATTCGCCTTCTGAATGAAGAACGTCGCGGGTCTGGCGTGCAGACCGACCTGGTTGTTCACAACTGCATCCTGACTATACATAGTTTCTAAACCCTCCACACTCAAAACAAATTATAATACGATTATAATTCTGTGCTTATAAGCATATCAAATTTATGCCCACTTCGTCAACGGCATTTTCAACAAATTGCGCTGGGTACGTTCTCCTGGTCTTTATAAGGTTTTGCACAGCATGGCCGCGCCGACCACGCCCGCGTCGTTGCCCAGCGCCGCCCGGACCAGCTTGGGCGGGTGCTCCGGATCGAAGCAGCGGTCCCGGATCAGCTCCCGCAGGGGCAGCAGCAGAAGCTCCTCCTCCGCGTTGCTCACCCCACCGCCCAGGCAGATCACCTCCGGCTGGAGCACGTTGATCAGACAGATCAGTCCCTGGGCCAGCCAGCCCCGGTACTCCTCCAGAACGGCCTGGGCGGTCCCGTCCCCCTCCAGGACTCCCTGGAAGGGGGTGCGGCCGGTAACCTTGTCCAAATCCTGTTCGCACAGCCGCCACAGGGCGCTGTTGGGGTGGGCCTGCATGGCCTCCCTGGTCTGGCGGATCAGGGCGCTGGCGGAGCCGTAGGTCTCCCAACACCCCTTCTGGCCGCAGCCGCAGGGGCGGCCGTTGGGCTCAATGGGCATATGGCCCACCTCCATGCCCGAGTTGGCAAAACCGGTAAAGAGCCTGCCGCCGGACACCATGCCGCCGCCGATCCCCGTCCCCAGGGTAATCACCACCGCCGGGTCGCAGCCCTTGGCCGCCCCCGACCAGTATTCGCCGATGGCGGCGCAGTTGGCGTCATTGCCCAGGTAGACGGGCACGTTCCAGCTGCCCTGGAACATCTCCCGCAGGGGTACGTTTTTGTCGGAGAAGGGCATATTGGGGTTGTGCACAAACAGCCCCGCCGTATTGTCCACCGCCCCGGGCAGGCCGATGCCCACCGCCTCAACCTGATCCCTGGCCGTGCCGGTCTTGTCACACACCTGCTCCGCCAGCTCCACCAGATAGCCGCCGAACTGCCGGGCGGTCATATCCCGGGGCACCGGACGGCTGGCCTTGTCCCGGATGCGGCCATCCGCGTCCACCAGGCCGGCCACCAGATTGGTGCCCCCTACGTCAATTCCAATGTAGTACATCGAAGCCCTCCTTATACGCCCGCTTCACTCTGGGCCTGAAACAGCCGGTCCATCCGCTCGGTCAGCTCCAGGGCGGCGTTGTGGCCCAGCTTGCGGTTGCGGTTATTCATGGCGGCCACCTCCACAATGCTGGCCAGGTTCCGGCCGGGCTTGACGGGGATGGTGATCGACGGGACCTGAATCCCCAGAATTTCCTCGCTGTGGGTCTCCAGACCCAGACGGTCGTACACCGCGTGGTCGTCCCAGGGCTCCAGGTGGATCACCAGCTCAATCTGCTGCCTGGGCTTCACCGCCACCATGCCGAACAGCTGGGACACGTCAATCACGCCGATGCCCCGCAGCTCCATATACTGGCTGATTAGGACCGGAGCGCTGGCCATCAGCACCCCGTAAGAGGTGGCCTTGATGTCCACCGCGTCGTCGGCAATGAGCCGGTGGCCCCGCTTCAGAAGCTCGATGGCCACTTCGCTCTTGCCCACGCCGGACTCTCCCTGTAACAGCACACCCTCTCCGTGGACCTCCATCATAACCCCGGAGCGGGTGATCTGGGGGGCCAGATGGTTGCCCAGGCTGGTAATCAGGGCGCTCATAAAGGCGGAGGTCTGCTGCTGGGTGCGCAGGACGGTGCGGTCATACTTCCGGGCCGTCTCCATGCACTCCTGGGTGGGGTCGATGCCCCGGGTAAAAATGAGGCCGGGCACCGGGTAGGCCAGCAGGCGCTCGAAGCTCTCCCGCCGCTGTTCGGGGCTCATATTGTGGACAAAGGTGCTCTCGGTCAGCCCCATGAGCAGCAGCCGCTGGGTGTCGAAATGCTCAAAGAAGCCGGACAGGGGCAGGCCCGGACGGTTCACATCCAGGGTCCACAGGGGGACGTTTTCGTAGTCGCTGCCTTTATGGAGGATTTCCAGGTTAAATTCCTGGATAATCTCCCCCAGCTTGACGCTTTTCACTTTTTTCTCTTCCAAAATCCGCAGCACTCCTCTCTGCTTCCAGAATAATCCCTTTTAGTATACTGCAAAACCGGCGTTTGCACAAGAGCCGTTCGTTCAGCTCAAAACCTGATCCAGCGCCTCAAACAGTCTCTCTATGTTGATGGGCTTGGCAATGTGGCCGTTCATGCCGCACTCTAGGGCGTTGCGCCGGTCCTCCTCAAAGGCGTTGGCGGTCATGGCCAGGATGGGGATGGAGGCCCGCTCCCGGTCCGGCAGGGCCCGGATCACCCGGGTGGTCTCGTAGCCGTCCATCACCGGCATCTGCACATCCATCAAAATCAGCTGATAGTAGCCGGGCTGGGCGTTTTGGAGCATCTCCACGGCGATTTGGCCGTTGCCGGCCACCTCCACCGTGAATCCCGCCTCCTCCAAAATCGCGGTGGCAATCTCTTGGTTGAGCTCGTTATCCTCCGTCAAGAGAATCCGGCCGCCACGGGGCTTGGGCTTGGTTGCAGCAGGCTTTGGCGCTTCCTCCGGAGTCCGGTCCACCACCGAGCGCAGACAGTTGCGCAACTCCGACAGGAACAGGGGCTTGCTGCAAAAGGCGGTTACCCCGGCCTCCCGGGCCTCCTCCTCAATGTCCTCCCAGTCGTAGGCGGTGAGTATAATAATGGGCACATCCTCCCCGGTCTCCTTCCGGATGCGCCGGGCCACCTCCACGCCGTTCATATCCGGCATCAGCCAGTCAATGATGTAAACGCTGTAGCTGTCGTTGCGGGACATCGCCTGACGGGTACGCAGCACCGCCTCCCGGCCCGACAGGGTCCACTCCGCCCGCAGGCCGATCTGCTGGAGCATATAGGACACGCTGTCGCAGGTATTGAAGTCGTCGTCCACCACCAGCGCCCGGCACCCCTTCAAAGCCGGGATGGCCTGCACCTTCTTGGGCGCGTCATGGAGGCGGAAGGTGAGGCTGACGATAAACTCCGTCCCCACGCCCTGCTCGCTGCGCACCTCAATATTTCCGTTCATCATGTCCACAATGTTCTTGGTGATGGCCATACCCAGGCCGGTGCCCTGAATGCCGCTGATGGTGGAGTTGCGCTCCCGCTCGAAGGGCTCGAAGATGTGCTCCACAAATTCCTGGCTCATGCCGATGCCTGTGTCCTTGATGTAGAACTCGTAATTGGCGCAGCCGGCGGGCGCGCCGGGCTTTTCCGTAATGCGCAGGCTTACAATTCCGCCGGCGCCGGTGTATTTGATGCAGTTGCTCAGCAGATTGAGCAGAATCTGGTTCAGCCGCAGCCGGTCGCAGTAGATATCCTCGTTGAGCACATCCACCGCGTCGATATACAGATCCAGCTGCTTGGCCTGGATGTCCCCCTGGACGATGCTGCGCAGGCCGTGGAGAATATCCGGCAGGCTGTACAGCGACTCCTCCAGGCGCATTTTCCCGCTCTCAATGCGGCTCATATCCAGCACATCGTTGATCAGGCTCACCAGATGGTTGCCGGAGGTCAGAATTTTTTTCAGGTACTCCTCCACCTGCTCCCGCTGTTCAATGTGGGTAATGGCCAGTGTGGTAAAGCCCATAATGGCGTTCATGGGCGTGCGAATATCATGGGACATATTGGACAGGAAGATGCTCTTGGCCTTGCTGGCCCGGTTGGCCTGGGAGAGCGCGTCTTCCAAAAGGGCTTTCTTCTCCATCTCCCGGCGGGTCTCGTCATCCACATTGCGGAAGCCCAGCACAACGGTCCGGCTGTTCTGCCCGAAGCCGGTGCGGACGGCCTTCATCTGGAAGTAGCGGATCTCTCCTTTGCACAGGGTCCGGTAATTGAGGAAAAACAGCTGGTGCTGATCCAGGGCCTGGCGCAGTTCTTCTCTGGAGCAGCTGCGCCGCACCAGATCCCGGTCCTCCCCATAGACGCAGGCGTGTATGTAGTGCTCCATGCACACCTCCATCTGAAGCGGTCCGTCAAATACCTGGTCCAGCACCCCTGCGTCGCAGTTGCTGATGCGCAGGGCACGGCCAGCGCCGGTCTCCAGATCAAACACACACACCAGACTGAAGTCGATGCTCAGGGCCTGAATCAGCTCCATCTGCCGGTGCTCTTCCCGCAGGCGTTCCTCCTGCTCCCGGCGCTTCCGGGCAGTCACATCCAGAAGAAAGCGCTGGAAATACAGCTCGCCGTCCTCCTCCATCAGCTTGATGCTGCCCATCACGTGGAGCAGACTGCCGTCCTTGTGTTTCACCCGGTACTCTACGTTGACGTTCTCCCCCACCTCCTTCAGCGCCTGGATGCCGTCCCACAGCTTGCGCCGGTCCTCCTCCACAATGGAAGAGGCCACCATATCAAAGCCGCCGTCGATCAGCTCCTTCTGGGATTCATATCCCAGAATCTCCAGGGCGGCCCGGTTGACGCTGATAATCCGGGAGCCGTCTACGGTGTGGCACATCACGCCGCAATCCATGGTGGTAAACAGCTGCTCCAGGGTGCGGTTCTGACTGAGAATCTCCTGCTCATAGGCCCGCTCCTGGGTAATGTCGATGCCCACCCCCACGGTGCCCATCACGCTGCCATCCACATCGTACAGGGGGGATTTGTAGGTGGTCAGCAGCCGGGTCATATTGCCGCTCTGAACGGTCTCCTCCGAAATCAGAGTCATCTGCCCTTCCATTACCTGCCGCTCCGACTCAATGCACACCGGGTCGTCAAACTCCACATCCCAGATGTAGGCGTGCCGCTGGCCCTGCACCTGCTCCTTGCTCTTGTTGACCGTGGCGCAGAAGCTGTCGTTTACCTTTTCATGCACGCCGTCCTTGGTTTTGTACCAGATCAGATTGGGGATGCTGTTGATGGTGGCGTCCAGATACTGGCAGGACTGCCAGTAATCCTTGCGCAGCTTCTCCGTCTCCTGCCAGCGCCGGAACCGGAACTGAAGCTCCTCCTCCCCTGCGGGCAGAATCCACAGGTCCTGAAGGCGTGGCAGCCAGCCGGCCGGAACCTGGCCCGGCCGGGCCAGCGCAATACACGCCGGCCCCTCCTCCTTCAGAAGCAGGGCTGCGGGGTCCGCCGTTCTCAGGTCGGCAAATACCACGTCCGCCTGCTGCCAGAGGGCTTCCTCCGGCTGGGAGCTCTCCAGAAACGTATGGGTAAATGCCTCCAGCGGGGGCATTTGCTTCAGCACTTCAAACTCTGGACAGGGTTCTCCAATCAGATAAAACCGAACATGGCAATGATACATAGCCGCACCCTTCCTCCTACCGCTTCCGAGTAAGATCTATTTTACAACAAAAAACCAAATTATGCAAGATGTGTGGCAGCGCTTTCCGGAAGGGGCTGCGCCTCCCCTTCGCCGGCCACCCGGACCGACAGGCCGTTGACCTCCACGTCCTCCCCGGCGGGAATCAAAATGTACTTCCGGCCGTCGATGACCCGGCTCTCCACCAGATAGCTGTTTTCCGGGGTGACGGACACGGTGGCCTGGCCGGTTTTCACCTGAAAACGGCCCGGGTCAATAAGGTTGGCGGGGCTGAGGACCGCCCCTTCGCCAAACTGCTCGCCGCACTGCTTCCGGAACTCCTCCGCCCGCTCCTGGGAGACCCCGCAGTCGATCAGAATCCCGGTCATATCTCCGGAGGTAAGGGCCAGGGGGTCCGGGTCCCTGCTCTCCTTGTGCTGGGCAATCCGGTCCGCCAGCCGCTCGTGGACCGCCTGGATCACCTCCATGCTGCAATCGTCCTCCAGGGCTTGGGACAGAGCGGCTTCAAAGAGTTCCTTCTGCTCGGCGGCGGACATGGGGGGCTCTGTGTGAAATACGGCGTCAATGAACTCCTGGTGGAGCTCGTCGGGCTTTTTGGCGTAAAACAGGGCGTTATAGAGGTTGGCGGAGCGGTCGTCAAAGGCGGGGAAGAGGAAACCCAGCTCCGGCGGAGCCACCGACTGGCTGACGGCACAGTGGAACTCGTTGTCCCCGGGGAAGTAGCCCAGCTCCGGCCGGCCCAGCTTGATGGGGCACACGGCGCACAGGAAATAGGGGAATACCTCCTCGGCAAAGTCGTAGGTGTCGTGGGCCAGCAGAATCAGGTAGCTGCTCTCGCCCATGTCCAGACGGTCAATGACGGTCTGATAAAAGGTCCGCCGGGCCTCGCCGTCCTTCAGCTCGCTGCTGCGCAGGGCGGTGAGCAGCCGGTGCTCCGGGCTGTCCATCACCTGCTGGGTGGAAAAAACGATGTCGATCAGATTTTTGCCCAAGGTCCCTGACAGGGTCTTTTTCAGCAGGGACAGATACAGCTCCGCCTCCTCCTCCGGCATCATGCCCAGAGACTCGTCCAAATCGGCCACGATCTCCTTGGCGGCGTTGACAAAACAGCCGTAGATGCGGCTGACAGCATTTTTTTCCGGCTTCCAGCGGCGGCGCAGCTCGCTCACTTCTTTTTGGTTCATAATTTGAACTACCTCGCTTTTTTGAAATTGCCCTCTTATTTTACCCGATATTACGTTCGATGGCAAGGCGAAATCTGTATAAAAACTCAAACGGCCTGTCCGGACAACGCCAGACAGGCCATTTTCTCGTTTCCCCATACCCGCCCTCGCCGCAGAGGTCAACGCTGGGTGGTTACAATGCAGTGTATCCGTGCAGGTGTCACAATACCGGGTATCTCAGTCAAGGGGGGAGTCGAACCCCGCGCAGACCCCTCTGCGCAGCCATACAAATACGGTTCCTTCTCAACCGCGGGAGATCGCGTTCGCCCCGTCTGCGGCTATCTTCTTCTTCAAAGCAGCTCCGTAGTCCAGTTGGCCTGCTGGATCACGCCGTCCAGCTCCCGCAGCTCCCGGGACAGGCCGTCCGCCTTTTTCCGGTGCTCCGCCACAGGCACTGTGCTCATAATCTTAATCTCCGACCGGGTGGCCCGCCGGGCCAGACTGCTGGCCGACAGCAGAAAATCGTGGTACATACCGGTGCGCAGCTTCAAAACGTCCCGCCGGGCCAGCAGCTGGGTCAGGGTCCCCTGCTCCGTCCGGGTCTCGCTGTTGGTGCGGTTGATCCGGGCAATCAGCTCCTCCAGCCGGGCGGCGCAGGCCTCAAATTCCTCCAGCAGCGCCGCCGGGTCCTCGGCGGGGACCTCCCCCTCCTGGACCGTGGCGTTTTGACACAGCCGCTCCTCCAGCTGCCGCAGCCGGGTCTGCAAATCGCTTCTCTCCTGAAGCGCCTGGGCCAGCTTCATAGAAATCCCTCCCCGATTTTCAGTCAAATACGTGCAGCTTCAGCTGAGCGGAGAGATACTGCAAAATCTTCTCCCCTGCGATGCTGTTGCCTTTCTTGTCCAGAGAGGGCCCAAAAATACCGATGCCCATCCGCTTGTTCACCACGGACAGCAGGCCGCCGCCCACGCCGCTCTTGGTGGGCACCCCCACCCGGACGGCGAACTCCCCCGACCCGTCGTACATACCGCAGGTGAGCATGATGGACTTGACCACCCGCACCGTCTCCGGCTGGAGCAGCTGCTTTCCGTCCTGGAGGCGCACGCCGCCGTTGGCCAGCACCAGACCCAGATAGGCCAGGTCCCGGGCCGTCACGTTCAGGGAACACATTTTAATGTACAGCTCCAGGGCCTCGTCCACCCCGCAGCGCAGCACCCCCTTGCTCTCCAGCAGGTAGCAGATTGCCCGGTTCCGGGAGGTGGTGGACATCTCCGAGTGATACACCGCCTCGTTGAACGCAATCTCCGGATCGCCGCACAGCTCCCGGGTCCGTTCCAGCATCTCCTCAAAGGTGAGCTCCGGGGCGATGTAGCTGGCCACGGCGATAGCCCCGGAATTGACCATGGGGTTGTAGGGCCGGCTGGCGTCCCCGGCCAGCTTGACGATGGAGTTGAAGGCGTCGCCGGAGGGTTCCATGCCGATCTGGCCGAACACCGCCTCCATGCCGTACAGCTCCAGGGCGATGGCCAGGCTGACCACCTTGGAAATGCTCTGGACAGTAAAGCGCACATCCACGTCCCCCGCCTCAAAGCAGCCCCCCACGCAGTCCATCACGCACACACCCACATGGTTTTTGTCCGCTTTGCTCAGCTCCGGGATGTAGCTGGCCACCTCTCCCAGTCCCGTGACGGACCGACCCTGACGCAGAGCCTTGTCCAGAATGTTTTGCATGAACTTCTCCTCCTCATAATTATGATTTGTTCTGCCGGATTTTTGCCGTATGTTTTAATTGGTCTAAACCAAGTCCCCTCTGGTTGTGCCGGGCCACCGCCCGGGAAATCTCCCCCGCCGCCTGCTCCATCTCCTGGTGAAAGGCGGCGGCGGACAGCCGCAGGGCCCCGTGGCCCAGAATAATCATCTGCTCCAGCCCGTCGGAGGTGGCCACCCGGACCCGGTGGTTTTTTCCCAGAGCATACGTGGTTTTTTCAATGTATGCGTCGGCGGTCTCCGCCTCTTTCGTATATACCACATACACCCCGCCCACCTGGTCCACGGACCCGGGGTTGCCCTTCACTTTATACGCGTCGAACACCAGAATGACCTCGCACCTGCGAAATCCCTTGTAGTTGCAAAGCAGGTCCAGCAGGGCCTCCCGGGCGGCGGACACGTTCTCCCGGGCGATGGCCTTCAGCTCGTCCCAGGCGAAAATAATGTTGTAGCCGTCCACCAGCAGATACTCCGGCCCCGTCTTTTGGGGGCGGATCTCCCGGTAGCTGTCGTCCAGACTGGTCCGGGCGGGCTTTTTCCGGGGCTGGAAGGCTTTGGCCTCCACTTTTCCGTAGGTCCGCTCAAAAATGGCCAGAAGCTCCTTGTCCTGCTCCAGAGACCCCCGGGGAGCCTGGGTCCGGACAGCGGGGGCTTCTGCCGGTTCTTCCGTCCGGGGCCGGCTCAGGGGGCTTTCCACGTGCATATGGTCAAAAACCTCGTCCCAGGGGACGGTTACCCCCGCCCCATGGCTGCAAAACACGGAGCCCGCCGGGTTGTCCGCATCCCGCTCCGGCTGGTAGCCGGCGGCCTCGATCACCTCTTCGGGATTGTGACAGGGCTCGTACCCCCGCAAAGTGCAGCTCAGCCGCCCCTGGCCCTGGGTATAGGCGGTCACCTCCCGCCAGTAGTCCCCCAGCGCCGCCACCGGCACCCCGCCGGTGAGCACCGCCCGCTCCCCCTCAAGGTCCGGCGGGTCCACCTGGCCGTTCATGCGCTGCAGGTCCGCCATAGCCCGGCCCATACAGGAGGCGGGGACCTCCAGCCGCAGGTCGTACCAGGGCTCCAGCAGCAGGGATTTCACCTGCATCAGCCCCTGGCGCACCGCCCGGTAGGTGGCCTGCCGGAAATCGCCCCCCTCCGTGTGCTTCACGTGGGCCCGGCCGGCGATCAACGTGATTTTGATATCCGTCACGGGCGCGCCGGTCAAAACGCCCCGGTGGGTTTTCTCCAGAATGTGGGTCAAGATCAGCCGCTGCCAGTTCAAATCCAGCTGATCCGTGGGACAGGCGGAATAAACCCGCACCCCGCTTCCCCGCTCCCCCGGCTCCAGCAGCAGGTGAACCTCTGCGTAGTGGCACAGGGGCTCGAAGTGGCCCACCCCCTCGGCGGCAGTCTTAATGGTCTCCTTATAGACGATGCTTCCGGCTCCGAAGGAGACCTCCCAGCCGAACCGGTCCAGAATCAGCCGCTGCAAAATCTCCAGCTGGACCTCTCCCATGAGCTGGAGATGAATCTCCCCCCGGGCTTCGTTCCAAAGCAGGTGGAGCTGGGGGTCCTCCTCCTCCAGCTGGCGCAGCTTGGGCAGGGCGGCAAAGGGGTCGCACCCCGCCGGCAGCAGCAGCCGGCAGGTGAGCACCGGCTCCAGCACCGGGGGCCCGCCGTCCCCCTCAAAGCCCAGCCCCTGGCCGGGACGGGTCCGGCTCAGACCGGTCACCGCGCAGACCGTCCCCGCCGGGGCCTCGGCCAGCTGCTGGAATTTTTCCCCGGAGTACCGCCGCAGCTGATCCGCCTTCTCCCCGTCCTGAAGGACGGCCCGGGCCTTGAGCACCCCGCCGGTCACTTTTAAATATGTCAGCCGGGTCCCCTGGGCGTCCCGGGCGATTTTATAGATTTTCGCGCCAAACTCCGCCGGATAGTCCGGCATCCGGGTAAAGCGCTCCAGGCCGGATAAAAGCTCCTCCACCCCTTCCAGCTTCAGGGCCGAACCGAACCAGCAGGGAAAGAGCTTCCGCTCTGCGGCCAGGGCCTGGACGTGGGCGTCGCTCAGGGTATTGTGCTCCAGATAATATTCCAGGGCCTCTTCTCCGCACAGGGCCGCCGGCTCCTGCCAGTCCCCGGAAAAGTCCACAAAGCCGTCTCCCAGGCGGTCCTGTAATTCCGCCAATAAATCGCCCCGGCTCCGGGGGGAGAGGTCCATTTTGTTCACGAAAAGCAGCACAGGCACCTGATACCGCCTCAAAAGCCGCCACAGGGTCTGGGTATGGCCCTGTACGCCGTCGCAGCCGTTGATGACCAGAACGGCGTAATCCAGGATTTGCAGGGTACGCTCCATCTCGCTGGAGAAATCCACATGACCCGGGGTGTCCAGCAGCATGAATTCAGCCCCCTCCAGAGACAGCAGGGCCTGCTTGGAAAAAATGGTAATTCCCCGCTCCCGCTCCAGAGCAAAGCTGTCCAGAAACGCGCTGCCGTGGTCCACCCGGCCCAGCTTTTTCAGCGCGCCGCCCAGATACAGCAGTCCCTCCGACAGTGTGGTCTTGCCTGCGTCCACGTGGGCAAGCAGCCCGATGCAGATGCGCTTTACCGGCTTGTGTTCAGGGTTTTTGCCCACTTGCTTCACCTCAGGGTTTATTATAACACACCAAGTCCCATTCGTCGATAGGTCTTTTTCCGCATTGACAATGCCCGCGTTTTTGTTACAATAATACAAGAAGAAATTTGTCCACGCAGGGTCTTTGCCTGCGACGGCGGGAGGGGGCCTATTTACTTTTATAAACTACCGTGTTACAATACAGGAATAAAAACAGCAACCGCTGGAGGGGAGCTATTCATGTCTACATTTTTGGAGAAGGAACCCAGCAGCGCCCTGTACCGTGCCCTTCTGTCCCTGGAGAGCGAGGAGGAGTGCCGTACGTTTTTGCAGGACCTGTGCACCGTTTCGGAGCTGAAGGCCCTGGAGCAGCGCATGGAAGTGGCTCTGCTGCTGGACGAAGGCCGGATTTACAGCGACATCCTGGCCCACACCGGGGCCAGCAGCGCTACTATCAGCCGGGTCAACCGCTGCGTGCGCTACGGGGCGGGGGGCTACCAGGCGGTGCTCCCCCGTCTGCGGAAGGAGCGGGCCCCATGAGCAGCTACGGCTTTCTGGCCGGCTGCTACGACCAGTTCACCGCCGACGTGGACTACGCCGCCTGGGGGAGCTACATTCAGCGCCACTTTCAAAAAAACGGCCTGCCGGGAAACACTGTTCTGGACCTGGCCTGCGGCACCGGCTCCCTCACCCTGGAGCTGGCCCGGCGGGGATATGAAATGATCGGCGCAGACCAGTCCCCCGATATGCTGGCCCAAGCCGCCGCAAAGGATTTTTCCGGCTGCGCCGCCGCCCCGATTTTTTTATGCCAGCCGATGGAGGCCCTGGACCTGTACGGCACCATTGACGCCTGCGTGTGCTGTCTGGACAGCGTAAACTACGTCACCGACCCCAAAAAGCTCCAAAGGGCTTTTGAGCGGGTCCACCTGTTTCTCATGCCCGGAGGGCTGTTTTTGTTCGACGTGAACACCCCGGAAAAGCTCCAGGGCCTGGACGGCCAGGTCTTTCTGGACGAAACCGGCGACGCCTACTGCGTATGGCGGGCGGAGTACTCCCCCCGCAGCCGGATTTGCTCCTATTTTATGGACATCTTCCAGCAGGAGGAGGGAGACCTCTGGCGGCGGGGAGAGGAGCTGCACCGGGAACGGGCCTACACCGTGCCGGAGCTGACCGGTTTTTTGGAGCAGGCCGGCTTCTCCAACATAAAAACCTACGGAAATTTGAAGCAGCGTCCCCCCAAGCCCGGTGAGGACCGGATCTTTTTTACTGCAAGGAGATAATATGAAATGAAAAAAGAACGCATTGCACTTGGAATTTTTGTCCTGCTGGCGGCCCTCTGCCTTGTTGCCTACCAGTTCCTGTCCCCCAAGCCCGCCGACGGGACCAAGGAGATCACCGTAAACGTGGTCCATCTGGCGGGGGAGGAAACCAGCTACACCTTCACCACCCAGGCGGAGTATCTGCGCCAGGCCCTGGAGGAGCAAAAACTGGTGTCGGGCAGCGAGAGCGAATATGGCCTGTGGGTCCAGACCGTGGACGGCGAAACCGCCAACGAAGCCAACCAGGAGTGGTGGGGCTACGACGTGAACGGTGTGCGGGCGGAGTATGGCGTGGACAGCCAGCCCGTCCACGACGGGGACGTGTTCCTGTTCACCCTGAATGTCGGGTGGTAACCGGCTGCCGGTCCGGGAGCTGGCGGAGCTGGCCCTGCTGACCGCTTTGATTGCCGGGGGCAAAGAGGCGATGAACGCCCTGCCCAACATCCATCCGGTGGCGCTGCTGCTGCTTTTGGCGGTGCTGCGCCACGGCTGGCGGGCCCTTTACACCGCCTTCGGCTTCGCTTTGATTGAAATCAGCCTCTACGGGGTCTCCTCCCTGGCCTACCTTTACCTGTGGCCCCTTCTGGTGGCGGCAGCGGTTCCCTTCCGGACAAACCGCTCCCCCCTGTTCTGGGGCGCTTTCGCGGGCATCTTCGGCCTGAGCTTCGGCGCTCTGTGCGCCATCCCCTATTTCTTTATAGGCGGCTGGCAGGCGGCGCTGTCCTACTGGATCAGCGGCATTCCCTTCGATTTGGTCCACGGGATCTCCAACGGAGTGCTGGTCTACGCGCTGCTACTCCCTCTGTACCGGCTGATGGAGAGGTATTTTACATGACAAACCAGGAAATCCTGCAAATTGCCCTGGCTCAGTCCGCCCGGGAGCTGAACTGCGCGCCGGAGGACCTGCTCCGGACAGAGCCGGTCCTCTCCCCCCTCCGGCTGGGGCCGGAGGCCAGAAAATATTACAAGCCCGCCACAGCCGGCCTTCTGGTCTCCTACGGCAGCAACGCTGCTGCGTCGGTCCGGGAGGATTTAGGGGAACTTGTTGGCGAATTTATCCACAAATTTCAGTTTTACCACTGCTTTGAGCCCCCGAACCTCCACTGGCTGGACGAACGCCTGTCGGTTCTGGGACAGCGGGTGTGCTTTTTGTCGGAGTATTATCTGCCGGACCTGGAGAAGCTTCGCCCCCTGTCCTGCGGCTATCCCCTGCAAATTTTGACGGACTTCTCCGGCCTCTACCTCCCCCAGTGGAGCAACGCCCTGTGTGAAGAGCGCCGGGAGCTGGACGTGCTGGGGGTGGGGGCCTATGAGGGCGGGCGGTTAATCGGTCTGGCGGGCTGCTCTGCCGACTGCGCGAATATGTGGCAGATCGGCGTGGACGTGCTGCCGGAGTACCGCAGAAGGGGCGTCGCCGCCGCACTCACCAGCCGTCTGGCGCTGGAGGTTTTGGCGCGGGGCAAGGTCCCCTTTTACTGCTCCGCCTGGTCCAACCTGCCCTCTGTCCGAAATGCGGTAAGAAGCGGTTTTGTCCCCGCCTGGGTGGAGCTGTCCATTCAGCCGGCGGAATTGATTGCAGATATGAATCAGTAAAAGGAGTTTTTGCATATGCGCGATGAAATGGTGCGGGCCATCACCGCCGACGGCCTGGTCCGGGCCCAGGCCATCACCGGCCAGGAGCTCGTGGAAACAGCCCGGAACCTGCACACTCTTCTCCCCGTAGCCACCGCCGCCCTGGGCCGGACCCTGCTGGGGGCCTCTCTGCTTGGGGATATGCTCAAGGAGGACAACGCCTCCCTCACCCTCCAGATCAAGGGGGGCGGCCCTCTGGGGCTGGTGCTGGCCGTATCCGACAGCGGCGGCAATGTCCGGGGCTATGTCCAGAACCCCCATGTGGAGCTGATGGAGCAATACCCCGGCAAGCTGGACGTGGGGGGCGCGGTGGGCACCCAGGGCACTCTCACCGTCATCAAGGATTTCGGCTATAAGGAGCCCTATGTGGGGACCATCGGCCTGTTTTCCGGGGAAATCGCCGACGATCTGGCCATGTATTTTGTGGAGAGCGAGCAGATTCCCACCGCCTGCGCCCTGGGGGTCCTGGTGGGCCTGGACCAGAGCGTCGCCGCCGCGGGCGGGTATCTCATCCAGCTCCTCCCCGGCGCCGGGGAGGAGCTTATCGCCCAGATTGAGTCGGGGGTGAAAAAGCTGGGCCCCGTCAGCGCCGCCCTGGACCGGGGTCTGGACGCGGAGGGGCTGCTCCGGGCGGTTTTGGAGGGATTTTCCTTGGAAATCCTGGAAAAACACCCGGTTTCGTACCGGTGCGCCTGCTCCCAGGAGCGGGTGATCCGGGCCCTCATCAGCCTGGGGAAGCAGGAGCTGCAAAGCCTCATAGACGAACAGGGCCAGGCGGAGCTGTCCTGCCAGTTCTGCGACAAAATTTACCGGTTTGACCGGGGTGAGCTGGAGGAAATTTTGAGGCAATGCTGACACAAATGCCTAAATTCCAGTTGTCAAGCTCCCCGAAGCGTGGTATAATAAGGGAAAAGGAGCGTGACCGCCATGAGTGAAAATTATGTTTCCCACGCCGATTCTTTGGGGAATATCCATATCTCCGAAGAGGTGCTGGCCGCCATCACCGCCGCCGCCGCCCTGGAGGTAGACGGCGTATACAGCCTGGCCGCCAATTTGGGCAGCGATATTGCCGAGCTGCTGGGCAAGAAAAACTTGACCAAGGGCATCCACATTCAGGTGGAAGATGAACAGGTATCCGTCATTCTGTCCGTGCTGATGAGCTACGGCCACACCATCCCCGACATGGGCAAGGCCATTCAGGAGGGCGTGAAAACCGCCATTGAGTCCATGACCGGCATGGAAGTCGGCAGCGTAAACGTGAACGTCGCCGGCATCGTATTCGACAAAAATAACGCTCAATAGACACAAAAACCCCGTCTCAGAGGTTGAGACGGGGTTTTTCGCGTCTTTTTCAGTTCCACGACCGGACCGCCCCGGCCGCCGCCAGCAGCACCAGCACCATGCTGACGATATCGGCGGCCAGAGCCCCCTGCTCCGGGATCAGCCCCATCCGGAGCAGCACCTCCGCCGCCGCCAGCAGCACCAGGGCAAACAGCAGCAGGTTGCGCACCCCGGGGGTGATGCGCTTGCTTTTGCGGCCCGTCTGGAGCAGCTGCGGGTCCTTTCCGTAGGTTTTTGTGTGCTTTTTCCCCACTGTTATTCCTCCTCTGTCCGGCGGATGACCCCGCCGCCAACCACTACGTCGTCCTCGTAAAATACCACCGACTGCCCCGGGGTGATGGCCCGCTGGGGCTCGTCAAAGCGCACCCGGAGCGTGTTCCCGTCCGTCTGCTCCACGGTGCAGGGCTGCTCCTCCATCCGGTAGCGGACCTTGGCCCGGAGCCGCAGCGGCCCCTGGAGCCCCTCCAGGGCAATCCAGTTGGGGGAATCCGCCCATAGGGTCCGGTGAAACAGGCTGCCGTTTTCCGACAGCACCACCGTGTTGTTCCCGGGGCAGATCTCCTTCACGTACAGCCGTCCGTGGTTGGAGGACACCCCCAGCCCCCGGCGCTGGCCCACGGTGTAGGAGACGATCCCCTGGTGCCGGCCCAAAATTTCCCCCGTCTCCGACACAAAATTCCCCGCCGGGTAGTTTTTTCCCGTATACTGCCGGAGAAAGGCCGAATAATCCCCATCGGGGACAAAGCAGATGTCCTGGCTGTCCTTTTTCCGGGCGCTGACAAGGCCCTGGGCCTGGGCAATTTCCCGAATCTCCCCCTTGGACATATCCCCCAGGGGAAACCGGCTGTGGGCCAGCTGGTCCTGGGTCAGAGCCCACAGCACATAGCTCTGGTCCTTGGACCGGTGGGCCGCCCGCTTCAGCAGCCAGCGTCCTGTCCCCGGGTCCCGCTCCAATCGGACATAGTGGCCTGTCGCCACCAGCTCCTGCTCCTGTTCCCGGACCCGGTCCAGCAGCGCCCCGAACTTCACGTACTGGTTGCAGTCCACACAGGGATTCGGCGTCTCCCCGGCCTCATAGGCGGCAGCAAACCGGTCCATGACCCGGGCCTGAAAGCAGGGACCGGCGTCCACAACACAGTGGGGAATGTCCAGCTGGCGGGCCGCCCTTTGGGCGTCCCGGACCGCGCCGTCTCCCCCCTGGAACAGCTTCAGGGTCACCCCCAGCAGCGTGTGCCCCTGCTCCTTGAGCAGCCAGGCCGCCGCGGAGCTGTCCACGCCGCCGCTCATAGCTACCGCGATTTTTGCGCACATGGAAGTAATTTCCTCCTCTTCCTGGTCATTTCGCCGAAATTATAGCACAAAATCCCCGCCAGGGCAACCTCTGCCCCGAAGAAAGCCGCCCGGGACAAGGGTTTGCGTCCCTTCAAGGCTCCGACACAAGATGTAGTGGACAAGCCCCAAAATCTATGCTATAATCAGGGTCCGTTGAGACTGAACGAAAGAGGGTTTTCTAAGATGAAAGTGATTAAACGGGACGATACTATCGTGGACTACGACCGCAGCAAAATTGCCGTCGCCATCCAAAAGGCCAACGCGGAGGTCACCGCCGCCGACCAGATCGCCCCGGAGGAAATTGACGCCATCATCGACGGGATCGAGGCCCTCAACCGGCCCCGGATGCTGGTGGAGGACATTCAGGATCTGGTGGAGCAGGCCCTGGTAGCCCGGAACAAATTTCAGCTGGCCAAAACCTACATCATCTACCGGTACACCCGGGCTCTGGTGCGCAAGCAGAACACCACCGACGAGTCAATTCTGGCCCTGCTGCGCAACGAGAACAAAGAGCTGGCGGAAGAAAATTCCAACAAAAACACCATGATCGCCGCCACCCAGCGGGACTACATCGCCGGTGAGGTGAGCCGGGATTTGACCCGGCGCATCCTGCTGCCGGAGCACATCTCCCAGGCCCACGATGAGGGCGCGATTCACTTCCACGACGCGGACTACTTCATCCAGCCCATTTTCAACTGCTGTCTGATTAACATCGGGGATATGCTGGACAACGGCACCGTGATGAACGGCAAGCTCATTGAAAGCCCCAAGAGCTTTCAGGTGGCCTGCACGGTGGTGACCCAGATCATTGCCTGCGTGGCCTCCAACCAGTACGGCGGCCAGAGCGTGGATTTGAGCCATTTGGGCAAATACCTGCGCCGCAGCCGGGAGAAGTTCAAAAAGCACATCGCCTACGAGTGCGCCGGGCAGGTGGACGAGGCCACTATGGAGCGCCTGGTGGACGATCAACTGCGCACTGAGCTGAAATCCGGCGTCCAGACCGTCCAGTATCAGATCAACACCCTCATGACCACCAACGGACAGTCCCCCTTCGTCACCCTCTTCCTGAATCTCAAGGCCGGCGACCCCTATCTGGAGGAAAACGCCATGATCGTGGAGGAGGTCCTCCGCCAGCGGCTGGAGGGCATCAAGAATGAGAAGGGCGTTTACATCACCCCCGCTTTCCCCAAGCTGGTATATGTGCTGGACGAGCATAACTGCTTAAAGGGCGGAAAGTACGACTATATCACCCGTCTGGCGGTAAAATGCTCCGCCAAGCGGATGTACCCCGACTATATCTCCGCCAAGAAGATGCGGGAGAACTACCAGGGCAATGTGTTCTCCCCCATGGGCTGCCGGTCCTTCCTGGCCCCCTGGAAAAACGAGCAGGGAGAGTATCAGTTCGAGGGCCGCTTCAACCAGGGGGTCGTCTCCCTGAACCTGCCCCAGATGGGCATTCTGGCCCGGGGAGACCAGGACAAATTCTGGCAGATTTTTGAGCAGCGGTTAGCGCTGTGCTTTGAGGCCATCATGTGCCGGCACAATGCCCTGAAAAACGTCCGCTCCGACTCCTCCCCCATCCACTGGCAGTACGGGGCCATCGCCCGGCTGCCCAAGGGCGCCCCCATCGCCCCCCTGCTCTACGGCGGATACTCCTCCATCTCCCTGGGCTACATCGGCCTGTATGAAGTGACCAAGCTGATGACCGGCGTGAGCCACACCGCCCCGGAGGGCCAGGAATTTGCCCTGAAGGTGATGAACCGGCTGCGCAAGGCCTGCGACGACTGGAAGGCCCAGACCAACATCGGCTTCGCCCTGTACGGCACCCCCGCCGAGTCCCTGTGCTACCGGTTTGCCCGGATCGACAAGGAGCGCTTCGGCACCATCCCGGACGTGACCGACAAGGGGTATTATACCAACAGCTACCACGTGGACGTACGGGAGCCCATCGACGCCTTCTCCAAGTTCCAGTTCGAAAGCCAGTTCCAGTCCATCTCCACCGGCGGCTGCATCTCCTACTCGGAGGTGCCCAATATGGCCCACAACCTGGAGGCCCTGGAGGACGTGGTCCGCTTTATCTACGACAACATCCAGTACGCCGAGTTCAACACCAAGAGCGACTACTGCCAGTGCTGCGGCTTCGACGGGGAGATTGAGATTAACGAGGATTTTCATTGGGAGTGCCCCGTGTGCCACAACACCGACCAGTCCAAGATGAATGTCACCCGGCGCACCTGCGGCTATCTGGGGGAAAACTTCTGGAATGTGGGCAAGACCAAGGAGATCAAGGCCCGGGTGATGCACCTGTAATTTTATCTATAAGAATGCGTGCGGGAAGTAAAAGTTTTTACTTCCCGCCGCTTGCATTTTACCTGCCGTTTGCTATAATGGACTCTGCATATCACGATGTAATATAAATAAGGTGAATCGCTATGAAAACAAAACGCTATGAAATGGATATGTGCAGCGGACCTCTGGCCAGCAAAATTCTGGTCTTTGCCCTGCCGCTGATGCTCTCCAGTATGCTCCAGCTGCTGTTCAACGCGGCGGATGTGATTGTGGTGGGTAAGTTCGCCGGGCGGGAGTCCCTGGCAGCGGTGGGGTCTACCACGTCGCTGATTAACCTGCTCATAGCCCTGTTTATCGGCCTGTCCGTGGGCGCCAACGTGGTGGTGGCCCGGGACCTGGGCAGCGGGCGGCGGGACAACGCGGGGAAAGCGGTGCACACCTCCATCGCCCTGTCCATACTCAGCGGCCTGGTCATGGCGGCGGTCGGCATCCTGCTCTCCCCCACCCTGCTGCAATGGATGGACTCCCCTCATGACGTGATTGATCTGTCCACCCTCTATCTGCGGGTCTACTTCGCCGGAATGCCCGCCACTATGGTCTATAACTTCGGCAGCGCCATGCTCCGTGCCCAGGGGGACACCAAGCGCCCCCTTTACTTTTTGAGCATCGCCGGAGTCATCAACCTGATCTTAAACCTGTTTTTCGTCATCTCCCTCCACTGGGGGGTGGCGGGCGTGGGGGCGGCCACGGCCATCTCCCAGTATGTATCTGCGTTTCTGGTGCTGCGGTGCCTGCGGCGGGAGGACGGCCCCCTGCATCTGGAGTGGAGGCAGCTCAAGCTGGAGTGGCGTGTGATCCGGCGCATCTTCGAAATCGGCCTGCCCGCCGGGTTCCAGGGCATCGTGTTCGCCCTGTCCAACGTGGTGATTCAGTCCTCCATCAACTCCTTCGGCTCCATCGTCATGGGCGGCTCCGCCGCCGCCGCCAGCGTGGAGGGGTTTGTGTACAACGGCATGAACGCCTTTTATCAGACCGCCCTCACCTTCACCGGCCAGAACTACGGCGCGGGCGAGACCAAGCGGGCGGACCGGGTGCTGCTCTGGTGCCAGATCTATGTCATGATTACCGGGCTGGTACTGGGCAATCTGGCCTATCTCTTCGGCGACACTCTGGTGGGCTTCTATGTGGAGGCCGGTCCCGACGCGGCGGCGGTGATTCAGCAGGGCGTGCTTCGTCTGGCTTATGTGTCCATCCCCTATTTCCTGTGCGGCATCATGGACACCATGGTGGGCAGCCTGCGGGGCCTGGGCTGCTCGGTGATTCCCATGATCGTCTCCCTGCTGGGCTCCTGCGTCCTGCGGCTGGTGTGGGTGGCCACGATTTTCCAGAACAACCCCTCCCCCGAAATTCTCTACATCTCCTACCCCGTCAGCTGGGCCCTCACCGGCAGCATCCATTTGCTTACCTGGCTGTACGTGCGTAAAAAGGCCTACGCCAAGGTCAGCGGCGCGGGGCCGTCCTATCTGAAGGTGGACGGACACCATCCGGAGGCCAAGGCTGCGGAGGATAATGTCTGATCGCAAGGACTCCACAACGTAATTTGAATACGAAAGGGATAACACCATGAAATTCATTTCCTGGAACGTAAACGGCCTGCGGGCCTGCCTGAAAAAGGGGTTTTTGGACTTCTACCAGCAGGAAAAACCGGATTTTCTCTGCTTGCAGGAGACGAAAATGAGCCAGGGCCAAGCAGAACTGGAGCTGGACGGGGCGCTGGAGTTCTGGAACTCCGCCGAAAAAAAGGGGTACTCCGGCACCGCCATTTTCACCCCTCACGCCCCCCTGGATACGGCCTACGGCATGGACCGGGAGCCTCACGACCACGAGGGGCGGCTGATTACCCTGGAGTATGAGGCGTTCTATCTGGTCTGCTGCTACACCCCCAACTCCCAGAACGGCCTGGCGCGGCTGGACTACCGGATGGAGTGGGAGGACGAGCTGCGGGACTATCTGCTCTCCCTGGACAGGACCAAGCCGGTGATTTACTGCGGGGACCTGAACGTCGCCCACCAGGAAATTGACCTGAAAAATCCCAAAACCAACCGGAACAACGCCGGCTTCACCGACCGGGAGCGGGAGAAAATGACCGTTCTGCTCTCCTCCGGCTTCACGGACAGCTTCCGGCACCTGCACCCGGACGCGGAAGGGGCCTACTCCTGGTGGTCCTACCGCTTCCACGCACGGGAGAAAAACGCCGGATGGCGCATCGACTATTTTATCGTCTCGGACCGTCTCAAGGACAAAATCGTCCGGGCGGAAATTTTAAGCCAGGTCGAGGGCAGCGACCACTGCCCGGTCCTGCTGGAACTGGAGGTTTGAACCATGCGCAGAACAGACAAAGAAGTGACTCGTCCGGAGGATTTGCGGGCAATTCTGGACCAGTGCGATGCCATGCGGATCGCCGGACAGGACGCGGAGGGACTTTTTGTATTTCCGGTCAACTTCGGCTATACTCTGGAGGGGGACCGGCTCACCCTCTATTTCCACTCCGCTTCTGAGGGCCGAAAGGCCCGCGCCTTCGCCCAGGGCTGTGAGGCGGCCTTTGAGATGGACTGCGGCCACAAGCTGCGCACTGCGGACACCGCCTGCGGCCACAGCTTCACCTACCGCAGCGTCATGGGCAGCGGACCGCTCGTCCCTCTCCCCTCCCCGGCGGAAAAGCGCATTGGCCTGACGGCCATTATGGCCCACGTTACAGGCCGGGACGGCTGGGATTTTCCGGAGGCTTCTCTCGAACGGACTGCCGTGTACCGGCTGAACGTCCGGACGTGGTCCGCCAAGGCCAACCTGGGGGGCTGAGAAATGATGCAGTTTGACGCGCAGAACTATGTCTACCCCTCCCGCCGGAATGTGGTCTACGCCCGCCGGAGGGTGGCCTGCACCTCCATTCCCCAGGGGGCGCAGATTGGCCTGGAAATCATGGGCCGGGGCGGCAACGCGGTGGACGCGGCGGTGGCTATGGCCGCGGCCATGCCCCTGCTGGAGCCTACCGGGAACGGCCTTGGCTCCGACTGCTTCGCCCTGGTCTGGATGGCCAAGGACCAGAAGCTTTACGGCCTCAACGCCAGCGGTCCCGCTCCCGCCGCCCTGTCCGCCCAGCTGGTCCGGGACCGGGGATTTGGGGAAATGCCCACCGAGGGCTGGCTTCCCGTCACCGTTCCCGGAGCCGTGGGAGGCTGGGCGGAGCTGAACCGCCGCTTTGGAGACCTGCCCCTGGAGCAGCTTTTCGCCCCCGCCGCGGAGCTGGCCCGGGAGGGCGCGCCG
The DNA here is from genome assembly GCA_910588455.1 of uncultured Oscillospiraceae bacterium. Lineage (GTDB taxonomy): Bacteria > Bacillota > Clostridia > Oscillospirales > Oscillospiraceae > Lawsonibacter. Next base: position 45,667 of record CAJUPG010000003.1, read on the forward strand.
GTGGCGGTCAACACCGCCCCTCAGTGGGCCAAGGACTGCCGCCGCATCCCGGACGGTCCGCCCCACGCCTACTGGAAGCAGGTGTTTCTCCACAAAAATGGCGCACCCTACCGGTGCGGCGAGCTGTTTCGCTGGCCGGAGTACGCCGAAACCCTGGAGGAGCTGGCCCGGACCAGCTGCGAGAGCTTTTACCGGGGGGCACTGATGGAAAAAATCGTCGCCTTTGCCCAGGAGACCGGCGGTTTTTTCCAAAAAGAGGATTTCCAGCGCTGCAAACCGGAGTGGGTGGAACCTGTTTCCGTGGACTACCGGGGCTATACGGTCTGCGAAATCCCCCCCAACGGCCACGGGCTGACGGTCCTGATGGCCCTGAAGCTGCTGGACGGCCTTGCGCTGGACCCGGAGAAGGATACGGCGGAAAATTACCATAAAATCATCGAAAGCATCAAGCTGGCCTTTGCCGACACCAGGACCTATATCGCCGACCCCCGGTATATGAAGACCAAGGTCTCCGACCTGCTCTCTGACCGCTATCTGGACCGGCGCCGGGCGCTGATCGGGGAGAGGGCGCTGCTGCCCCAGGCGGGGGACCCCTCCTGCGGCGGCACGGTCTATCTGTGTACCGCCGACGGGGAGGGAAATATGGTCTCCTTCATCCAGAGCAATTACACCACCTTCGGCGCCGGGGTCGCCGTGCCGGGGACGGGGATTTCCCTGCAAAACCGGGGAGCCAATTTTTCTCTGGACCCCCAGTCCGACAACTGCCTGGCCGGGGGCAAGCGGCCCTACCACACCATTATCCCCGGCTTCCTGCTCAAAAACGGGCAGGCCGTAGGTCCCTTCGGGGTGATGGGGGCTTTCATGCAGCCCCAGGGCCATGTGCAAATTTTAGTCAACGCCATCGACTACCATATGAACCCCCAGCAGTGTCTGGACGCGCCCCGGGTGCAGTGGACCGGCGGGATGCACATCCAGCTGGAGCCGGGTATTTCCCCAAAAATCGCACAGGAGCTGCTCCGCCGGGGCCATGAGGTGGAGGTCATCACCGACCCCATCGACATGGGCCGGGGACAAATTATCTGGCGGCTGGAAAACGGGCTGTACTGCGCCGGGACGGAACCCCGGTGCGACGGCGCGATCGCCGCGTGGTAAGAAAGGAATGAATCCAAAATGAAAATTGCCTCTCTGTTCGGGCAGGGCAAAACTGTTTTTTCCTGCGAGGTATTTCCGCCGAAAAAGACTAGCCCGGTGGATACCATCTACAAAACCCTGGACGGCCTCAAGGACCTGAAGCCCGACTTCATCAGCGTGACCTTCGGGGCGGGCGGCTCTCAGGTCAATCAGTCTACCTGGGAGATCGCCTCCATCATTGAGAACCAGTACAAAATTCCCGCCATGGCCCACCTGACCTGCGTGCGCTCCACCCCCGGGGAGGTGGCGGAGGTGCTCTCCCAGCTCAAGGCCGCCAACGTGGAAAACATCCTGGCCCTGCGGGGGGACCGGACCCCGGATCTGCCTCCGAAAACCGACTTCCTCCACGCAGACGAGCTGGTGTCGTTCATCCTGCGCCGGGGGGACTTCGGGGTGTCCGCCGCCTGCTACCCGGAGGGGCATTTGGAAAGCCCCGATCTGGTCAGCGACATCCGGTATCTGAAGCAGAAGGTGGACGCGGGAGCACAGCATTTGGTCAGCCAGCTCTTCTTTGACAACGAGGAGTATTTCCGCTTTTTGGAGCGCTGCCGCATCGCGGGGATCAACGTCCCCATTGAGGCGGGCATCATGCCGGTACTGAGCAAATCCTCCATTGAGCGCATGGTGTCCATGTGCGGAGCCAGCCTGCCCCGGAAGCTCACCCGTATCCTGGGCCGCTACGGCGACCACCCGGAGGCCCTGCGGGAAGCCGGTCTGGCCTACGCCATCGACCAGATTTCCGAGCTGATTGCCGAAGGTGTGGACGGCATCCACCTGTACACCATGAACAACCCGGAGGTCGCCAAGCAGATTGCCGGAAGCATCGCCTCCATCCGGGCCGTCTGAGCATTTATGGACATCAACGAGATTTTACGCTATATGGGCTGTCCCCCGGAGCAGGCCGCGCCCCAGACCCGGACGCTGGCGGAACAGGCCGCGGTCCAAATGGAGCAGACCGCCCGGCCCCGGTCCGTGTTCCGGGAATCCGGTCTGTCCATCACCGGGGACGGCGTGCTGCTGGAGAGCGGGCTTCTGCTGCCCGGCCGGGATTTGGCCCAACATCTGGCGGGCTGCGACCGGGCCGTGATGCTGGCCGTCACCCTGTCCGCCCAGGCGGACACGCTCATCCGCCGGGCGGAAAGCCGGGACATGGCCCTGGCCCTGGCCCTGGACTGCGCCGCCGCCGCCCTGGTGGAGGAGGTCTGCGACAGGCTGGAGGGGGAGATTTTTGCAAAATACCCCGGCTGCTATTTCCCCTTCCGGTTCAGTCCTGGCTATGGGGACCTGCCTCTGTCCGTGCAGAGCGGCCTGCTGGCCCTGCTGGACGCCCCCCGGAAAATCGGGCTGTGCGCCAACGAAAACCATATTTTGACCCCCCGCAAGTCGGTCACCGCGCTCATCGGCGTATCCAGAGAGCCGGTGGGCCGGGCTGTGCGCAGCTGCCAGAGCTGCCCCGGGCGGGAGGGCTGTCAATACAGAAAGTCAGGTGGACACTGTGGAGCTTCATAAGCTGTTAGAGGGAAACAAGCCCATTCTGCTGGACGGCGGCATGGGGACCATGCTCCAGGCCAAGGGCCTGAAGCCCGGCGAGCCCCCGGAGCTGGCCGCACTCACCCATCCGGACTGGCTGCTGGATATTCACAGGGCCTACGTCCAGGCGGGGGCCCAGATCATCAGCGCCAGCACCTTCGGGGCGAATCGGGAAAAGCTGGCCCGGACGGGCAAGACCGTGGCGGAGGTGGTCCCCCCCACGGTGGAGATTGCCAGGCGGGCCGCCGGGGACCAGGCTCTGGTCGCGCTGGATTTGGGCCCCATCGGCCAGCTTTTGGAGCCTACAGGCACCCTGCATTTCGAGGACGCGGTGAATATTTTCAAGGAAGTGGTCCGGGCGGGGGTGCAGGCCGGGGCAGACCTGATTTTTATTGAGACCATGACCGACCTCCAGGAAACCCGCGCCGCCGTGCTGGCCGCCAAGGAATGCTGTAACCTGCCCATTCTGGCCTCCATGACCTACGAGGCCAACGGGCGGACCTTCCTGGGCTGCGATGTGGCCTCCTGCGCCCTCACCCTGGAGGGGCTTGGGGTGGACGCCATCGGCGTGAACTGCTCTCTCGGCCCCGGCCAGATGGAGCCTATGGCCCTGGACTTTTTGAAGTGGTCCACCCTGCCCGTCCTCATCAAGCCCAACGCCGGCCTGCCCGACCCGGAAACCGGCGGCTATGACATCACCCCGGAGGAGTTTGCCCAAAGCCTTGCCAGGCTGGTGGACGCGGGGGTGAAGCTGGTGGGCGGCTGCTGCGGCACCACGCCGGAGTACATCCGCCTGCTGGCCCAGGCGGTTTCGGACAGGACTGTGCCCAATCTGCCCCGCACAGTCCCCGCCGCGGTGTGCAGCGGCACCCAGACCGTCCCCATCGACCGGGTACGGGTGATTGGCGAGCGCCTCAACCCCACAGGCAAGAAGCGCATGAAGCAGGCCCTTCTGGATGGAGACGTGGACTATATGCTGGACCAGGCCCTGGAGCAGACCGGGGCCGGAGCGGACATTTTGGATGTTAACGTGGGCCTTCCAGGCATCGACGAGGGGGAGATTATGGTCCGGGTGGTCAAGGCCCTCCAGGGGGTGACGGACGCGCCCCTTCAGCTGGACTCCACCGACCCCCAGGTCCTGGAACGGGCCCTGCGGGTCTACTGCGGCAAGGCCATCGTCAACTCGGTCAACGGGGAGGACGGGGTGCTGGACGCCATTCTGCCCCTGGTGAAAAAGTACGGCGCGGCAGTGGTTGGCCTGACTCTGGATCAAGGGGGCATCCCCAAGAGCGCCCAGGCCCGGTTCAACATCGCCCAAAAGATTCTGCAAAAGGCCCTGTCCTGCGGCATCCGCCGGGAGGACGTATACATCGACTGTCTCACCCTCACCGTCTCCGCTGAGCAGGAGGGAGCTGTACAGACTCTGGAGGCCCTGGGCCGGGTCAAGGAGGAGCTGGGGCTGAAAACCGTGCTGGGGGTGTCCAATATCTCCTTCGGCCTGCCTGTCCGGCCTGTGGTCAACCAGAACTTCCTCATGATGGCCATGACCCGCGGGCTGGACCTGCCCATTATCAACCCCAATATAGAGGCCATGATGGCGGCGGTGCGCAGCTACCACCTGTTGATGAACATCGACAAGGAGGCCCGGGAATTTATTGCCGCCTATGGCATGGAGTCCAGCCAGCCCCAGAGGGCCGCAGCTTCCGCGTCCAGTACCCGCAGTCTGGCGGAGGTGGTGGAGGCCGGTTTGCGGGGGGAGGCCGGTCCGGCGGTGGACGCCCTGCTGGAGACCACGCCGCCTATGGAGATTATCGACGGCATCCTGATTCCCGCCCTGGACCGGGTGGGGGCGCGGTTTGAAGCGGGCAAGGTATTTCTGCCTCAGCTGATTCAGGCCGCCGGAGCCGCCCAGGCCGCCTTCGAGGTCTTACGGACCCATCTGGCCAAGTCGGACGGAGAATCCGTCAGCCGGGGCACCATTGTCATTGCCACCGTCAAGGGGGATGTCCACGACATCGGCAAGAACATCGTCCGGGTGCTGCTGGAAAATTACGGCTACCGGGTAATCGACCTGGGCAAGGACGTGGAGCCCGCCGCCGTGGTCCGGGCCGCCCGGGAGCACAAGGCCCCCCTGGTGGGGCTGTCCGCCCTTATGACCACCACCCTGAAAAGCATGGAGGAGACGGTGGACCTGCTCCACCGGGAGGGGGTGCCCTGCAAGGTAATGGTGGGCGGCGCGGTGCTCACCCCCGGCTACGCCAAGCAGATCGGCGCGGATTTCTATGCCAGGGACGCCAAGCAGAGCGTGGATATTGCAAAAGAAGTGATTGGATAGCCAAAAACAAGCGGCCGCTGGTGCGGCCGCTTGTTTTATTTACAGCATCGAGCCCTCCGGGCCGCTGCGGGTATTTAAATACCGCTTCACCGCTTTCACCCGCCGCTTTTCCGCATGGGCGGTCAACTCCCGCAGGGCCCGCTCCCGGGCCTCCCGGCTGGTGCGCAGGTGAACGGCTACCGCCACCCCCGCGCTCAGAAGCAAAAACGTATAGAAGCTCACCCCCCGGGAAACCAGCATCGCGGGGGTCACCAGCGCTTCCCCAAAGATAAACTGGAAGGCCGATACGAAGCTTCCCTCTGCGGGGCCCACCGCCCCGGGCAGGGGCAGATTGCACACCGCCAGAGTCACCAGAGCCTGGGTTCCGGCCACCTGGGCCCAGGTGCATCCGGACTGCCCGAAGGCCAGATACACCGCCCAGGGCACGCTGAACAGCATCCCCAGCTGCACCAGGCACAGAACCAGCACCCGCAGGGTGAGTCCCGGATTTTTCTTGATGCACTGAGCCCCCTTGGCGTACTCGCCCAGCTGAATTTCCAGCTTTTCCCGGGCCTTTTCCGTGTTCTTCACAAGCCGGATTCGGGCCAGCAGACCTAAAACGCCGCCGCAGATTCTCCGGGCCACACCGGGCAGGAACATAACCATAGCCATTCCCGCGGTCAGCGCAACCATCACGCCGCCTCCGTAGAGCAGCAGCACCGCCAGTCCGCCCCGCATCTGCCCGGACAGTCCCGGTACGAAGAACCAGACCGCTCCGCCCCACAGCAGGGTGGCAATCTGATAGCAGGCGGCGATCAGCATCATGTTCAGTGCCCCGTGGGCGGCGGGAATCTGATCCCGGCTCATGTAGTAAATCTGGGCAGGCTGGCCGCCGGTGGCCGACGGGGTGATCGAGCTGACATAAAAGCCCACAAAGGAGTAGCCCAGGCACCGGCCAAAGGGGGCCGCATGGCCCAGCCGGCCCAGAATCTGCTTGGTACACAGGGCCTCACAGCTCACATAGGCGAACATAAACCCCAGCGCCAGCAGGATATATTGGGGCCGCAGCTGCTTCAGGGCGGCCCCCAGCAGGGACAGGGGCTGGCCCCGGAGGATCACGCCCCCGGTAATCCCCATCAGCAGCACAATCAGGGCAATCCCCAGTGCGTTTTTCCTTCCTGAAATCATACCGCCACCTCCTGGCTGGCCACAATCGCTTCCATCATTTGGTTCAGGCTCTCCGCCTCCAGCTGGCCCTTCATCTGCCCCATCCGGGTCCGGGCCGCTTGCAGTGCGTAGTCGTGCTCCAGCAGAAGCGCAATGTCCTTTACGCAGTCCTCTCCGGCCACCCAGCCGATCCCCTCCCGGACCAGCCAGCGGGCGTTGTTGCGCTCCTGCTGAAGCGCGGGCGGCCAGGTAAGAATGGGCACCTGGGCGAAAATCGTTTCAAACAGGGTGATGCCGCCGGGCTTGGTGACAATCAGGTCCGCCCGGGACATATAGTCCCACACGTGGTCCGTATAGCCCACCACCTGAATGTTCTCCCACCGGCCGTACAGCCGCTTGAAGAGCTTCTCGTTGCGGCCAGTGATAATGGTAATATGGGTGTTGGGCAGGGCGCTCAGCTCCTGGTAGAACCGGCTGTCCCTGGGGAGCAGCCCCAGACCGCCGCCCATAATCAGCACCTCCCGGACTCCGGAGGTCCTTTTGCGGGCCAGGGTCCGGAACTCCTCCCGGACAGGGATGCCGGTAACACAGACGCAGGCTGGGTCCACCCCCTTGGCCGCCAGGTCCTCCAGCACCTGCCGGCTGGGCACCAGATAGCAGTCGGTATTCTGATTGATCCACTCTGGATGACTGGTCACGTCGGTGACGCAGGTGAGCAGGGGCAGGTCCAGCCCCCACTCCCCCTTCAGCCGGGACACCAGCTGTGCGCACAGAGGATGGGTGGCAATGACGGCGTCGGGGCGGCTGTGGTGAATCAGCTCCACCAGCTTATCCAGAAACAGGCCCTCAAAGGGGGGCCGGGCGTCCGGACGGCCCAGAGAGGTCAATTTATAGTAGGTATTGAACAGATGGGTGCCGTAGGTAACCACCAGATTAAAGCTCTTATACATCGCATCGGACAGGTTGGGCATGGCGTAGGCGGGGAAATCCACCACATCCACGGTCCATTGGGGGAACTCCCCCAGCAGCTGCTGCCGCAGGGACATCGACGCAGACCAGTGGCCCATTCCGAACTTTCCGGTTAAAATCAAAATATTCATCCCAAAATCCTCCATAGGCGCTTCTCCGATTTAGTATAGCCAGTATAGCAGAGCTTTCTTAAAATCCAAGGATAGATTTCTTAAAACTTTATGAAGAATCTTTTTGCAGGTTTTTTAAAAAATCTTGCAAAAGGGGGTTGACATTTCCTCCGCGTTGTAGTATATTATGGACAGAAAGGATGAGTCCAATGTACAGGTAACACAGCAAAGCAGCCAAATTCTCTCCCATGCTCCCCTCCCAGTTGCGCGTTAGCCAGGAATGACGCGCAGGCACGACGATAGCGGGAAGCAGACAGGCTGCAAATCTCCTGCGGACTGTTCATCGCCCAGCAGAGGAAAAAGCGCTCAAACACAACACGGACCTCATCAGCGAGGTGCACAAACAACAATGTGCAAGAGAATGTGAGATTTGGGGCAAGACGTACTTTGCGGAAGGCCGTTTGATGGACAGGGCCGTGATTCTGAAGAAAGAGAGGTTAAACAGATGTTAGATATTAAGAATCATCAGAAATGACCCTTGACCGGGAGTTTGGTCAAGGGTCATTTCTTTTTTCTGTCTTTCTTACAAACCATTCAAAAAATAATTGACAGTTTAACGATAATATAGTATACTCTGAATGTAAAGCATAGGCCGATGCAAATACAATAAGGAGGTTTCTCTATGAAAGTAAAAAACCTGCTCGCTTTTCTATTGACCCTTACCTTTATCGTTATCCCCGCCTCCGCAGGGAGCCATGACGACCTGATCCAGCCCTATGATATGGGCATCGCATCCGGGTATCTGTACGACGCTACGCAGTTCACGGAAACCTATCGTCTGGACCGTGAAAATGGGGCGAATGTCAATTTCTATGTGGAAAATTTGGGGAATGTCAGCGTCGAAATTACGATCAACGGGGGCGTTTCAAAAATCCTTGCCCCCGGACAATCCGGACACATTTCCTATCCGGTTGTATTCTTTGTGCCTGAATACAAGTTCAAAGCGGTGCCCACTCCCAATGGCGGCAATATCAGCATCTATTACTCGATTGCCCAGCGGGACAGCACCTAACCAAATAATAAAAACGCCCCTTGATCGGATCAAGGGGCGTTTTTATCAAAATTCCTCCAGCTCCCGCCAGCCCTCCACATAGGCCTTCAGCTGCCCGATGGTCCGGGGGGTGCACACCGCCACCACGTCGATGGTCTCGCCGTAGTCCACCTTCTCCACCTTGGCCTCCTGGTACAGCCGCTCCAAAGCGCCGCCCTCCTGGTAGGGCAGATGAAGGGTCACCCGCCGGGCCCCGGAGTCCAGCCGCTTGCCGATGGCCTGGAGCAGCTGGGGCAGGCCCTCCCCGGTTTTGGCGGAGATGGACACCCGGTCCTCCCCGTGGGGCAGGATATCCCCAAGACTCAGGTCGCACTTGTTAAAGACCTCCAGCCGGGGAATCTGCTCCGCCCCCAGCTCCTGAATGAGCTGGTCCACTACAGCCGCCTGAGCGGGCCACTCGGGGTTGGACGCGTCAATCACGTGAAGCAGCAGGTCCGCGTACTCCAGCTCCTCCAGGGTGGCCTTAAAGGCCTCCACCAGATGGTGGGGCAGCTTGCGGATAAAGCCCACCGTGTCGGACAGCAGCACCGTGCAGGTGTCGGAAATTTCCAGCGTCCGGGTGGTGGTGTCCAGGGTGTCGAACAGCCGGTTGTTGGCGGGAATCTCCGCCCCGGTGAGGCGGTTGAGCAGGGTGGACTTGCCCGCGTTGGTGTAGCCCACGATGGCCACCACCGGCACCTCGTTTTTAATCCGGCGCTCCCGCTGGGTAGCCCGCACCCGGCGCACGTCCTTCAACTCCCCTTCCAGCCTGGAAATTTTCTGGCGGATGTGCCGCCGGTCCGACTCCAGCTGTGTTTCGCCGGGGCCCCGGGTGCCGATGGCCCCCTCCTGGCGCTCCAGGTGCTTCCACATACCCGTCAGCCGGGGGAGCAGATATTTGTATTGGGCCAGCTCCACTTGCAGCCGGCCCTCCCGGGTCCGGGCCCGCTGGGCGAAGATGTCCAGAATCAGGGCGGACCGGTCCAGCACCGACACCCCCAGGTCCTGGGTCAATGCCCGCTGCTGGGAGGGGGACAGGGCGTTGTCAAAAATCACCATTTTCGCGTCCATAGCCTGGACCAAATCCTTCACCTCAGCGGTCTTGCCCTCCCCGATGAAGGTGCGGGGGTCTGGGCTGTCCTTGGATTGCAGGACAATCCCCGCGCTCTCGCCGCCGGCAGTCTCCAGCAGAGCGGCCAGCTCCTCCATGGACTCCTCGGTGGCGTTTTCGTCCCGGGACAGGCTGTAGGCCCGCAGGCCCACCAGCACCGCCCGGTTTTTGGAAATGCTTTCGTCAAAGATCAAGATTCAAATTCCTCCAAATGGGCCTGGCTCCACTCCAGCATGGCGTGAAGCAGCGGCGCAAAGCTCTCGCCCAGGGGCGTTAACGTGTACTCCACCCGGGGCGGCACCTCCCCAAAGACCTCCCGGTGGACAAAGCCGTCCCCCTCCAGCTCCCGCAGTTGGCGGGCCAGGGTGGCGTGGGTCACCCCGTCCAGGCGGCGCTGGAGCTCTCCGAAGCGCTGGACCCGGTAGGCGGCAATATACCACAAAATCAGGATTTTCCACTTGCCCCCCAGCACCGACTGAAGCCGGCTCATGGGCACGCAGCGGGAGAGCGCGTCCGGGGCGGTAAACTTGTTTTCTGCCATAACCGGCCCTTTCAAACCATCAAATAGTATCAAAAAAGAGACTATCTTTCAAAAATAATCGTACTTGCGGGCTTCTTTTCTTTGGAGTACCCTGGGGGCAGATTCAAAGAAAGGAAGCGATTTTCGTGCATTTTACCGGAACCATCTGGCGGCCTCCCTATGAGGCTGCCTCCCTCCTGCTGGAGGTCACCGCGGGCTGTACCCATCACAGGTGCAAATTCTGCACTCTCTACGAGGACCTGCCCTTCTCCTTCCGTATGTCCCCGCTGGAGGACATCGAAGCGGACCTGCTGGAGCTCCAGACTCTGGCCCACTCCCCTCTGGACAAGCTCTCCGCCGCCCTCCAGGGAACCCCCCAGCGGGAGCCCTTCTCCCGGGCGTTTTTGACCGGAGCGAATCCCTTTGTGCTGCAAACGGAGCGCCTGGAGCAAATCGCGGCGCTGATCCAGACGTATTTCCCCGGCTGCCGGTCCATCGGCTGCTTCGCCCGCATTACGGACGTCGCCCTCAAAACCGACGAAGAGCTGGCCCGGCTGAGCCGGGCGGGCTACGGCGGCGTTACCATCGGCGTGGAGACCGGCGACGGCCCGGCGCTGGAGTTCATGGACAAGGGCTATGCCCCGGAGGACATTTTGGTCCAGTGCCGCCGTCTGGACCGGGCGGGCATCCGGTATCATTTCTTCTACCTCACCGGAATTGCCGGAGCCGGGGCGGGGGAACGCAGCGCAAAAGCCAGCGCGGCCCTGTTCAATCAGCTCCGCCCGGAGCGGATCGGCTCCTCCATGCTCACGGTTTACCCCGCCTCCCGGCTGTCTGAGGAGATCCGGGCGGGACGCTGGCGCGAAGCCGGCGAGCTGGAAAAGTACGCCGAGCTGCGCACCCTGATTTCCTGTCTGGACATCCCGGTAACCTTCGCCGCCCTGGGCGCCTCCAACCCCTACTTGCTCCAGGGGGAGCTCCCCCAAGACCGGGGCCGGCTGCTGGGGGAGCTGGACCGGATTCTGGAGACCGCCGGAGAGGGGCGGCTGCGCCAGTACCGGACCGCCCTGCCCCATCTATAGGGTTTATTTCTTCTCCAAAACCTCCACAATTTCGCCGATATACATCACATGGTAATCCTTCTGGGGAAAAAACCGCTCCTGGTACTCCTGAGGGAAGGCCGCCGGGTCCATGGGCTGGACGAAGCGCTTGCGGCAGACAAAGACCAACTCCGCCTCCGCAAAGTAGGGCGCGCCGCACTGGGCGGTTTTTACCGTAAAACCGCACTGCTTCACCTTGTCAACGTCCCGGCCGCTCTTGGAGCCGCACAGGGCCAGATGGTCGCGGTGCTCCGGGCCGAAGAAGGCCAGCGTAAAATACTCCTCCCGGTCCACAAATTCCTTGGTGTACCGCTGGGGGCGCAAATAAATTGTCACGACGGGCTGGTTCCACAGGATGCCCGCGCCGCCCCAGGAGACGGTCATGGTATTGCACTGTTCGCCGGTCCCGGCGGTGACCAGGCCCCAGCGGTCCCCCAGCAGGGAGAACAGGTTTTTGTCCAGCGTTTTCGGATCAACAGATTGAAACATGGCAATTTCCTCCTTTACCGCTCTATCCTATGCGGGTTTTGTGCAAAAAAACCGCATGGAGTTTTCGTAATCGAAACCTCCATGCGGTTTACAACTCAGCCCAGACCAAACTTCTTGTTGAAGCGGCTGACGCGGCCGCCGGTATCCACCATCTTCTGCTTGCCGGTGTAGAACGGGTGGCACTTGGAGCACACTTCTACGCGGATATCCTTTTTGGTGGAGCCGGTCTCGATCACATTGCCGCAGGCGCACCGGATGGTGGTCTGCTCATACTTGGGGTGAAGACCTTCTTTCATTGTATATTCACCTCTTTCTCCTTTGAGGATCAATTTCATAAACGCAACTGGTATCATAGCATATTTTTTTCTGAAACGCAAGTCTTTTCCAAAAAGATTTTTCAATTTTGTAAAAGTGATGAAGAAAGCGGCCGGCAGTTCCCTGCCGGCCGTTCCAAAAGGAATTGGAGGATAGAATGAAAAAAGATGCTCTTGCCTTGCGAGCATTATCATATCGAACGTTTATTAAAAAAGTTCATGTCAGATGTTACAAAAGATTTAAATCGTACGCACCGATTCTGCTTTGTAATTCAGAAAGGTCCTGGTTGGAATGGTGCAAAACTGCCAAAAAATTCTTAAAAAAACTGTATAAATTACCAGGACACTTTCCCTTGCTTAATAGCCACAAAAAAGCTATAATTTAGGTCGTTAGCAGCCGTCAAAATCGCTAATTTAACGCCGCAACATACGGTATACAAGCCGAGTTGCTCTTTTTATGCTTGATTTTTGTTAAAAATCTAACAAGGCTGCGGGCAAAATGAACAAAACTAGGAGGAAACAAGTATGAAGGTCGCAATTTTCGGCGCCGGAACCATGGGCAGCGGCATTGCCCAGATTTTCGCCGCCAAGGGCCATACTGCGCTGATGTACGCCAGCAGCGTGGCCTCGGCCCAGCGCCACAAGGACAATCTGGACAAGTCTCTGCAAAAGCGGGTGGATAAGGGCCGGATGTCTCAGGAGGACAAGGACGCCCTCATGGCCAATGTGCTGGTGGAGGAGAAGTCCGCCGCGGCCGACGCCGATCTGGTGATTGAGTGCGTGAAGGAAGACATGGAGACGAAGAAGGCGCTGCTGGGCGAGCTGGACGATATCTGCAAGCCCGAGACGATTTTCGCCTCCAACACCTCCTCCCTGTCCATCACCGAGATGGACCAGGGCCTGAAGCATCACCTCATCGGAATGCACTTCTTCAACCCCGTGCCCAGCATGAAGCTGGTGGAGATCATCCGCGGTATCCATACCTCGGACGAGACCTTCCAGTTTATTTACGATCTGGCCAAGGAGCTGGGCAAGGAGCCCGTCGAGGTGGCAGAGGCCCCCGGCTTTGTGGTCAATAAGCTGCTCATTCCCATGATTAACGACGCCATCGCCCTGGTGGAGACGCACGCCGCCACCGTGGAGGACATCGACAAGTCCATGCAGTTTGGCGCCAACCACCCCATGGGCCCCCTGGCTCTGGGCGATCTGATCGGCCTGGACGTGTGCCTGGCCATCATGAACACCCTGTATGAGGAGTCCGGCGACTCCAAGTACCGCCCCACCTATCTGCTCAAGAAGATGGTGCGCGGCGGCCTGCTGGGCAGAAAGTCCGGCAAGGGCTTCTACGATTATTCCAAGAAGTAAGTTTTTGAATAGGAGGACGACAAAATGGATTTTCATCTGACGAGAGAGCAAGAGATGGTCCGCAAAATGTACCGCGAGTTTGCCGAGACCGAGGTCAAGCCCCTGGCTGAGGAGCTGGACGAGGAAGAGCGCTTCCCCATGGAGACCGTGGAGAAGATGGGCAAGCTGGGCATGATGGGCATCTACTTCCCCAAGGAGTACGGCGGCGCCGGCGG
>CAJUPG010000003.1:59216-59890 GCA_910588455.1 uncultured Oscillospiraceae bacterium
CACCGACGCCTCCGGCCAGCAGACCACCGCCGTTCTGGAGGGCGACCACTACGTACTGAACGGCTCCAAGTGCTTCATCACCAACGGCACTGTGGCCGAGACCTTTGTGGTGTTCGCTATGACCGACACCAAGAAGGGCAACCACGGCATCTCCGCCTTCATCGTGGAGAAGAACTTCCCCGGCTTCTCTGTGGGCAAGCACGAGAAGAAGATGGGTATCCGCGGTTCCTCCACCTGCGACCTGATCTTTGAGGACTGCATCGTGCCCAAGGAGAACCTGCTGGGCAAGGAGGGCGGCGGCTTCAAGATCGCCATGATGACCCTGGACGGCGGCCGGATCGGCATCGCCGCGCAGGCCCTGGGCCTGGGCGAGGGCGCCATTGACGAGGCGATTAAGTACACCCAGGAGCGCGTGCAGTTCAAGCGCCGTCTGAGCCAGTTCCAGAACACCCAGTTCCAGCTGGCCGATATGCACACCCGGATGCAGGCCGCCCAGTATCTGGTCTATGCCGCCGCCATGAAGAAGCAGAACCACGAGCCCTACTCCATGGACGCCGCTATGGCCAAGCTGTTCGCCGCCGAGTCCGCCAGCGACGTGACCCGCCGGGCCGTGCAGCTGTTCGGCGGCTACGGCTACACCCGCGAGTATCCCGTGGAGCGCATGATGCGCGACG
>CAJUPG010000004.1 GCA_910588455.1 uncultured Oscillospiraceae bacterium
AGACCACCCGGCCCGCGCCGATGTTGGTGTGGCCCACCTCGCTGTTGCCCATCTGGCCCTCGGGCAGACCCACGTCCAGCCCGGAGGCAGACAGGCGGCAGCCGGGGCACTCGGCAAAGATCTTGTCCAGCCGGGGGGTGGGGGCGTTGGTTACCGCGTTGCCCGGATTGGCCGACTCCACGCCGAAGCCGTCCATAATAATCAAAGTAGTCGGTGTTTTCATACGAAACAAAACCTTTCTGCCAGGTTTACTCCTGGTTTGCAGCGTTGATAATCTGCACGAAGTCGGCGGGCTTCAGGGCCGCGCCGCCGATCAGGCCGCCGTCCACGTCGGGCTGGGCCAGCAGCTCCTGGGCGTTCTTGGCGTTCATGGAGCCGCCGTACTGGATGGTGACCGCCCGGGCCACATGGGCCCCGTACAGCTTGCGCACCACCGCGCGGATAGCCTGGCACACCTCGCCGGCCTGCTCGGCGGTGGCGGTTTTGCCGGTGCCGATGGCCCACAGGGGCTCGTAGGCGATGACCACGTGGCGGATCTTGTCCGGGGAGACGTTGGCCAGGGCGCACTTCACCTGATAGGAGATCAGCTCCATGGTCACGCCCAGCTCCCGCTGCTCCAGGCTCTCGCCCACGCACACGATGGGATACAGACCTGCGTTCAGGGCGGCGTGAACCTTCTTGTTGACGGTGAAGTCGGTCTCGTTGTAATACTGCCGGCGCTCGGAATGGCCGATGATGACGTATTTGGCGCCGGCCTCCTTAATCATTTCGGCGGTGATCTCACCGGTGTAAGCGCCGTGGTCCAGCTCGTGGCAGGTCTCCGCGCCGATGGCGATGTGGCAGTCCTTGAACAGGCGCACGGCGGCCTGGATGTTCACGGCCGGCACACACAGCACCACGTTGCACCACTTGCCCTTGGGCATGATGGGCTTGATCTCCTCGGCGAAGGCCTTGGTCTGGGACAGGGTGTTGTTCATCTTCCAGTTGCCGGCGATGATTGTTTTGCGGTAGCGGCGATTCATAAATAAATCTCTCCTATCGTAAATATTGCATTGCCCGTACGGGCCCACAGAAAAATTTGTTACGCGTCCAGCAGGCAGGCCACGCCGGGCAGCTCCTTGCCCTCCATAAACTCCAGGGAGGCGCCGCCGCCGGTGGAGATATGGGTCATTTTATCCGCGTAGCCCAGCTGCTGCACCGCGGCCGCGCTGTCGCCGCCGCCGATGATGGTGATGGCGCTGGTCTTGGACAGGGCCTCGGCCACCGCCTCGGTACCCTTGGCGAAGGCGGGGAACTCAAACACCCCCATGGGGCCGTTCCAGATTACGGTGCCCGCGTCCTTCACCGCGTCGCAGTAGAGCTTCACGGTCTCGGGGCCGATGTCCAGGCCCTCCCAGCCGTCGGGAATCTCCCCGGACAGGACCACCTGGCTCTTGGCGTCGGGGGCGAAGGCGTCGGCGCACACGGTATCCACCGGCAGCAGCAGCTTCACGCCCTTATCCTTGGCCTTCTGGACCATCTCCAGGGAGTAGTCCTTCCAGTCCTCTTCCAGCAGGGAGTTGCCCACCTTGCCGCCCTGGGCGGCGGAGAAGGTGTAGGCCATGCCGCCGCCGATGATGATGGTATCGGCAATCTCCAGCAGGTTGTTGATTACGCCGATCTTGGAGGAGACCTTGGAGCCGCCCAGGATGGCCACCAGGGGCCGCTTGGGGTTGGCCAGAGCGCCGCCGATGAAATCCAGCTCCTTCTGAATCAGGAAGCCGGACACGGCGGGCAGATAATCCGCCACGCCGGCGGTGGAGGCGTGGGCCCGGTGGACCGCGCCAAAGGCGTCGGATACGTAGACCTCCGCCATGGAGGCCATCGCCTTGGCCAGCGCGGGGTCGTTTTTGGTCTCGCCCTTCTCAAAGCGGGTGTTTTCCAGCAGGAGAATCTGGCCGGGCTGGAGGGCGGCGGCCTTGGCCTGGGCGTCGGGGCCCACCACGTCGGCGGCCATGACGATCTCCTTGCCCAGCAGCTCCCCCAGACGGACGGCCACCGGCTTCAGGGACAGCTCCGGCTTCACCTCGCCCTTGGGCTTGCCCATGTGGGAGCAGGCGATGACCGCGGCCCCCTGGTCCAGCAGATACTGGATGGTGGGCAGGGCGGCCCGGATGCGCTTGTCGTCGGTGATGACGCCGCTGCCGTCCTTGGCCATGGGCACGTTGAAGTCGCAGCGCAGCAGGACCTTCTTGCCCTTTACGTCGATGTCGCGTACGGTTTTCTTGTTGTAGTTCATAAAAATCGCTCCTTTCGTCTTTCTTGCGTTGCAATCAGGAATTGGAACGTTCTAGGGGTGATCCCCCATTTCTCCCACGCCGGACAGCCCCGGGAATCCCTGCTGGCGCAGGGCCTCGTAGGTTAAAACCGCGGCGGCGTTGGAGAGATTCAAACTGCGGACCTCCCCCCGCATGGGAATGCGCAGACAGCGCTCCGGATACCGTTCCCGAAGCCATGCGGGCAGTCCGGCGGTCTCCTTGCCGAAAAACAGCCAGCAGCCCTCCCGGAAGCTCGCCTGGGTATAGTCCCGGGGCGCCTTGGTTGTCGCCAGCCACAGGTCCGGCTGGGGGTACTCCGCGAAGAAGGGGTCCAGTCCGTCGTAGACGCGCAGGTCCACCAGGGGCCAGTAGTCCAGCCCCGCCCGCCGCACCGCCTTTTCGCTGATGTCGAAGCCCAGGGGGCGGATCAGGTGCAGGCGGCTTCCGGTAACGGCGCAGGTGCGGGCGATATTGCCGCAGTTCTGCGGGATCTCCGGCTCTACCAGGACGATATTGACCACGTTCTTCTCACCTCGCAGTTCGCCCTTTATTGTAGTCCAAAACCGGGAGAATTTCAACTGCAAATTGGGGAAAATTTGCAAAAAAATCATTATTCACGGGAAAACCCCGGGTTTTCTTCTTATTTTCGGCAAACAAACGAAAATTAGCCCAGGAAATCGCTTCCAGTTGTGAAACCTGCCTCAAATTTTTTCGCTCCCGCCCGCCGCCGCCGCTGTTTTTTTCCTGGAACGGATCGAATTTCCCGGTAGCATTGGTGGAAAGCACAAAGAATATACTGTTTTTTTGGTGAAATCGCCCTATCGTTTTTCTCCCTTCCGGCAGTCCGGTCAGAATTTAAGCATTTCTTAATCTGAATCTCCTCTTTCTTTTAATTCCTGTGTACTATACTCGTTTCAAACGAAAGGAGCGATCTGTTGTGACAACCATTCTGATTTTGTGTCTGCTGGGCCTGGTGTTCACGCCGGTGCTGTCCATCCTGCTTGCCCTGCTGAGCATTCCTCTTCTCCTGGTGCTGCCGCTTCTCATTCTGGCGGCGGTGTTTCTGCTGGTCAAGGCCCTCTTTCTTCTCCCCTTCCGCCTGCTGAATCTGGCCCCCTCCGTCGTGCTTATACTGATTGTCCTTCTGCTGATTTGACACAGGGGCGGAACCTGTGGTATAATCCCTCTTATTTCAGAATCGAGGGCCGTCATGTTTGTCAAGAATCCGGAGTATTTCATCACCATCGCCAACGAGCGAAGTATCTCCAAGTCGGCGGAAAAGCTCTATCTGTCCCAGCCCTACCTCAGCCAGTATCTGGCCAAGCTGGAGGCCAACCTGGGTGTAACCCTCCTGGACCGCTCCCACACGCCCCTGCGCCTGATGCCGGCGGGGGAGCTGTTTCTGGCCTATCTGGAGAGCCAGCGCTATCTGGACCGCCAGCTGGAAAACGACCTGCGGCAGCTTCAGGAGCACCGCCAGCAAATCCTCCACATCGGCGTGGCCACCTGGCGGGGCTCCATCCTGCTGCCTGACCTGCTGCCCGCCTTCTCCCAGCGCTGTCCCGACGTGCAGGTGGTCCTCCACGAAATCCCAGCCCCCCATTTAAAAGAGCTGGTGGCGGACAACGTGACGGACCTGTGCTTTATGCAGACCCCCACCGACGCCACCGGCCTGACCTATGAGCTCATTATGCAGGAGCGCATTCTCCTGGCCGCCAACCGCGCCCACCCCCTGATCCAAGGCCGGAACAGCTCTCTGGAGCATCTGGAGCCCTTTGACCTCCACCTGCTGGACCAGGAGCGGCTGATTATGCTCCCTCCCGACTGGCGCATGAGCCGGATCCTCTCCAATACCTTTAACATTTATAATCTGAAGCCCAGCCAGACCCTGGAGACCACCAATTTGACTACCGCCGCCCACCTGGTCTCAGAGGGAATGGGCTTCACCTTCCTGCCGGAGAGCGGGGCCCGCCGTCTGGCCCGAAACGGTCCCCTGTGCTTCTTCACCGTGGACGACCCGCCTCTCACCTGCGACCTGACGGCTGTTTACAAGAAAAGCGGTTTTCTCACCCCGGCGGCCCGCTCTCTCATTGACCTGGCAAAGCAGACCTACAGTTGGTGCAACTACGCCCCCGCCGCGCAAGGCACATAACCCCCAAAAAACAGAACCCGAAAGCCAAATCCGGCTTTCGGGTTCTGTCCATTCAGCGGAAACGCAAGGTTTCTCCTGTGAGCTTCATCTGGGCGGTATCTATGATTCGATGGGACCGTTCCATCTGGGAGGCAAAGAAGTCATGACTGGTGTTTCCATCAAAGATGGAGGTGCTTCTGGCGGGCTCCGTAATCTGTGTGCAGCCAGCCATCTCCTTATAGGCATCCTCCACGTTCTGCTTCATTCCGTCCAGCTTTTTGGACGCGGCTTCCAGCGCTTTCATAATTTCCCTGGGGTCGTCTGACAAATTGGAAAGCCCCAGAGACTCCGCGGAAATAGAATCCAGCTGATTTTCCATCGCCTTTGACGCCAGGCCCCCTGATAACGCGTCATATTCATCCACTGTGGTCCGGTGTGGATTTATGTGACTTTGAATGAGATCTGTATAGTCGGATTGAATACTCTGCTTATAGTTATGCAGATACGTCTCCGCCAAATCCTTCGTCATATTGGGATTACTGTGTGTGCCTGTGCCGTTCAAATAGTTTTCCAGCTCAGAAATTTTCGACATTGTATATTCCAATTTGGATTTTGCGTAGTCAATTATGTCGGAAACCGTCTGGATTCCATCTCGCTGGGCCAAAATCGCGTTTTCGGCCCACTCTTCCTTGCTGAACATTCCAGCCGGGTACTTCTGAAAACCGGAGTCCGCTTCTGCCTTGGAGGAGCTGCTTGTATTCAGCAATTCCAGCGCCTTTGGGCTCAATTCAACGGTATCACGGCTTCTTCTGCTGCTATAATTGGCATTCACCTGCTGAATGATCTGTTCCAAACCAGAATTTTGCACTTGTCCCACGGTTCTTTGCAGACGAAACATATTCTGGGCGCTTGCCAGGTGTATTCGCATCCATGATTCACTCCCTGCAATGCATATAGATCACTCCCGGCGCCATCTTTCCAGATGGGCCAGGAGTTTCTTTTTGCGTTCTTTATTCGTCGTCTTTGCTTCCCTCGGTCTCGGGGGCCTTATCCACGGACTCGTCGGTCTTTTTGCCCTCTTTTTCCCACTCGTCAAAGAGCTTCATAGACGCGTCGTAGGTCTCCTTGGCGATGTCGGGCAGCGCTCCGCCCCACACCTTGGCGGCGGCCTCGTAGCCCTTGATGAACGCATCCCGCATCTCCCCCGCACGGGCGGGGTCGCCGCCTACCAGAGCCTTGCCGAAGTTGACCATCCGCTCGGAGGTCTGCTTCACGCCCCAGTAGCCGTCCTCGGCGATGGCCTCCTTGGCGGCGGCCTGGACCTCGGCGCTGACGGTGTAGTCGGTGCTCTGGCCATATACCTTGCCCTGCTTGGTGAGCATGGACTTCATCATTTCGACGAAGCGCTGCTGATTGGCGGCCTGCTCGTCCTTCATGGCCTTGACCAGGGCGGCGTTGGGCTTGTAGGTGGTGCCCGCGTCCTCCTCTACCTTGTTTTTATCCTCGGGGACGTAGGTATCTACGTTTTCCTTGCCCGCTTCGACGGTTTCGTCAGTGGGCTTCTCCGCCTTCTCGGCGGGCTTGGCACTGGAAACGGCATCGACGGACTTCTGATAATTGGGGTTTACGCGGCTGATGATGTCAATCATACTGGAATTCCTCCTCGTTAAGCGTTCTTGCCGCCTGTCCCTGGCGGCGCTCCTATTCTGTATATCGGCAGCTTTTGCCAAAATGTAAGACCCTCTGCAAAAAAAGACGGCGGATGAATCTCCGCCGTCTTTTTTATGCTCTTACGTCAAACTGATATTCCGAAGGAACAGCCCCCAGCATATCGTTAATCAGGGCCATCGCCTGACTCTCCATGTCGTCCATTGCCCGCTTCATCAACGTTGTGCTGTATTGACTCTGCACCTTGTACATACTCCAGTCGATGCTGGCGGCGGCAATGCCCTCCACGCCAAAGCTCATGCAGACTCCCCCTTTCTGTAATTCGTGCTCATTATAGCACGGCTGCTCATCCTTGTAAATCCCTAATTTTTCTCCTTGTGGTGCGGGTTCTCCATGACAGCCTTGCAGGCATAAGTCAACTGGGCAAATACCGTGCTGTTGTACCGGGTTTCATACACAGTAAGCATGGCGCCCACCTCCGTTTTCGGCAAAACCACATATTTGGGCACCAGATTGGTAAGGGTGAGCGCTTTTACGTCCGCCACGCACCGGGGGCAGTCGCACAGCCCGAACATATTGATATACCGCAGGGCCTTTTCCTCCACCATATGCTGCATAATGTTCACACAGCAGAATTCTTCCTCCGGCTCGGGTTCGGGCTCGGGCTCCGGTTCAGGCTCCGGCTCCGGTTCGGGCTCAGGCACAGGCTCCGGCTCCGGTTCGGGCTCAGGCACAGGCTCCGGCTCCGGTTCGGGCTCAGGCACAGGCTCCGGCGCAGGTACAGACTCCGGCACAACCTCTTCCTGAAGCTCCTCCAGCTCTTCCGCCAGGGCATTTTGAATCTGGCCCGCCAGCAGGTCGTCGTTATTCCGGGCCACCTCCAAAATGGGCGGAGTCAGGGGACGGCTGGGAGCCGGGGCCGGGGCTGCCTGTCCCTCCTCCGTCTGGACCGGCGCCGGCTCCTCATGGCTGGGGGCCAGCAGATTCAGCACATGGGCTGTCTTTGTGCTTTTATCATTCTTTTTCGATGCCATTGTGTTCAATCCTCCCCGGAAGTCTCAGCCCGCCTGGGGAAGCGGCTGCCCAGAATTTCGTCCACCAGCCCCTGGAAGTCCTCCGACGGCTTGGACCGGGGGGCGTAGGTCAGTACGCTCTCCCCGTGGGCGGGGGCCTCCGCCACCGCCACGCTGGCCCGTATTTTCGACTCAAACACCTTGCTGCCCAGCTGCTGGGCGATCTGCTCGGACAGCTCCAGCACCTCCCGGTTCAGGTTGAGCCGGGGGTTGAACTTGTTGAGCAGGATGCCCAGTACCTTCAGCCGGGAATTGTAGCACCGGCGCACCGTGTCGATGGTCTCCCGAATCTGGGCCACCCCCAGCAGGCTGAGAATCTCCGGGGCCATGGGGATAATCAGGCTGTCGGCGGCCACGTAGGCGTTCACCGTCAGCACGTTCAGGGCCGGGGGCGTGTCGATGATGATGATGTCGTAATCGTCCTCCAGCTCCGCCAGCTGGGTTTTCAGCAAAAATTCCCGGCCGGCCCGGCTGAATTCCAGCTCCGCGCCGGACAGCAGGATATTGGACGGCAGAATATCGCCGCAGCCGGTTGAAATCACCACATCCCGGATATATTTGTCCCCCCGCATCACATCGTAGACCGTGGCGCAGTTTTCAATATCCAATCCCAGGCAGAAGCCCAGGCTGCCCTGGGGGTCCAAATCAATGCCCAGCACCCTGGCCCCCCGCTGGTGCAGAGAGGAGAGCAGAGCGGCGGAGGTCGTGGTCTTTCCCACTCCGCCCTTCTGATTGGTAACCGCAATTATGGTAGACAAAAAAACCCCTCCATATATAAATTCTCTCAGAAAATTCTCTTAACTTTACTATACTACTTGTCGATACAAAAGTATAGAGGGTAGAGCCCATTTTTCTGCGTTTTTCTATTCTACCATCTTCGTCCCGAAATTTCAAAGGAAAATTATAAGTTTTTGATATTTAGAGTAAAAGGAGCGATTGATATGGCATCTCTCAGCGGTGTAAGCAGCAACAATGTAAGCAGCCTCTACAACAGCAAAAACACCATCAGCGGTCTGGCCAGCGGCATGGACACCGAAGGCATGATTGAACAGCTGGTCCAGAGCTACTCCAACAAGATCACCCAGCTTCAGCAGAAAAACACTAAGGTGGAATGGAAGCAGGAGGCCTACCGCAGCATGATCGCCAAACTGGTGAACATCAGCAGCAAGTATACCTCCTATACCTCCGACACCAACCTGCTCTCCGCCAGCTTCTTCAGCGGCGCGGCCACCATGGAGGCCCTGGGAGAGAACAAGGACAAGGTAAGCGTGTCCGGCAAGGGCACCAGCGACGTGGTCCTCAACGCCGTCAAGCAGCTGGCCACCGCCGCCCGCTATCAGACCCAGAGCAATCTGAATTCCGGCGACGGCCTGAGCATTGAGGGCGAAGCGGTCAACATGAAGGACCCCATCACCACCGGCACCATGACCGGCGGCCTGACCCTGACCTACGGCGGCACCCGGGTCAACCTGAGCCTGAGCGCCAGCGACTGGTCGGAAGAGGACCTGGCCAAGCTGAAGGACAGCAAAACCACCGACGCGCAGCGGGCCCAGATTTTGACCAACGTGCTGAACAAGAAATTGGAGGGCGAGAAGATCGGCGACGTCAGCGCCTCCGAGAAAATCAAGATTTCTGCCGACTCCGCGGGCAACATCAGCTTTGAAGCCAGAGGCAGCTCCGGCAACGCCGTGTATATCAGCGGCGCTTCCGGCCCCCTGAAGGATAAGCTGGGCATCAAGGTCCCCAGCAACGTAAACGTTCTGAACGGCCAGAAGTCCATCAGTATGCAGGGCGTGGACGCCGATGACTTCTATGAGGAAGAGGACGCGGTCAACACCATCAGCGAGAAGAAATTCAACATCAGCTTCAATGGCAGCACCAAGCAGATCACCGGCCCCAAGGTGGAAAAGGACGGCAGCAACTACAAGGTCAACGGCAAGAGCGTCAAGGCCGCCGATCTGGCCGACGCATACGCCGAAGCGCTGAACGAGGAGATCGAGAGCAAGTTCGGCAAAAACAGCTTTGCAGTATCCGGCGAGGGCGGCGACAAGGAGTTCAAGCTTACCTTTAATATCACCGACAAGGACCACGCCCAGGGCTCCACCCTCCTGATTAACACCGACGCCGGCGACGCTCTGGGCATCGGCAAAACCGCCAGCAACTACCTGAACACCAACTCCACTCTGGAGAAGCTGCTGGGCGACCGGCTGGGCTCCTCCATCAAAAAGGAGGACATCCAGGTAGACGCCAAGAACGTTGTCACCAAAAAGGACGCGGATGGCAACGAGACCTACACCGACAAGAAGGGCAACAAGCTGGTGAAGGACGGCGACAGCTACTATATGGTCGAGGACGACGGCAAGACCAGAAAGCAGGGCTATAAGTTCGAGCTCAACGGCACCACCATCGGCTACTATGACGAGGACACCAAGCTGTCCGACCTCATGTACGACATCAACAACAACAAGGACGCCAACGTGTCCGTCAACTTCTCCAAGACCAGCAATTCCTTCGTCTTCACCAGCAAGGACACCGGCAAGGCCTCCCGGGTGGAATTCGGCGACGGCCTGGCCAGCGAGATGTTCGGGCAGAAGAAGGTGGACACCACCCAGAAAACCGCCGATTACCTGGGCATTGAAGGCCTGGCCGGCCAGAAGTTCTCCCTGGAGCTGGAGGACGGCCAAAAGGTCGATTTCAACTTCAATTCCGACACCGGCACCCTCCAGCAGATGCTGGATAAGGTCAAGAGTAAGCTCGGCAGCGGCTACGACGTGAAAATGGGCGACGACGGCGCTCTGTCCATCACCAAGAACGGCGAGAAGATGGAGTACACCACCGGCAAGGACGACACGATCGCTGGTCTGCTCTCTCAGGCCAAGTCCAGCTACACCCAGGGCCAGGACGCCATCATGAACGTCTCCGTCAACGGCCAGGAAATGACCATCACCCGCTCCACCAACAACGTGGAGATCGACGGCATGACCATCACCGCCAAGGAGGAGTTTGGCTATAAGAAGGACGAGAACGGCAACGTGACCAACCAGATTGATCCCAGCCAGAAGGTCACCTTCAAGTCCTCCGTGAACTCCGACCAGATCGTGGACGCCATCAAGGGCCTGATTAACGACTTCAACGAGGTGATGTCCGAGGTCAAGTCCGCCTACAGCACCATGCCCTATCAGAAGAGCGACGGCTCCTTCGCCACCTATGAGCCCCTCACCGACGCGGACATGGAGGGCATGAGCGAGAGCGCCATTGAGAAGTACGAGGAGAAGGCCAAGCAGGGCCTGCTGTTCAACGACCGGAACCTGTCCGGCCTGTATAACGGCATGATGAACGTGTTCTCCCTCACCGGAGAGGACGGTCAGATCCTGAAAAACATGGGCATCACCGTCAATTTCTCCAGCACCGACGGCTCCACCTCCATCCAGCTCAACGAGAGCAAGCTGCGCAGCTATCTGGAGACCAACCTGGACGATGTGCAGGACCTGTTCACCCGCAGCGTAGAGGGCGGCGCCTCCAGCAACGGCATCATGCAGAACATGAAGACCCAGCTGGACCGCTACGCCGGCATCAGCGGCTCCACCAAGGGCCTTCTGGTCCAGGAAGCCGGCACGCCCCTCTACTCCCTGTCTCTGCTGGACAACAACCTCCAGAAGCAGATCGACAGCACCCAGACAGAGATCGAAAAGTGGCAGACCAAGCTGTCCGACCGTGTGGACAGCTACACCAGCCAGTTTACCCGCCTGGAGCTGCTGATTAACCAGATGAACTCCCAGAGCTCCATGCTGGCCGGCATGATGGGCGGTTAACGAAAGAAAGGGGTCCAAAATGGACGCAGGACTGAATCAGGAATACCGCCGCCAGATGATCCTCAACATGACCCAGCAGGAGCTTTTGCTCCTGCTGGTGGATGAGTTGAAGAAGAATGGCAAAATCGCCGCGCTGCGGCTGGACCGGAAGGAATATCCGGAGTTTGAGCAGGCTTTGGACCGTTGCAAGGACATTGTCAATTACCTCAATGAGACGCTGGACGGGCAGTATGAGATCAGCCACGAGCTGGCCCGGATGTATGAATACTTTGATTATCAGCTCATTCGCATCAAGCTGGGCCGCAATAAAGAAGCCCTGGAGCACCTCCAGGGTATGTTCGGCGAGCTTCAGGACGCCTTCCACGAGGCCGACAAGCGCACCGGTAGAAAGTGAGGCGGAGGCATTTGGACGAAAAAATGCTTCTGGATCTTCAGGTATTGGAGCGGAAAAAGTACAACTACCTGAACGACGTGATGGACATCAGCCAGCAGCTGGCCGCCGCGATGGACCGTAACGACCAGGTCAGCGTCCGGATGCTGGTGGCCATGCGCCATGACCCTCTGCTCCAGCTGGAGGAGATCAAGCACAATCTCAACCGGCGCTTGCAGGAGTTCTCCCCCGCCGACCAGGAACTGGCCCGGCAGCTGCTCCAGGGGGAGGGGGGGGCCTCCCCCCGGGAACAGGCGGTGGCCGACCAGGCCGGCACCAACCGCCGGCTTCTGGAGCGCATCATTGAACTGGATCACCGGCTGAACCGGCGCTTGACCGGCGACAAGTCTTACTACAGCAAGTAAAGCTAAAAATTGGCGGGAAAGACATCTTTCCCGCTAATTTTGCGGCGCGGCGCCATTCGGCAGCCGCACCCGCCACAGAGGCCCGCCGTAGCTTCGGTTGCTGGACAACTCCTCCAGAATGAGGGAGGGCTCCCAGGCCATCAGGCTGCGTTCCCGGCTGGCCGGGTCCGCCACCAGCACCTCCCCCGTCAGAGTCGCGCCCCGCAGGAGGATAAAATGGCCGCCGGTGGTAAAATGGCCCTTGGTCATCAGCGCAACCAATACCTCTCCCTCCATTAAATGGGACAGCAGAACCTCATCTGTCAGGGAATCCGGGTCCAGGGGGAAGCACTCCAGCCCATAGGCGGTGCTCAGGCGCTCCACAATCGCCAGGGAGGAGCCGTGGCCGCTGGCCCAGCAGCCCGCCTGGACGCTGGCGCGGGCCATCTCCTCCGGGTCCACCTGCACATCCTCCGCCAAGGAGGAAATGGCCATCGCCATTGCCGTGGGGCCACAGCCGTAGCCACCGATGTCGTCCCGGCCGTAGGGCAGATCGGCCCACTGCCCGTCGGTCTGGTTGTAGTAAACTACCTCCACGCTGCCCCCGGTGAGATATTCCAGGCCCTTCCGTATTTGGAAATCGCTTATGGCCGGGTCCACTATGGACAGGTCGGACTCCACATCTACTTTCCCGGCCAGCTGGATCTCGTCCGGGGCGTCCTCCAGGGGCTCCGGTTCCGGCTTCACCAGTTCCGCCGCGGCCAGCCATGCCTGGTCCCACAGCTTTTGCCCCTCCCGGGCCAGCTGCTCCACGCCCTTTCCTAACTGAACCAGTCCCTCCTGGGCCATTTGCAGCCCTTCCTGGGCCATCTGCAGCCCCTGGGCCGCTCCCTGGCGCACCGGGGCGGTGATGCTCTCGTAAAGGGCCGGGTCCACCATGCGGCACACCGCCAGCTCCGTGCCGCCGATGCACAGCAGGGCCAGCAGAAAAACGCTCCCCCATTTTTTCAGTTTTTCCTTAAAATCAAATGGATCAAAATGCACGTTTTTTTCCTCATCTTATAACTTGAAAGGCTGGAAGAAGTATGTTATAATCAGCGTATCTGTTGTTGGCAGTTCCATTATAGCACAGTTGTATGTCCCCATTCAAGTACTGCGTACATAAGGAGTTTTCAAGAATGCCGGAAATTCGCCTGGAAGGTGCTACAAAATTCTACAAAGGTGAAAAGAAACGGCAGAAGCAGATGGCCGTGGAGGACATTGACCTGACCATTGAGCAGGGAGAATTTGTCTTTCTTATTGGCAGCAGCGGCGCCGGAAAGAGCACCATTTTAAAGCTGATCGGGGGAGAAATCGCTCCGGACGCTGGGGCAGTCTATCTGGACGACGTCAGCCTGAACCGGTACTTCGGCCCGTTCCAAATCCGCCTGCGGCGCACCTTTGGCCACGTTTGGCAGGAATCCCAGCTTATGCGCAAGCGGACCATATATGAAAATCTGGCCCTGGCCGCCCGGGCGGGCGGTATGCGCACCCGCATTGACCGGGCCGTCATGAAGGTGCTGGGCCTGGTAGGAATGCCGGGAGTGGAGCACTGTTACCCCGTGGAGCTGTCCATCGGCGAGGTCCGCCGGGTGGAGCTCGCACGGGCCCTCATTTGCAGCCCTCCGGTACTGCTGCTGGACGAGTTGACCGCAAATCTGGACGATGACACCATTTGGGACATCATTCACCTGCTCAACGAGATCAACAGCCGCGGTACCACCGTAGTTATGGCCACCCATGCCAGCCAGTACGTCAACATCATGCGCCGCCGGGTTATTACCTTGGTGGACGGGCATCTCAAGGGAGACGTACGCAATGGCAAGTACGGCCACATTGACTAATTTTGTTATTTTTGGACGGGGCGCCGTCCGCAAATAAAAAAGCCCGACGCTCCAGAGAGACTAGGGAAAACAGGAGGAAAATGTCATGAATTTCAAACAAATGAAGCTCAAGAAAAGTCTTCTCATCGGCTTCGCTATCGCAATGGTCCCGTTGGTGGTGATTCTTATCTTCTGCCTGTTCAACCAGCGCAGTATGCAGAATCAGTTCAACAGCCTGATCGCCACTGAGGTACAGTGCAACACCCTGATGCGCGAGTCCCGCTACTACGCCAACAGCATGGCCCGGGACCTGCGGGAGATGGGTCTGTTCACCGATAACACCCAACATATCAAGGAACTGGACGAGAAAATTGCCTCCAACCAGACGAAGCTGCACGAAAAGCTGGATGAGCTTCTGAACCTGTATCCCTACAGCGACAGTCTGGCCCGGGACTACGCCGACTCCATTACAACCTGGGAGCAGGAGATTCCCGATATTACTGCCGCATTCCATGCGGGGAATACCGCTCTGGGCGCCGACCTGGTGCTGAACCAGTGCGTACCCGCTATGGACAATATGCGTATTCAGTCTGAGGAGCTGACTGAGTCCCTCACCGCTCACCGGGATGAAGCCATCCAGAAGCAGCAGCGCTCCGCCGCAATTGCCATGATTATCGCCATTGTGGTCGTGGTCATTGCCGTGATCTTGGCCTGCACCGCGGGCATCTCTCTGATCCGCGCCATCGTCCCCCCCCTGGAGGAGACCCGCCGGGCTATGGTCGCCATGAGCAAGGGCGACCTGCGCCAGCCGGTCACCTTTGTCAGCGGGAACGAAGTGGGCAGTATGTGCGACGCCCTGCGCACCAGCCAGAAGGTCCTGGCCAGCACCGTGGAGGAGATCTCCAGCATCACCACCCAGATGGCCGACGGCAACTTTACCGTGGAGGCCACCGCCGACTACCCCGGCGACCTGGAGGCGATCAAGACCAGCATTAACGAGCTGATCCTTCACATGAGCGACACCCTCTCCAACATCAGCAACTCCGCCGATCAGGTGGCCGGCGGCTCCGACCAGGTGTCCAACAGTGCCCAGGCTCTGGCCCAGGGCGCCACCGAGCAGGCCAGCTCTGTGGAGGAGCTGTCCGCCACCATCACCGATATTTCCAACACCGCCAAGGAGACCGCCGCCGCCGCTGAGGCCGCCAGCCGCAGCGCCAATGAGGCCGGCGAGCAAGTGGCCGCCAGCGACGCCTACGTCAAGCAGCTCAATGAGGCTATGGGCAACATCTCCAACTCCTCTCAGGAAATCAGCAAAATTATCAAGACCATTGAGGACATCGCCTTCCAGACCAATATTCTGGCCCTGAACGCCGCCGTGGAGGCCGCCCGGGCAGGCACCGCCGGCAAGGGCTTTGCCGTGGTGGCCGACGAGGTGCGCAACCTGGCCAGCAAGTCCGACCAGGCTGCCAAGGCTACCACTGATCTGATTGACGGCTCCATCTCCGCCGTGAAGGACGGCGTGGAGGTGGTGGGCCGGGTCACCGAGTCCCTCCAGCGGACCATCCAGCTGACCACCGCCGCCGTGTCTCAGATGAACAGCGTCACGGAGGCCGTGGAGAGCCAGACCGATGCCATCACCCAGGTCACAGTCGGCATCGACCAGATTTCCGCCGTGGTCCAGACCAACTCCGCCACCAGCCAGGAGTGCGCCGCCGCCAGCGAGGAGCTGTCCTCTCAGGCCGCTATCATGCACCAGCTTATGGCCGAGTTCAAGGTCCGCCGGGGCTCCGGCAGCGCGTTCAAGTCCTCTTTCGCCAGCAGTCCCGCCCCCAGCTACAGCGCCCCTGCGGAGGACAGCTTTGACGACGTTTCTTACAGTACCTCTGCCTCCAGAAGCAACCCCTTCAACGATAAGTATTGATTGCAAAACGCCAGCCATGCTCCGTCGGGCGTCCGGCGGAGCATGGCTGATTTCATGTGGTGGGGAGGAGATTCAATATGACGGAACAACACGCTCCTGATGTGGTATTTGCCCTGGACATCGGCACCCGGAGTATTATCGGCCTGGTGGGCCGCCCGGAGGGAGAGCATCTGCGGGTGCTGGCCATTGAGAAGGAGGAGCACGGAAAGCGGGCCATGCTGGACGGCCAGATTGAGGACATCGAGCAGGTCTCCAAGGTGGCCCGCCGGGTTACCGACCGGTTGGAAGCCAAACTGGGCTTTCCTCTGCGGCAAGTGTGCGTCGCCGCCGCCGGACGGGCCCTGCGCACCGAGCGGGGCCGTTACAATCTGCGTCTTCCGGAGGTCCAGCGGGTGACCAGCGAGCTGATCAACCAGCTGGAGAGCAGCGCGGTGTCGCAGGCAGAGGAGACCTTATCCAAAAACCAGACAGAGCACCAGCGCTTCTATTTGGTGGGCTACACCGTCTCCAGCTATCAGCTGGACCACTATCCCCTCACCACCCTGAAGGGCCACAACGGCCAGGAGCTGGACGCGGAGGTGGTGGCCACCTTCCTGCCCAGTGAAGTGGTGGAGAGCCTGTACGCGGTGATGGAGGGGGCCGGCCTGGAGGTCTCCAGTCTTACCCTGGAGCCCATCGCCGCCCTGAATGCCGTCATTCCGGCAGAGCTGCGGCTGCTGAACCTGGTGCTGGCCGACATCGGCGCGGGCACCTCCGACATTGCCGTGTGCCGGGAGGGCAGCGTGGTGGGCTACACTATGGCCACCACAGCAGGGGATGAAATTACCGAAAATCTGATGCGCCGCTATCTGGTGGACTTCAAAACCGCCGAGCGGATGAAGATGGAGGTGGAGGCCCCGGAGATCACCTACCGGGACGTACTGGGCCTGGAGCAGACCCTGTCCGGGGATGAGCTGCGGGAGGTCGTTCAGCAGTCCGCCCAGGTGCTGGCCAAGGAGATTTCCGAACGGGTTTTACAGATCAATGAGGGCCAGCCCTCCGCCCTGTTCCTGGCCGGCGGCGGCAGCAAGCTGTCCGGCCTGCGGGATCTGGTGGCCAAATGCCTGGATATGGACCCCAAGCGGGTGGCTCTGGCGGGCAACAACTACCAAATCAGCGCCATCTCCGACGAGTACGAGCTGGCCGACCCGGAATTGGCTACTCCTCTGGGCATCGCGGTGTCCGCGGGGCTGGGGCTCATCAGCGACAGCTACCGGATTACCCTCAACGGCAAGCCCGCCAAGCTGTTCCGCAGCGGTTCGCTTCGCATTCTTGACATTCTGTTGATGAACGGCTATACCACCGCAGATCTGGTGGGCCGGACCGGGATGTCGCTCAACGTTACGGTCAACGGCCAGCGGTGCACCTTCCGGGGCACCCCCGCCGTTCCCAGCGCCCTCACGCTCAACGGGGAGGAAACCCCGCCCACCGCCGTGGTCCGCGCCGGGGACGTGATTGAGTTTACCCCCGCTGTCCAGGGTGTCCACGCCGCCCGTACCCTCCGGGATATTCTGGGGGGGGACTTTGTGGGCAGCATCATGGTCAACGGCCAGGAGGCCTCTCTGGACACTGCCCTGCGCTCCGGCGATGTGATTTTGAGCGTGGAATATTCGGTCCCGCCCCGTAAACCGGAGCCGGTCCCCGAGCCTGCGCCTGCTCCCGCTCCCCCTGCTCCGGCAAAGGAGCCGGAGGAACCCGCCCTGCGGGTATCCCTCAACGGCATCTGGCTGGCGCTGCCCCCCAAAGCGGACGGCACCCCCTACTATCTGATGGATATGCTGGACTATTCCGGCATGGATTTTGAGTCTATGGATCAGCCAGTGGACCTGCTGGTCAACGGCGAAATTGGCGCGTTTATGCGGGTTCTGGAGCCCAATGACGAGGTTCTGATCCGCCGCCAGCGCCAGGAATCTTAAGTAACCGAGGCATATGCTATGAATCGAATGTTAAGGCTTTTGTGCGCCGCGGCCTGCTTGCTGCTTCTTTTGGCCGGCTGCGGCAAAAAGGAAATTGAGCCCCCCGAATTTTATCAGATCGGTGACGATCAGGCCATCACTCTGGACACTTGTCTGGGGGCGGAGCACGAAAACGGCAAGCTGGCCTCCATCACAGAGCCGGCTGAGGACGCCTCTGCGGAGGTGTACAGCTACACCTATGAGGAGCTCACCACTCTCAACGCCACCCTTCAGGAGTATGTGGCCAAGCTGAAGGCGGAGGACCAGGGCTTCGTGGAAGCGAACTCCAAATTTATTATTCAGGAGGAGCTCCAGGACTTGACCGCCCCTGAGGGCACCGTCATTCTGGCCCGGCCGGGCATTGTGGAGGGCAAGGTCTTTCAGGTGATTTTGACCTGGACGGAGACCGGTTGCACCATTGAGGTCAGCCGCCCGGAAGGGGAGCTGAAGGAGCCCCCGCCCCCGGAGGAACCCCGCCAGTCCCAGCAGTCCACCAGTCTGCCGGATATGATGACCTACGTCCAGACCCTGAATCCCTCTCAGCTGGGCCTCTCCGGAGCCTCTATGAGCGAGTATCGCGTTGTTCCTACGGAGGGCCTTCAGATGCTCAACGGCACCCCCTGCCGCCAATTTAACGTCTACCATCAAGATGAAAACGGTGTGAACGCCTTTATGGGCTCCTATCTGGTGGGCAGCGACAACGCCCTCTACCTTCTGGATTTGGAGTCAGACGAGGCCGTTCCCCTGGAGGCGGCCAGCACTCCTGCTTCCCCGGAGGCGCCTGCACCTTCCAGCAGCGCATCCCCCAGTTCTTCTGAAGAGCCCCAGACTCCCGCTGAATGATAAAAAATCCCACGGGCAAAGCCCGTGGGATTTCTTTTTACAGCAGGGATTCCGGTTTTATCTCTGAGGCCGCAATATCAGGCGAAACCTCCATCAGCTGGCTCCAGATGTTGTTTACTTCATTGACACAGCGGAAATAGGCGTTGGTAAGCTGTTCTGTGGGGATACTCAGCTTTTCTGCCAGCCGGGTAATCTCCTTCCAGTCCGCCCGCTCGTAGCTGCGCACCAAGTGGTACAGGTCTCCGCAGCGGCCCTCTCCCGAGAGCAGGGCAACCTTGACCTCCTCCGAGATCGGCACCTGGGACAAAATCTCCTCCATGGGGGCGGCAATCAAGTAGTCCAACGTAGAAAACATACCCATCAGATAGGCATCAGAACGAGAAATGGGTACATCCTTGGCATATTTCAACAGCTCGCTGCAAAAGGTCGCCCGGAGGAAGGACAGCTTCAGGAATTCTTCCTGTCCCCGGTCCAGTTCCCCGCTCTGCTCCATACTCATCAGGTAGATCCACTGGCGCAGCTGGCCCAGTCCCATAACCATGATAGCCTGCTGCACGGAAGACGCCCGGTTGCGCAGCGCAAAGTAGGCGGAATTCACCAGCCGCAGCAAACTGTAGGTCAAAGTGGCATCCATGGCAATAATCTGCTCAATCTGCTCCACATTGGGCTCATCCGCCGTCACGGCTACCATCAGCCGGAAGAAATTGCTCTGCAAGTAGCCGCCGGAATGGGGCACTGTATTCAGCTTTTCCGCCGCCCAGGGACCCTCCACCGCATCTACGCCTGCCTGAATAGCCTTCTGATAGAGGGCCTCGCTGTCCACCATAGTGGCGATGCACTTTTTGTTCATGCTGTGGGCCACTTCCACAATGTTGCTGATGGTGCTGTCCGGCGTATTCTGGAAGTTGATTTTAATGTAGTCAAACCGGTCCACCAGCGAGAGATACCGGGGGGAGAACTGGAACTCGTTGACCGCTACCTGATAGCCCTCCTTGGCAAACTGCTCCACAAAGCGCATCGCCAGGGGGTGGATAATCACGCTGTCATCCACCTGAATCACCAGTTCCCCCTTGTTGAACAGGCGGGGGGTCTTTTTCATCAGAAGCGTGGTGGTAAAGGTCATAAAGTTCAAGGACCCGCTTAACACTTTATCGGTGTTCTGGGTTAAAAAGCTGTAGATGGTATCGGCCGCGGCAAAGTCGTTTTCCTCTCCGCCGTAGGTCTGGCTCTCGCCGTGATACACAATCTCATATCCAATGATATTGCCCTGCAGGTCCTTGATGGACTGCCGGACAATGTACTTGTTGTTGCTGCTCATGACAATCTTCCTCTTACTTCTGCCGCTCCAGCAGATGGTCCATAACATCCACCAGATGGCCGATTTCCGGCTTCGTCAGCTGCTCTTCCGCCCCCAGCTGCTTCCCCTTGATCCGCATCTCCTCACTAATCAAAGAGGAGAAGATAATCAAGGGAATTTTCTTCAGCAGTTGATCGCTCTTTACCAGCTTGGTCAGCCGGTGGCCATCCATCTGGGGCATCTCGATATCCGTGATAATCAAGGCCACATTTTGCAGCAGCCGGTCCGGTTCGTCCTTCAGGACTTCAACGGCCTCCCACAGCTCGCGGCCGTTGGAAAACATATGCAGATTGACGTAGCCCGCTTTATGCAGGGAATCAGAAATCATCTTGGCCAGCAGGATGGAGTCCTCTGCGATGTAGATCGGTTTGTCGCTGCGTTCCCGGGGGCCCATCCGGTCGATTTCGCTCATCTGGATGGAGGTCTCCGGCGCAATCTCGGCTACAATGCGCTCAAAGTCCAGAATCGTCACCAGGTCCTCCCCGCACTGGGCAATGCCGGTGGCCACGCCGTCCTCCCCGCCGGACACCGTTTTGTCCGGCTTCTGGATGTCCGTCCAGGAGATGCGGCTGATCCCTACTACCGTGTGAACCCGGAAGGCGATAAACATTTTGTTAAAATTGGTCACGATGAACAGATCCCGGGAGGTGTGCTCCTGGTGCTCGCCGCTGAGATAGAAGGGCAGGTCAATCACGGTCTCCACGATGTCCCGGGGCTTGAAGATGCCCTCCACCGCCGGATGGGCGTGGGGCATGGACTTCACGGGGGCGGCCATAATAATTTCCCGCACCTTCGCTACATTGATGCCATAGAGATTGTCGTTAATGGTAAACTCCAAAATCTCAATCTCATTGGTACCGGATTCCAAAAGAATTTCGTTCTTATGCTTCTCTGCCATCGGTGACACTCCTAACCTTTCTAAATTTCGTCCCGCCCAGACTAGAAAATTATATCCCCATGTCCGTAAGAGCGAATACAGCCCTGGCCGGTTACCACGTCGAACAGCAGGGTCCGGGCCACGGTTCCCCCCGTGTGTTCCGCCAGCAGGCGGATGTTCTCCCGCCGGAGGGTGGCTTTCACGCTCTCAATGTTCCGCTGTCCGATGTTGCCCAGGCCGTTGCTCCCGGACACCTCAAACATCTTGGCGCCCCCGGCGATTTTCGCCGTGATCCGCGCCCGGGAGGCCCCCTTGGACTCCATCTGCCGCAGCGTCTCCCGGATGCCGGTGTCCGCGTACTTCATCGTATTCTTACGTCCCGCCTCCATGTTCAGAGGCAGCATAATGTGCAGCAGCGCGCCAATCTTTGTCACCGGGTCATGGAAACAAATTCCAATACAGGACCCCAGCGCGTAGGTAATCAGAACACCTTCCCGCTGCGCAATCTTCATATCCGCAATTCCAACTGTCAGTTTATTACCCGTCATCTTCCACGCCCAGCTTCCTTAGCAAGAAATTCAGAGAACGAATATCAGGCGACAGAAGCAGACGGCAGGGCATTTCCCGCCCCTCACAGGTCAGATTGCCGCCGATGGTCATAATGTAGTCAGAGGCTCCGCCGTACTCCGCCATGGGAACCGCCAGAATGGCCCCCTGCATATCCAGGGCAAAGGCAGGTACGGTCAAATCCACAGAGATGTCCGCCAGCCCGCTCAGGGCGTTGATGAAGGTGGAGATCATAATGTTGCCGATCTCAATCAGCGCGGAACGGCCCATTTCGTCCAGTTCGCTGTAGTCTGTGATACTGGTTCCCAGCATACTGTCCAGCACCATGTTTACAAAGTCCAGCTGCTGTACCGAGAGCATAATGCCGTTCAGCTGTCCGCCCATCTTCACCAGCACCCCGGCGGTAACCGTCTCCGGTCCGCCGATCCACTCGATGGCTTCATTATACTCCATAATCCGTACTTCAGGCAAGGTAATTCGAACTGCTTTTCCCAAAATCTGCGACAGAGAGGTGGCGGCGTTTCCCGTTCCGATGCTGCCAATCTCCTTCAGGGTGTCGATTTCCATGGAACTCAACTGGTCATAACTTTTCAAGTTCATCCATTATCTCCGCCTCTCTTAGTATTATCTCAGGTTATTGATGGTCTGCTCAATCTCATCCGAGGTTGTGACAATCCGCAGTGCGGACTGGTAGGAGCGCTGGGCCTCAATCACCTTCACCAGCTCTGTGGCCAGATCTACGTTGGACATCTCCAGCATATTCTGGCGGACCTTACCGGTCCCCACCCGGACGCCTCCGTTTTTGTCAATGGGGATAAATCGGCTGTCGTCGGCGTGGAGCTTGCCGTCGTAGATCTGGAAGTCAAATACCCCGATGTTCAGCTTATCCGGGTTGTAAGCCCCCTCCTCCAGCGGGTCCACGTTGATGAAGTTGCCCCAGCTGTCCAGCACAAACCGGCCGTCGCCGTCGGACAGCCGCCAGACCTCCTGGGGCTCGGGCTCCTCTCCGTCGGGGCCGGGCTCCGCGTTCTCGTCCGGGGGCAGAAAGAATTGGGTAATGGTAAAGGAGCCGTCCCGGGTGAAGGAGATCTCCCCGTTGGCGGGGTCGTACAGCCCGAAAAAGCCGTTGCCCTCAATGGCAAAGTCCAGGTCCCGGTCGCTGCCCATAATAGCCCGGGTGGTGTAATTGGTGGTGGCCTTAGTCATATAGGTGCCGGTGCCCTTGGGCAGCCGCTCCCCATCAATGCCCTCCACATCCCGGTACATCAGCTCCGCGAAGGTGGCCACTTCGGCCTTGTAGCCGGTGGTGTTCACATTGGCAATGTTGTTGCCCTGAACCTGCATCCGCAGCAGCTGCTGCTGGGCGCCCACCGCGCCATTCCAAAAGGACATATTCATGGCTGTCTATCCCCCTCCTCTTACATTCTGCCCAAATCGTTGGTGGCGTGGTTCATGACCTGATCGTAAATCTTCAGCATCTGTCCCGCGCTCTGGAGGGCCCGCTGGGTGGACATCATGCGCACCATCTCGCCGATCATGTCCGTGTTGGAGCGCTCCACCCACTTGTGCATAATCTGATGGCCCTGCCCAACCTGGGCGCCCTCGCCTACAAACAGGCCCTGGTCGTTGCGCTCCAGCTCCCCGTTGTCCGCAAAGGTATACACCCCTAGGGTGCCAAGGTAGTTTCCGCCCTCCTCGCTATAGAGGTTGCCGTCCTTGTCCGCCGTAATGTGGTCGGTATACAGCTGGATCGGGTTTCCTTGGTTATCCAGTACCCGGCCCTGGTTGGTCAGATAGAGGTAGCGCTCGTCGTCCAGAATAAAGCTGCCCGACCGGGTGTAGGCAATACCGTCCTCCCCCTGGATGGCGAAGAAGCCCTCCCCCTGAATGGCAAAATCCAGGGAGAGCTCCGTCTCCTCAAAGGTACCCTGGGTGTAGTCGGTGTAGAGCTGGCTGGGAGCCAGAATATGGGTGATATTTCCCATCTCCGCATCGCTCAGGCGGTTTTTATTGCCGATACGGTAGTAAAGCACCTCATCAAAGGTACTGTCGGTATACCGGTCTGCCTTGTAGCCGGCGGTGCTGATATTGGTCATGTTATTCGCCACCACATCCAGCCGCCGTCCCTGGGAGAGCATCCCGGAGGTCAAATTGTAAAAGCCCTTGAACATCAGTGTTTTCCCTCCATATACCGCTGCATATATTCCCGCAGCCGTTGAATTGCCTTGGTGTGAATCTGAGAGACCCGGGGCTTACTCACATCCATCACCTGAGCGATTTCCTTCATGTTCAGATTTTTCTCGTAGTACAGCGAGAGGACCATCTGTTCGTTCTCCCGCAGGGACTGAATCCCCAGGGTCAAGGCCTCCAGCAGCTCCTGCCGCAGCAGAGCCTCCTCCGGCCGGTCCCCCTCCTCCGCGTCCGGGAGCCCCAGTGGGCCCTGTTCCCACTCCTCAAAGAGACTGTCCAGAGACAGCACATTGCACAGAGCGGTTTGAGACAGGTCCTCCTGGTACTTTTCCTGGGAAATACCCATCTTCTGGGCCATTTCCTCGTCGGTGGGGGCGCGGCCCAACTGATTGAACAGCTCGCTGCTGGCCTGGTCCATCTCTTTTACCTTCCGCCGCACACTCCGGGGGACCCAGTCCTGCCGGCGGGCCAAATCAATAATGCTTCCCCGGATGCGTTTGGACACATAGGTCTCAAACTTGATCTCCTTGTCCGGGTCGTATTTTTCCAAAGCGCTGACCAGGGCCAGCAGCCCCTCCTGAATAATATCGTCCACCTGGGCAAAGCTGCTGTACACCCCCCGGATCTGGAGGGCGATGCTTTTCACCAGCCCGGTATACCGGAGGACCAGGGGCCATTTCAACTCCTCCAGGCCGGTGCTCTTGTAGAGCAGCAGCAGGTCCTGGGTAGGAATCTGCTCAATTTCCGCCTCTGTGTAGTGCGCCTTCGCCCCACTCATGAGGCCACCACCTTCCGCGGCGAGCTGTCAGTCCGGGGGGATGTGATGTTGCCGATGGCCTGAATCTGCACATCGTTGGTGATCTCGTTAAAGGACAGCACATACAGGCTGGGATAGAACTGGGCCAGCATACGGCTCAGGTATACGCGGATAATCTGGCTTGTGAGCACAATGGGGGTCTGGGACAGGTCGCTGAACTTCTTCATCTGGTCCCCCAGCTGGCTTACGATGTGCTGCATCAGGTCCGGCCCCATAGCCAGGTAGATGCCCTGCTCGTTTTTGGTGAGAGAGGCGATAATCCGCTTCTCCACATCCGCGTCCAGGGTGACCACCCGCAGCTGTCCGTGCTCGCAGAACCGGCGGGTGATGGTGCGGCTGAGGGCGGTGCGCACGTTCTCGGTCACCATATCCAGGTCCCGGGTAGCGGCGCTGGCGTCGGCGGCCACCTCTACAATGGTGGCCAGGTCCCGGATGGGGACCCCCTCTTTCAGCAGGTTGCGCAATATCTTCTCAAAGCTGGCGTAGCTGAGAACATTGGGGAATACCTCCTCCACCAGCTCCGGGGCGCTCTTTTTCAGGTTTTCCACCAACTGCATGGTCTCCGCCCGGGTAAGCAGCTCATAGGAATGCCGCTTGATTACCTCGGACAAGTGGGTCTGCATTACCGACAGGGGGTCAATGACGGTATAGCCGTAAATTTCGGCCATCTCCTTATTCTCCGGCAGAATCCACCGGGAGGGGATGCCATAGGCGGGCTCCACCGTCTCAATGCCGTCGATCTCGCCCATGGGGTTAGTGGGCTCCAGGGCCAGGTAGTAATCCACCAAAATCTCGCCCCGGGCCACCTCTTCTCCCTTGATGCGCACCACATATTGGTTGGTACCCAGAGCGGAGGAGTCATGCAGCCGGATGGAGGGGATTACGAAGCCCATATCCTGGGCATACTGCCGGCGGAAAATGACAATTCGGCTTATGAGCTTGCCGCCGCTGTTCTCGTCCACCAAAGGAATCAGGCTGTAGCCAAACTCCATCTCAATGGGCTCCACTGTCAGCAGGGCGTAGACGTTGTTCACATCTTTGTAGTAGTCAGACTCGCTGGGCGGGGCAGCCGCGGTCAATTCGGCCTGGGCCTCCTCCTCCGACTGCTGAACCAGCTCCTCGGCCTCCTTCCGCTCCAGCCTGCCGCTCATCAGATAGCCGGCCGCCGACAGACCCACACCTACCACCAGCAGGGGAGCGGTGGGGGTCCCGGGAATCAGGCCCATGAGAACAAGCACGATGCCGGAGGTGAGGATGGCCCGGGGCTGATTGGCGAACTGGGCCACCACGTCGGCGTTCAGGCTGCCATCCGACACAGACCGGGTGACGATCATGCCGGTGGCGGTGGAGATCATCAGCGAAGGCAGCTGGGACACCAGGCCGTCACCGATGGTAGCGATCGAGTAGGTCTGGGCCACCGTGCCCAGGTCGCCCACGCCATTGATCGACCCAATAATGATACCGCCAATCAGGTTGACGGCTGTGATAATCAGGGACATGGTGGCGTCGCCCTTGACGATCTTGGTGGCACCGTCCATGGCGCCGTAGAAATCGGCCTCCCGCTGGATCTTGTCCCGGCGGAGCCGGGCCTGCTGCTCGTCAATGAGGCCGGAGGACAGGTCCGCGTCGATGGCCATCTGCTTGCCGGGCATAGCGTCCAGGGTGAACCGGGCCGCCACCTCGGCCACGCGCTCCGCACCCTTGGTGATAACGATGAATTGCATCAGCACAATGATAATAAAGATGATAATACCCAGAACAATATTCCCCTGGGTAATCAAATTACCAAAGGTCTGAATGACCGGCGTACCGGGGGCGCTGCTGCCGCCGTCAAAGCCCAGGATGGCCCGGGTGGTGGACACGTTCAGTCCCAGCCGGAACAGCGTGGTAATCAGCAGCAGAGAAGGGAAAATCGAAAACTCCAGCGCGTCGGAGATGGTCATCGTAATCAGCAGAATCACGATGGAAATAGAGATGTTTGTAATGATCAGGATGTCAAGGAATGTTTCATGCAGGGGAATGACCAGGAACAAAACGATGACCACTACCATAAGCGCTATGCTGTTTTGAAAAATACGCCGCATGGTGTCATCCTTTCCTTCAAGTTTGGCTTACAGCGGTTGACTCTTCGGAGCCGGCTTTTTATCCAGCTTCAAGATATAGACCAGCACTTCCGCCACCGGGCCGTACAGGTCCGGGGGAATTTCCCAGTTGACCTCCGCCTGGGCGTAGAGGGCCCGGGCCAGGGGAACATTCTCCATCACGGCCACGCTGCTCTCCTCCGCAACCTTCACGATGCGCAGGGCCAATTCGTCCATACCCTTAGCCAGCACAATCGGGGCGTTGTCCTCCTCCGGGTGATAGCGCAGGGCCACAGCGTAGTGGGTGGGGTTTCGGATCACCACGTCCGCCTTGGGCACCTGCTGCATCATCCGGGACATGGCCATCTTTCTCTGGTTCTCTTTAATCTTGCTCTTTATTTTGGGGTCGCCTTCCGTCTGCTTATACTCCTCTTTGATCTCTTCCTTGGACATCTTCAGCTGACGCTCAAAGTCCCACCACTGATAGAGGTAGTCAAAGAAAGCCAGGACCAAAAACGCCAGGGCGATCTGCATAACCAGATTAAAGGCGTCCTGAAACAGAATTTGACAGGTCTGGGTCAGCTCCATATCCAAAAACCGCCCAAAACTGCCCAGCATTCCCACGAAATACAGATAAATGATGTAGAGCAGAATCCCGATTTTTAAGATATTTTTCAGGGCCTCTACCAAGCTGCGCAGAGAAAACAGCCGCTTGATCCCCTGCAGGGGGTTGAGCTTACTCAGCTTGGGCTTGATGGGTTCTGTGGTTACCAGCAGCTTGGTCTGATAAAAGGTGATGGACACCGCCAGAAGAATACTCAGCGCCGCCAGCGGCCCCACACAGTATACCACAACCTGCAGTCCCCGCAGAATAATCTGGGGCAGAATATTCTCCAGCAGATTGGAGTCACCCAGAGTGATCAGATCCAGACAGTAGTAGAAAAAGCCGCTCAAATGCCCGATAATCCAGTCGGACAGCACCCAAAGGGTGAGTGCAGCACCAAACAGCGTCGCTACCGGAACGGCGTCCCGGCTCATGAGAACGTTGCCTTTTTTTCGTTCGTCTCTTCGCTTTTTCGGTGTTGCCTTTTCGGTTTTGGACTCCCCGGGCATTGGCTCAATCCCCCCTTTGCCCTATCGAAAGGGTCAGCCGCCGGCCAGGGCCAGCAGCCTTTGCAGCTCCGCCAGCATCTGATTCTCCGCAGCCAGCAGAAACTCGCTTATGGGAGCCATCAGGACCAGCAGCAGGAGCAGGCCGAGAATCACCTTCAACTCAATGTTGATGGCGAACACGTTGATTTGGGGGATTACCTTCATTAAAATCCCCATTCCGATCTGGCCCAGTACCTCCGCCATCAAAATGGGCATACACAGCTTCACGCCCAGTACGCTGCACGCGGCGAACAGCTCCACCATCACACTGGCCAGGTGGGGCGGGAGCCGGACAGCTCCAAAAGGCACCAGCTCTCCGGAGGTAAGCAGAATCCGGAACAGTGTATGGTGTCCGTTCGCGGCGAAAAACAGCAGAATCATCAGGGCGTTGAGGATATGCGCGGTAACCGTGATGGAGCTCTGGCTGCCCGGGTCATAGGTACTGCCCATGGACATACCCATCTGCACATCTACCATTCCGCCTGCCAACAGGGGAATATAGAGGAAAATATTGACTGCCAGACCCAGTATATAGCCCAGGACAAATTCCAGCAACAGCCGCAGCGCCAGCTCCAGCAGGGTGGCAGGCATAGCCACGCCCCCGCTCCAGATACTGAACACCGTCACAGACAGCACCATAATTATCCCTGCCTGGACCACGCCGGGCGTACCCCGGCGTCCAATCAGAGGGTTTAGGACCACAAAGCCCGTCATCCGCATATTAATCAGGAGAAAGAGGGTCAACGCCTCCCAGTTCAGCATGGTATCGTCTCCCTGCCTACGCCTGAATCAAGGCGTACAGGCTCTCAGCGTACTCAATCAGCTTATCCATCATCCAGCCGCCGTTCAGCAGCAGAATACTTACCACAACAGTCAGCTTGAACACAAAGGAGAGCGTCTGCTCATGGATCTGGGTCACGGCCTGAAAAACCGCCAGCACAATGCCCACAAACATACTCAGCAGCAGCATCGGTGCGGCGATCTGAATGACCACCCACATTCCCTCCCGCAGTACGTCGGTAATCAGAGAGGTATCCATCTCGGCTCCTTTCAGTGTACGCTCTTGACCAGCGTAGTAAACACCAATTCCCAGCCATTGAGCAGGATAAAGAACAACAGCTTGAAGGGGGTGGAGATCATTGCCGGAGGCAGCATAATCATACCCATGGACATCAAGGTGGAGGACACCACCACATCAATGAGCATGAAGGGTAGATAGACCAGGAACCCGATGGTAAATGCCTCCTTCAGCTCACTGGTCACGAAAGCGGGCATAATCACCCGCAGGGGCAGCTGCACCCTTTGCTGGAGATCTGTCAGATCCTCCGGCGCGGTAACGCCTGCCAGAGAGCAGTAGATGCTCACGGCGGAGGGGTCGCTGTTGCGTGCCATAAACTCCTTCAGGGGCACCTGAGCGGTATCGAAAAACTCCTCCATGCCCAGTTCCCCCTCTGCATAAGGCACATACGCCTCCGCATAGATCCGCGAGAGGGTAGGGTTCATCACGAAAAAGGTCAAAATCAGGGCCATACCGACCAGGATCATGTTGGGCGGGGTCTGCTGGGTGCCCATGGCAGTACGCAGGAAGGAGAGAGAGATAATGAACTTCCCGAAGCTGGTCATCATGATAATCAGGGAGGGCAGGATGGACAGAAGTCCCATAAAGAGAATAATCTCCAGACTCTGCACCTGATCTCCATTGACATTGATGATTGCGTCCGTCAAGCTGTTCCCTCCCTTCAGTCCTTCTTTTTCTGCGAAATTTTCTGGAACAGCTGCTGAAATCCCTCACCAGGCCCAGGCCGCACCCCTCCCTCTGTTGGGGCTGGGTGCTCCCAGGCTGCCCCCTCCTCCGGGGACAGCTCTGCCAGCAGGCTCACCCCGGAGGGGGCGGCGCCCACCAGAAAATAGCGTTTGTTTGCCCGCACCACCAGCATCGACTGGTCCCGGCCCAGGCTGATCCGATCCAGGACCCGCAGGTTCTGGCTTCCCATACCGGGGAGCGTCCCCAGTCCTCTGCCGGCCCAGCGGGTGAAATAGTACGCGCCCGCCAGAATGCCGGCCATAACGGCCAGAATTCCAAGCAGAGAAAGCAGGTCCTCTGGCCGCATGGGTCAGGGCTCTCCCACGATGGAGGTAACAGTCTTAAGCACGCGCTCGGGCTTGAAGGGCTTTACGATAAAGTCCTTTGCGCCGGAGCGAATGGCGTCAATGACCATGGTCTCCTGTCCCATCGCGGAGCACATCACCACATTTGCGTTGGCGTCAAAGCCCCGGATGGCTTTCAGCGCCTCCAGGCCGTCCATGTTGGGCATGGTAATGTCCATCAGCACCAGGTCGGGCTTGAGCTCCTTGTACTTCTCAAACGCATCCGCGCCGTCTACTGCCTCATGCAAATCGGTGTAACCAGCCTTGCTCAAGGCGTC
This sequence comes from uncultured Oscillospiraceae bacterium, assembly GCA_910588455.1. Classification (GTDB taxonomy): domain Bacteria; phylum Bacillota; class Clostridia; order Oscillospirales; family Oscillospiraceae; genus Lawsonibacter. The sequence continues at coordinate 29,843 of CAJUPG010000004.1, forward strand.
CTTGATCACTTTGCGCATAAAAGCGGCATCGTCAACCATCATAATCTTAGCCATGATTATCCATCCTTTACCTAAAAATATTTATTTAAAATTGTGTCAGCTCGTTAATATCGGGCTTTTGCAGGATCTCTGTGATACGAATGCCAAAATTATCCTCAATGACCACCACGTCGCCCCGGGCCACGCACTGTCCATTAACAAACAGGTCCACCTGATCGCCGGCCAGCTTATCCAACACCACCAGCGAGCCCTTCGAGAAGGACAGAATATCCTGCACCTTCCGGCGGGTCCGTCCAATCTCCACCGAAACCTCCAGCGGAACCGACATAATCAGGTCCAAATTGGAGCGCTGCTCTTCGTTGAGCTTGCTCTCCGGGGAGAGTTCCTGCATCTTGGCCGGTTTGGCGTCGATGCGCTTGGGCTCCGGCTGGGGGGGATAGGGATAAGGCGGATAGGGATAGGGCGGATAGGGGTAAGGATACTGGGGCATTTGCCCTGCCGGGGACATCTGCGGCATGGGGGGCATCTGCGGCGGTGCGGCAGTGGCGGCGGGAGCCGCCGGGGCTGGCGCTGCCGGCGCGGGGGCGGGAGCCGCCGGTGCGTCCGGCACTCCTCCGGCTAGCATCCGCTCGATTTCCTCCTGGCTCATCACTCCGCCGCCGCCTGCGGGAGCCGGCGCCGGGGCAGGAGCCGCCGGGGCGTCCGGCACCCCTCCGGCCAGCATCCGCTCAATCTCCTCCTGGCTCATCACCCCGCCGCTGGAGGGCTCCGGTGCCGGTGCCGGGGCCGGAGCGGCAGGGGCGGGGGCCGGGGCCGGAGCGGCCGCCCCCTCCTCCTCAATCTCCAGGCCGAAGCCCGCCACCAGTTCCTTGGCCAGCTCCACGGACATTACGTTCATGAATTCACTTTCCAGGATTCCCTCAATTTTCAACTGGAAACGAACCACAACAATGGGGCCATGGGCCGCCGGGAAGTGCTCCTGCTTAAACGCTTCCAGGTCGGTCAGCTCAAAGGACTCCGGGGTGGAGATATTTACCATCCGTCCCAGGAAGTCCGACAGGGCGGTGGAGGCCGAACCCATCATTTGGTTCATAACCTCACACACCACGCTGACGCTTAACTCGTCCAACTGGAATTCTTCGTCCGGCGTCTCCGAGCCCAGCAGGATGTCCACCATGGCTTTCACGTCGCTGCGTTTGAGCATCATGACGTTACTGCCCTCCAGGCCGGAGACATACTTAATCTCAACGCCAATCGCCGGGTCCACATCTCCCAGCTCAAAATCCTCCGCATTGACGACGCTTACCGTGGGGGTGGTGATGTCCACCCGGTGATCCAGCATATTGGAAACGGCGGTGGCAGAGGAGCCAAGGCTGATATTCATAATCTCGCCGATGGCGTCGATCAGCACTGGGCTTAAAACATTTTGTTCCATCCGATATCTGCTCCTTCTCTACGCCTTGATGTAGGTTTCCCCGACCTTGACGGTCATCTGTTTGTTATATACCCCCATTTTGCCGTCAAACCATCGCCGGCCGCCGATGTTCAGGTATACAACCGAATCCTTTGGCCGCTTGATGTCCACCACATCGCCCACATTCAAATGGTAAATGTCACTGAGCAGCAGGTGGGTACGGGCCAGCTCGGCCACAATCTCCAGCTCGGATTCCCGCAGGTTGTCGAAGATCTCCTCCGATTTGTCCTCACCGGTGACCCGGCGGCTGGAGCTCTTGGCAATCTCCGTAAATATATTGGCCAGCATATTGCCCGGCAGGCAAACGCTCAGCCGGCCGGTGATGTTGGGGAACTTCACCGTGAGGCCCACAATGACCACTGTCTCGTCAAAGCCGATCAGCTGCACCAGCGTGGGATTCACCTCTGTGCGCACATATTCAAATTGCAGGGAGATATAATTTTCCCAGCTGCTGCCCAGGGGGCTGACCAGGTCCCGGATAATGTTTTCGTACATCTGCAATTCCAGGTCGGTCATGTTGTAGTTGGAGGGCAGCTGGGGGTCCGGCTCTCCTTCGCCGCCCATCAGGCGGTCCAGCATACTCAGCGTCACCGGCGTATCCAAATGAAACAGGATCGGAGTTTCCTCCTGCAATTCCGCCAGGTTGATATCCGCCAGACTCAGTACATCGCTCTCCGTCAGGGCGTTGGAGAACTCGTGGTAGCGCTGCTCCTCCACCGACTCTACCTCAATCTCACAGTTGGCGTGGAGCAATCCGTTGATCCGGGAGTTAATGACCCGGCTGTAGCTCTCAAAAATACTGTTGAGCATCTTCAGGCGGTCGGTGGTAAACTTCCGGGGACTGTAAAAGTCGTATTTGCGGTATTTCTTTTCCTGTTTTTCCTTGGACGAATCCGCATCCAGGTCCATTTCTCCACTGCGCGCTGCGGCGAGAAGAGCATCTATCTGGCTTTGTGATAATACTTCAGGCATTGCGTAAAGCCCCTCTCGTTCCTAAAATTTACTCGGTGGTAAGGCCCCAACCTTCCCGGATCTCTTCCCGGGCCTGGTCCACCACGACCTCATATTCCTGAAGGCCGCTTTGCAGCTTCTCCTCCAGCGACGTGCCGGTGACCATAATCTCCACCCGGCGGTTATGGGCCTTGCCCTCAGCGGTCTCGTTGGTGTCGATGGGCCGCCACTCGCCGTAGCCCACAGTGATGATCTTCGCGCCATCCAGCCCCGCATCCGTCAGGAACGCGCCCGCTTGGGCGGCCCGACCGGCGGACAGGGTGCGGTCAATTACGGGTCTGTTGGGCTCTGTGGCGATTTCACGGGCGGTATGGCCCATAATCCGGATCTCCTGGATGTACTCCTGGGCGTTCAGGAACAGGGGGGCCACCTCCCGCAGCACCTCCTTGCCCTCCTCCAGCAAAACGGAGCTGTTCGGGCCGAAGAACACCGCGTCCCGGAAGGTGAGGAACACATAGCCCTCTCCCTGGGTAACCGCAACGCTGCTGGACAGATCGTTTTCGCTGATATAATCCTGGAGCGCCAGATACATATCATTGAGAATCTCTTCCATCTCGTCCTCAGTGGGAGCGTCGCCAGGGCCGCCGCCGCTGCTGTTGTTGCCCTCCGGGCCCTGGGGAATGCTTTGTTCCGGAATCGCTGTAACGTTGGGGTTAAAGCTCATGACGATCATCTGCCACTTTTTTTCGTCGATGGTAGACATCGAGTACAGCAGCACGAAGAAGCACAGCAGCAAGGTAACCATGTCGCCGTAGGTATCCATCCAGTTGGCGCCGCCTTCTCCGCCTTTCTTCTTTTTAATATTCATGATTCCTTATCCTTCATCCTTTTTCTTGGACTTTTTGCCGCCGCCGCCGTCCTCGCTGCGCTTCTTTTCCTCGATGAAGGTCATCAGCTTTTCCCGCAGGAACTTGGGGTTCGCGCCGGCCTGGATGGACATTACGCCCTCCACGATAATCATTTTACACAGCACTTCTTCCTCATCCCGCTTACGCAGGTTTGCGGCAATGGGTCCAAAGACCATGTGGGCCAGTACGCAGCCGTACAGGGTGGTAATCAGGGCGGTGCCCATGTCGTTGCCGATGGAGCTGGCTCCGTCGCCGGACAGGTTCATGTTTTTCAGCATATTAATCAGACCCACCAGCGTACCCACCATGCCGAAGGCCGGGGCCACGGAGCTGCCCTTGTCATACAGGGCGGCCGCGTCCTCATGCCGGGCGGAGGACTGCTCAATGTCGTTAATCATGATCTCACGGGCCTGGTCAGCGTCGTTGTTGTCCACAATCAGCATAATACACTGCTTAAAGAAGGGGTCTGTCTGCTGGTTGCCCATTTCCTCCAGGGCCAGCAGGCCGTTTTTACGGGCCACCTGGGCCAGCTCTACCAGCTGGTCGATGTAGGACATGGGGTTATACTTCTTGGTGTTCAGCATGATAGCAAAGTGCTTGGGGATGCTGGCCAGCGTGCTGCCGGGGAAGCAGGCCACCACAATGAAGATGGTACAGCCGATGGTGATAAAGATACTGGCCGGGTCCACGAAGTTCATGATCTGGCCGGGCAGAAGCTTGAAGTTGCCCGTAGTCGGGTCGGAACCGAACATCATACCGACAATCATAACGGCAAGCGCGCCGACGAAGCCAACAATATAAGTAATATTCATTTTGCTCTCACCCACTCAAAATTCGCATTCTTTCTTTCCGGGCGCATGTGACAGCAGGCAAAGCCGCCTCTTTAACTTCTGTCACACGCGCCCCCAAAGGGGGCCCCTCCGCTCGAGGCCCCGGGGCTCAACGCGCATCTGTTACGGTAATCTCCCGGTACACGTCCTTCACCTTGGCCGTGTACTCTGCGATTTTCGCCACGATCTCCTCCGGAGTCTCCCGCACAATGAAGTAATCGCGGTTCATCATCACGATTTTGGACTCGGGGATCATTTCGATGCACTCAATCTGGAGATGGTTCACCAGAAATTTCTCGTGATTGCGTTTGGTCAATTTGATCATAACGTACCCTCCTTCTCCGGTGAAAACCGGGCCAGCGACGCAAAATGTATTCTTGGGGGCCGTCCACCACGGCGGCCCGACAGGTGCTTCCACGCCCTTCTGCGGGCGGCCAGAGGCCGCCCGGCAGAAAATGGCGGTTCAGTAAAAATCAGCCTTAGCGCTTCATATTCACCAATTCCTCCAGCATGGAGTCGGTGACAGTAATCAGGCGGGTATTGGCCTGATAGCCGCGCTGGGTGGTAATCATAGAGGCAAACTCAGTGGCCACGTCGGCAGAGGATGCCTCCAGGCCGTTGGAACGGACCGTGGAACTCTTGCCCAGCTGGTTCTCCACCTTACCGCCCTGCGTCACGTTGTTCAGGTAGCCCGAGACCGTGCCGCCGGGGGTACCCACCGCAATATCGCCGGAGCCTTCCATGGCCTTGTAATAGGGGCCGTCCTGGTGGGTCACGCCGTCGGGGTTCACCACCCGGGCAATAGCCAGGCAGCCAATGGTAACTGTCTCACCGGTTTTCTCGTTGGTGCCTTGGATAACGCCGTTTTCGCCAATCTTGATGCTGTTCAGCTGAACGCGGGCACCCTGGGTATTGGGCACTCCCATCGTGGGTTTTACTTGGGGACCGGCATCACCAGTGCCCAAGCCTGTATTAAGTGTATTAGTGAATTCGCCGGTCGTCGTATCCTTTGTAAAAATATCCTCCGGGCTCATATTCGTGGCGCCAGTCGCGGCATTGGCTGTAGCATTCGGATTTTTATTCAAGACATCATACACCGCCGCACCAGCCTGCCACAGAGGTTCCGTCGCGCCAGCCGGCAGGCCCCCGTTGACAGCATTAGGCTCTGCCGCCGCCAGAGGCAGACGCAGGGGGACCAGCTGGGTACTGATAATCGTCTGGGGATTGTCCTTGCTCGGGGGCTTCGTGGTGTCAAAGGCGGGGTTCTGCACCGAAGCAAAGCCGTACACAACCCGGCCGGCGCCGTCTACCAGATAGCCATTGGGGTCAAAGTTGAAGTCGCCCAGACGGGTCAAATCAAACTTCGTCAAATCCTCCACACTCTCAATCCCCTGGTAGGAATCCTTGTCGCCCACCAGGAAGAATCCGTCGCCGTTCACCATGCAATCCATGGGGTAACCGGTGGGGGTATAGGTGGAAGTGCTCATATTCAGGTCAATGGTGCCCACCTGAACGCCGTAGCCGATCTGAGAGGGGTTCACACCGCCGCGAATCTCCGTGCCGTTGCTGCCCGCCACGGTGGTGCCGTACAGGGACTCACGGAAAATCATCCGCTGGGACTTATAGCCGTAGGTGTTCACGTTGGCCAGGTTGTGGCCGATGACGTTCAGGTTTTGCATATGGGTTTTCAATCCGGAAATGCCCGCATACATTGCTCCAGTCATATCGCTGATAATCTCCTTTTTTGCGTTTTCCGGCGCTGCCGGCCCCCCGCCAGTCGGGCGGGGAGCCAAAGCATCCTTGAAAGGTCCTGCTTTCTGTGTGTTACAGGAGCACAGCGCCGTCGATGTTTGTAAAAATGTTTTCCCGCATTTCGTCCTGGGACATAGTGGTAATCACGCGCCCGTTGGGTACGTTGATGATAAAGGCCCGGTCCGTTGCAATGGCCAAAATATTGGTCGCGCCCTTTGCCTGCGCCCGCTCCACCGAATCCGCCAGCTGATTCATCAGCGCCGGGGTCACTTCGATGCCCCGTTCCGCAGCCCGGTTGAGCGCGTGCTTGGAGAAGGCGATGCTCCGGCCTCCCGCGGCTCTGTCCAGCTCCTGCTGAAGCAGCGCGCCGAAGCCCTGCTGTGCCTGTGCCTCCCGGGCGGTCTCGCCGCTGGAGAGGGACTGGCGGACCGGCTGCATCTGCTGGGCCTTTTGAATCTCCGCAATGCGCTGAATCTGGGAGATTGGGGTGATGCGGTCGATCATGGCTCGATCCTATCCTTTCTAGCCCTTGGCGTCCTCGTCGGGCACGGTGGGGGTCCCTTCGCTTTCGCCCTCGCCTTCCCCTTCGCCCTCCTCGGGCTCCTGGGGCTCGGGCAGCCTGCCCACGGCCATCACGTTGCTCAGAGGATAGCTCTTTCCCTCGATGAAGATCACGGGCTCGCCGTTGTACATACCCATGGCCTCTACCGTGCCGTAGAGCTCGTCGTACTTCTTGGTTTCCTCATTGTACACGCCCACGGTTACCTCTTTGTTCACCAGGGACGCGCCGTAGCTCAGGGTGTTGGACTTCACCAGGGACTCCATACTGGTGGTCATGGCGGTCATGGCCTGCACAGAGGTCATTTGCGTGAGCTGGTTCATCATATCGCTGGTGTCGGCGGTGTTGTCAATGGTCTGGTTCTGGAACTGGGCCACCATCAGCTGAAGCATATCCGTAAAGGACAGCTCGCCGGGGTCTTTTTTGGTAATGTTGTCGGGATTATACCGGTCGCTGCCGCTCTGGGTGGCTCCTGTTTTGCCGGTGTTGACCAGAATGTCAAGCATACTGTCGCTGATCGAACTCATGTTAGATTACACTCCTTCCTGGGTGGAAATCAGGCCCAGCCGCATCTGCTGCATAAAGTCCTGGCTGCTGTGATGCTGCTGTTCCCTGGGCTGGCGCTGTTGGTTCTGGTTGCGCCCGTCGGGGTCGGCCTGCTGTTGCTGCTGCTGATTGTCCTGCTGGGCCTGCTGGCTTTCACCGTTCTGCCGCACCTCCAGCTGTACCTGCTGGCCGCTGCCCTGGAGTAAAACGGTCATTTGCTCCGCGTGCTGGCTGAGCAGGCTCATGGCCTTGTCATTGGCGGTATGCAGCACCACCTGTAAGCTGCCGTCCACATTCCGGGTCATTTGGATGGTCAGGCTCCCCAAATTTTCAGGGGTCAAGCGGATTTCCACCCGCTGTGCCCCCTGCTGAAGGGCCTGCTGGATCTTCTGGGCCATCTGCGCGTCCAAATCGGGCTTCTGGGTGTCCACCTGCTCGGGCTCGCCCACCTTAATGGGAGCGCGTTCCACGTCCCGGAACAGCGGGGTCTCGGGGGCCTCCTGGGCGCTGAGAACTTCCGCGTCCTCCTGCTCCTGGGGCTGCTCCACGACCTGGGCCTTCTCCACAACCTCAGTCCGCACCTGGGTCTGGACCTCCTCCCCCGTCTGGGCCTGCTGGGGCTGGGCGGCCTCCTTCAGCTGTGCGCCGAAGCTCTCGGGCTTCTGCTCCTGCTGCTGCAACTGGGGCTGCACGTCCTGGTCCTGCACGGCAGTCTCCTGGGGCATCTCCGGCTGTACGGCCAGCCCGGCGCTTCCCTCCGCTTCCACAACGGGGACAGCGGTCTCCACGGTTTCCACCGGCGCCTCCACCTGGGGCTGCACCAGCTGTCCCGCCAGAAGAAGCTCCGCGGGGATATAGCCTGTCTCCGCCAGGGTCTGATCCTCCGTGGCGGCCGCATCCTGCTGGGGCTCCTGCACGGTGGGCTCCTGGGTCTCCGTCTTTTCCCCGGCGTTCTGTCCGTCCTGCTGGGGGACCTTCTTGTCGGGAATTATCTCCTTCTCGCTCTGGACCACCTCCTGCTGCTTCTTCTGGATCAGGTCCTGGAAGGTCTCATTGGCCTCCTGCTTCACGCTGGCCGGAGTCTTGGGCATACTCGCCATTCCATTGGCCATCTGCTGCATCTGCTGCATCATGAACTGGTCTGTCACATTCATTGCTCTCACCTCCTTTCAAGGTATCCTCCTGCTTCTCGAGCTGTTCCATCTGTTTCTCGTGCTCTTCCTGGATCTCGTCGCTCATTTCCAGCCGCACCCGGTCGCCCAGGCAGGCCAGGATGATCTGGACGCAGGGGTTCCCGGTGGGGTCCTCCCGACCGTCCGTCTCCTCCGAGATCGCCCGGCTGGCCCTTCGCAGCGCGCCTGTTACCGCCCGGTCCCGGGCCGCGCCGCTCTCCTCCTCCGACGCGTTCATGCTGTCGATGACTGCCATCAGCGCGTCCTCGGTCTGCTGGGACTCCTGCTTGCTCCGGCGGTCCTTCACAGCCATCAGATATTGCTTGAAGGTCTCGCTGGGGTTCCAGTCCAGCCGGTTTTCCACGGAATTGGGGTTGTGGTTCTCGTAGAACTTGGGGTCATGCCGCACTTGGATATCACAGAACGGACCTGTGTTGGCAAACTGCATTGTTCTCACCTCCTTTCTGTCTATGACCCCCTTTGGTTTTTTATGCGCCCAGTGCCGCCATGGCCCGGGCCGTCGCTACAACCTCCTCAATGAACAGCTCGTCCTGTTTTGCTTCTTCCTTGCGGTACTGCTCCAGCTTTTTGTCCCGGAGCATTTCCAGAGAGGAGGTCTCCTTTTTTGCCTCCACCATCTCTTCCCGCTTTTCCTCCGCCTGCTTTTGCAGCTTCAGAAGCTTTTGGGCCTCCCGGTCGATGTCCCGTTCCAACACCCGCAGGCCGCCCTCCAGCATCACCGCGTCCTTGATGGTGATGCCCTCGGCCCGGCGGCGGGTGAACTCCTCGTTCAGCTCCCGGTGGGCCCGCTCGGTCTGCTCCAGAACCTCCTCCTGCTGCCGGACCCGGAGCTGGGCGGCTCCGTACTCCGATTGCAGGGACGTCAGCACCTGCTGCTTGTAGTCCAAAACGGTATCCAGCGAAAATCGGAATTTTTTCATATCTTACATCTTCACCGCTTTATAATTCTTCTCAGCTCTGCCAAGCTTTCCTCGTAGGAGAACGACTCGTCGATCCCCTGCTGCAAAAACTGGTTGATGGAATCAATTTTACTCAGTGCGTAATCCAGCTTGGGATTGGTTCCCGTCTTGTAGGCGCCGATGGACACCAGGTCCGCGTTCTTCTCATAAATTCCCATCACGTCCCGGAGCTGAGAGGCCAGCTGCCGGTGCTCCGGGGAGACGATCTCCACCATCAGACGGGAGATGCTTGCCCCCACGTCGATGGCCGGAAAGTGGTTGCTGTTTGCCAGCTTTCGGGACAGGACAATGTGCCCGTCCAGGATGCCCCGGACCGTGTCGGCGATGGGCTCGTTGGTGTCGTCCCCCTCCACCAGCACGGTGTACACCCCGGTGATGGACCCTCTTTCAAAGTTGCCGCTGCGCTCCAGCAGCTTGGGCAGCTCCGCGTAGATTGACGGGGTGTATCCCCGGGCCACGGGAGGCTCCCCGATGGCCAGGCCAATCTCCCGCTGGGCCATAGCGAACCGGGTGAGGGAGTCCATCATCAGCAGCACGTCATATCCCTGATCCCGGAAATATTCCGCAATTCCGGTGGCCACGCTGGGGCACTTCATGCGCAGCATAGCGGGCTGATCGGAGGTGGCCACCACCAGGATGGACCGGCGCATCCCCTCTTCGCCCAGGTCCTTCTGCATGAACTCCAGAACTTCCCGGCCGCGTTCTCCTACCAGGGCAATGACATTGATGTCCGCTTTCACGTTTTTCGCAATCATGCCCATCAGGGTGGATTTTCCCACGCCGGAACCGGCAAAGATCCCGATACGCTGGCCCTTGCCGATGGTAAGGGTGCTGTCAATGGCTTTTACACCGAATTCCATCCGTTCCCGGATGGGAGGGCGGGCCAGGGGGTTGATATAGCCGTTTTCGATGCAGAAGGTCTCCCCCCGCTCAAAGGGCCCCAGACCGTCGATGGGCTGGCCAAGGGCGTTGATTACCCTCCCACGCAGGAAGGGTCCCACGGGAAGGGAGAGGCGTTTGCCGGTGTTCCGCACGAAATTTCCGGCAGAGATACCGCTCATATTGGCGTAGGGCATGAGCAGGATATGGTCGTTTTTAAAGCCCACCACCTCCGCTGGCACCTGCCCGCCGGACTCGCCGCTGTAAATGCGGCAGATGTCGCCGATGGCGGCCCGGCCGCCGGAGGCTTCGATGGACATACCCACGATGTTTTCGATCTTCCCCGTCCGGCTGATCGTCTCCGCGTTATTGACGTGGGGGATCAGTTCCCGAAACACATCCATCACCTCCCGGCTCTGCTCACAGCCTCTCCTTCAAAATATCTTTGATATTGGATAACTGGGTGGATACGCTGGCGTCGATAATACCCGCCGGAGTCTCCACAATACAGGTTCCCGCCTCGTCGTCCCCCATGGGGACAATTTTGATGTGCTCGGACAGGGCCCCCAGGGAGGTGGTCAGCGCCGGGGAAATCTGAGCGATTCCCTTGGCGTCGCACCCGGCAATATAGATGTGGACCCACTCCTGACGTTTGAGCTTCTCCGTGGCGGTCTGGATCATTTTTGCAATGACCTCACTGCTGCTCTTCAGGCTCACCCGGACGATTTTCTCCGCCACGGCGATGCACAGGTCCAGCAGCTCGTCCTGGCTCTGGGACAGCATCTCATCCCGAGCCAGAGCGGCCTTCTCCAAAAAACGCTTCACGTCCTCTTCCAGGCGGGCCGCCTGGACCTCACGGTCCTTCTTGCCCTCCTCCACGGCGTTAGCCAGGCCCTGAGCATAGCCCTCCCGGTATCCTTCGTCCCGGGCGCCCGCCCGGACCATCTCGGACTCCTCCCCGGCCTGCTGCCGGGCCTCCTCCAGAATCCGCTCTGCATCCTCCCGGGCCTGCTTCAAAATCAGCTCTGCCTGGAGCTGGGCGTACTGCACCGGCCCCTGGCTCTCCTGCTTCTCCTCGGGGGGAGGCGGGGCCTCCTCCGGCTCCGGGGGAATCCGCGCCTCAAAGGAGGGCTCCTCCGGGGGAGGCAGGCTTTCTTCGGGAATCAGCGGCGCAAATTCCTCCCCCTCCGGCTGGAACTCCTCAAACTGGAGGTCCTCCGCCTTGGGAAATATATAGGCTTCCGCCTTGGGGCCTAGCACCCCTTTCAGGATATTACGCAATGATATCGTCCTTTCCGCCCTTCAGGATGATGATCTCACCCTTCTCCTCCAGGTCACGGATCACACTTACGATACGCTGCTGGGCGTCCTCTACGTCCTTCATTCGGACGTTGGTTGTGATTTCCAGGTCGTCCCGGATGCTTTCCGCCATACGGGCGGACATATTGGCAAAGAGCTTGTTGGACACCTCCGCGTTGGCCGACTTGAGGGCCAGCACCAGGTCTCTGGGGTCGCAGTCCCGGACAAAGCGCTGCACCGAGCGGTCGTCCATGGTGATGATGTCCTCGAATACGAACATCCGCTTGCGGATCTCCTCGGCCAGCTCGTCGTTGTGCTCAGACAGCCCGTCGAAAATGCGCTTTTCGCTGGACCGGTCCAGGTTGTTCATAATGCCGGCCACATAGTCTATGCCGCCCACCTTCACGTTGGAACTGGTAATGATGCTGGAGAACTTGCGCTCCATCTCAGTCTCAATGATTTTGATGGCCGCCGGGGAGGCGCTCTCCATGGTGGCGATCGACTCCACCACGTTGATCTGGCGCTGGGGCTCCAGCTGCTCGATGACCGCCGCCGCCTTGTCCGGATCTACATAGGACAGCACCAGCGCCATGGTCTGGGGCCGCTCATGCTGCAAGGCGGAGAACAGGGATTTTACATCCGCCTTGTTCAGGAAATCGAACTCCCGGCGCTTCAGGGACTTGGTCACCTTTTCCAGCAGGCTGGCGGCCGCCTGAGAGCCGAACGCCTTTTCCAGCACCGCTCGGGCATACTCCAGTCCGCCCTCCGTGACCGCCTTGTTGGTCATACAGCTCTGGTAAAACTCGGTGAGCACCATCTCCGTGGTCTCGGAATTGAGCATTCCAAGCCGGGCTACCTCTAAGGTGAGGACCTCCACATCCTCCGGCTCCATATGCTGATAGAGCTGGGAGGCTTTGTCAGCGCCCAGGGAGACGACCACGGCTGCCGCCTTCTGGGAATTAGTCAGCTCCATGGGGAGCTTTTCTGTGGCTGCCGCCGCTGTTTTTGCCTCAGGCATTCTCCTCCCCTCCTCTCAGCCAGGTCTTGAGCATCTGAGCCGCGATCTCCGGGTTGTTGTTTACAAACTGCCGTACTGTCTTACGCAGCTCCATACTCTTCTCTGCGTTGATATCCATGATGTCCGCGCCGGTCTGGGGCGGCGCCATCGGGTTCCCGGCTCCGCCTGCCGCGGCGGCCTCCGCCAATGCGGCGGCTTCCGCTTCGCCCAGTGCGGCCAGCATCTCCTTCTCCCGCTGCTTCTGGCGCTTCTTGCTGATGCTGAGAATCACCGCCAGCAGGATAATGAACAGGATCAGGCCGGCTACTGCCGCGTACAGCGCCCAGGTAGGCACCGTCCGGAAGGGGTTGCCGGAGACCGCCGGCGGCTCCTCGAAGTTGTAGAATGGCGTGATCCAGATATGTACTTTTTCTTCCTGCTCCGGCAGAATGCCCGCCGCCCGGGCCACATGGGCCCGCAACTCCTCCTCGTTGATGGAGCCGTCGTTTTCGTGGTTGACGGAGACGGCAACGCTTACGTCGGTAATCGTACCGGCGACGCCCTTCTCCTGCTCGGTGGTTGTGGGATTCTGATAGTCCGTCTGCCCGGAGTTGATCACCGAGTTATTCTCGCCGGGGTCCTGGAGCAAGTCCTCCATATAGTCGTTAAAATTGTTTAAATCCGAGTTGGTGCTGGTGCCGGGCACGCCGCCCTGGGGCAGTTCTCCGTCCCGAACCAGCTGGTCCAGCCAGTATTTTTGCCCGATGACGCCCTCGCCGTCCTCGCCGATCATATCCGGATGGGTAAAGGACTCAATCTCCCGCACCCGCACGCTTACATCCGCGGTCACAGACACGCCGATATCCACGTTGCCCTCTCCGAAGGGGCCGCGCAGGGCGTTGTAAATTTCATTCCGAATACGGTTAGCCGCCCATTCCTCAAACTTCAGCTTCAGGGAGGTGCCGTCGCTCAGTTCCCCGATATCGCTTACGTCGGTGTATGTATGGCCCTTGTTATCTATAATCGCCACATTTTCCACATCCAGGCCCTGGACCGACCGAGAAATCAGCAGCCGGATGCCGTCGGCCTCTCCCGAGGTCAGCTCATCCCGTCCGGGAGCAAGCTGAATCTTAACGGCGGCGCTGGCCTTGGTCATGTTGGAGGAATCCAGCACATACCGCATATCCTCCCCCTCAGAGATCTGCACCTGGGCGCTGCTCACCCCGTCCAGGGTGGAAATGGTAGCCTCCAGCCGCTCGGCCAGGGCCAGGATATAGAGCCGGCGCTCCTGAGAATTGGTGGTGCCTATATTCAGGCCGTTCAAATACGTTTCATAGCCGAAGCCCGACTGAGGATAGCCCTCCATTACCAGCCGCATCTTCAAGGCGGGCTCCTGGCTGGCGGGCACGTAGATGGTCGTCCCCTCCAACCGGCTGCTGATTCCCGCATTATCCAAATAGGAGATAATCTGCGTGGCTTCGGCGGACTCCAGGTTGGTGAACAGTACCGCGTACTCCTCCGGACGGTTCAGCCAAAAGAGCCCCGCCACCAGCAGTACCAGCAGCACTGCCACTCCGACAGCCAGCGCTATTTTCACTTTTTTACTCAGTTTTTGGAAAAATTCCTTGGCCTTTTCCCAATAACCTTTCAGCTTTGTATCCAAGCCAAACCCCTCCGGTATTCCCGCTTACTTTATATTTACAGGCTGATGCGCATCAGCTCGCTGTAGGCCTCCACGGCCTTGTTGCGCAGCTGGACCAGCAGATCCACCGCCGCCGCCGCCTTGGTGTTGGCCATGGTCACCTCCGCCGGATTATCCAGCTGCCCGGTGGCCAGCAGATACTGCGCCTTATTCATCTCCGCGTCGGTCTCCCGCACATTGTCGATGGCCCAGCGGAACACGTCGGCAAAGGACCCCTCCGGGGCCGCCTGAGTCTGAGGCTGCTCTTTGATGCTGGGCATCGTCTCCCACAGGGGCTGAATCCCCCGGCTTCCCAACAGATTCATATCCATAAAAATACGGCTCCTTTTCTATCCATTTCCCAAACAGCACACAAGCCGGGTCTGAAAACAGTTCCCACGCCCACGGCGCAGCCGCTTACAAACCCAGCGCAATGTACTTACTTTCCAAGCTCAAGTCCCTTGGAAATCACGTTTTTAATCAAGTTAAAGGCTGTCACATTGGAGTTGTACGCCTGGCTGGCCGCCATGCCGTCGGCGATCTCCTTCACCAGGTCTACGTTTGGCAGCTCCACGTAGCCGTTCTCGTTGGCGTCCGGGTCAGTGGGATCATACCGGAGCTTGAAGTCCGATTGGTCCTCAATGATTCCCGCCACGCGTACCCCCGCGGTGCGGGCAAAACCGGCATTGCTGGCCGCCGCCGCTCTCCCCTGAGCCGCAACCAACTCGTTCCGGAACGCATCCTTGCCGCTTTCCGCCTGGAACACGGTCACTTTTCTCCGGTATGGCCCGCCCGCTTCGGTGCGGGTGGTATTCATATTGGTGATATTTTCGGAGATAATATCCAGCCGCAGGTGCTGGGCCGTAATTCCGGAACCGATAATATCAATGGTGCTGAGAAAGGCCATTACAATCTCACATCCTTATTCTCTCATTCAAATATATATGATGAACATCCGGAAAATCAGCCCCGGATGGCGCTGCGCAAAATGCTGAAATTATTGTTGATGGAGTCCAGCACATACTGCGACTGCACCGTATTCCGGTACAGCTCCATCTGCTGTTCGGCCACATCCACGCCGTTATCGTCCATCCGGTAGGTCTGGTCCTCCGCCACTTTGATCTCCGGCTCGTCGAAACTCACCGCCCGGCGCATCGCCCCTCTCTGGAGCCTGGCCTGGGAGGCCGCCGCCTCAATCTTGGCCTTGAAGGTATCCTCAAAGGTCACGTACTTCACCTTATAATTTGGCGTGTCCGCGTTGGTGATATTGTCCAGCAAAACCGCCTGATTGGTCCAGAGATACCGCATGGAACTTTGCAGCATCTGCATGGAATTGCTGTTCATCCAATCAATCATCTGCGCTCCTCCTCAATTTTGCCGTCCTTTAAAAAATAGAACAGCCCATGAAGTCAATCCCTATTATAACCTAGCCAGCCGGATTATTCAAGTGTTAATTTGCCTCCGGCCGTTGAAAACTTTACCAGTTGTTGAGCACTTTTATCAACCCTATCTTGTTTTTTTTACAGAATTTTCATAGAAAAAACCGGCGCCACTTCACTTTTTCCCTGTAAAGTGCGCACCGGCCTTTTTTTATCATTTATTTTTTGTTATTTTTCTAAAATATCAAGCAGGGCCAGAGGCGAGCCCTCCTCCCGGGCCGCGTCCCGGTTGGTGTCCGCCGCTGTGCGCAGCTCGCTGCGCAGGATCGACACGCTCCTGGGCGCGTCGATGGCCAGCCGCACCCGTCCGGAGTCCACCGACACCACGCTCACTGTGATGTCGTCGCCGATGAGAACAGACTCCCCTTCCTTCCGCTGCAAAATCAGCATGGCGCCTCCTCCTTCTGGCTGTGGAGCTCAGACAGAGGATGCCGCATCCCATATTCCGGGGTATCCAGAATGGTC
The DNA here is from genome assembly GCA_910588455.1 of uncultured Oscillospiraceae bacterium. Classification (GTDB taxonomy): domain Bacteria; phylum Bacillota; class Clostridia; order Oscillospirales; family Oscillospiraceae; genus Lawsonibacter. The sequence goes on from CAJUPG010000004.1 coordinate 45,775, forward strand.
TGCACGGCCTGCCGGGTCCGGTCGTTGACCACGATGGGGCAGCGCAGGTTTACCGTGCTGTCCGCCACCGGCTCCCGAACCACGCACAGGGCATAGTAGCACAGCTCCCTGCTGTCCGCCGCCCCCAGCCGCGCCAGCTCCTGGGGGGGCAGCTCTGGCGCATAGTCCGGTTTGTACGAAAAGGGATTCACCGCCACAAAGGCCAGAGCCGGCGTGGCCGTGCTCTGAAAGCACAGCAGGGTGCCGCCGCTCCCCTGGAAGGGCAGCAGCAAAAATTCCTTCTCCTCTTCAAAGCCGAAAAGACCGTCGGGGAAGGAGATGCGCTCCTCTTCCCCGCAGTCAATCTGGCCGAAATACTTCGTTTGAAACAGCACTGAGGCTCCTCCTGTTTTTTTACACTTTTACGTCCACCGGCTCGTAGTTGGGATCAGAGGACGGCGGCACATAGATGGGACCGCCGATATACTTGACGATCACCTCCGGCCGCTGGGTCACCGTGAACTCAATGTCACCGGGGGTAAACTCGAAGCCGCCTTCGTTCATCTTCCAGTCGATGCTCAATTTGTCCATCTCATAGCGGATGTTCATCTCGCCCGGGTCCCAGGTGATTTCCGGCGGAACGGAGGGCAGAAACTGAATCCCCACGTTGGTTTTGACGTCCTTCATCATGGCGTCCTTGGCGAACTGGGTGACCATCTCCTCCCCCACCTGGGCCTTCAGCAGCAGCTGGCCCTGGTTGGCGTAGGTAGCAGTTGCCTCATAGGCGGATTCATGGCCCTTTTGGGCGTTTTGCTCCAGGCTGCGGGCCAGGGTGGGGGTGATGGAATTTCGCGCCTCAAAGGTGTCGATCTGCACCTTGACCGGGCGGCTTTTGATGCTCAGATTGCCGTTGTCCCGGGAAATTTCCATCTCCGCCGTGCCGCGGGCGTACTCCAGCTTGGCGTTGGTGGTTTTCATCTCGATTTGAATGGGAACCGTCGTAATTTCAATCAATGGGCCCATAACGCAAGTCTCCTTACCTTATTAAGATATATCAATATATCCAACGCGGCATCCGTTCCGCGTTCTCAACACACACAAATTAGTATACAACAATTTCCCCGGCAAATCAAGCCGCTTTACCCCATATAATCCAGCAGGCTCTGCGACAGCAGCTGGTTGCCCACCTTCAGGGCGGAGTTGTAGCAGAACTGATCCCAGGAGAACGAGGTGATGGCATCGGCCAAATCCACCTGCTCCACGTCCAGAATCTGCTCGTTCAGGGTAACCTTCTCGGTCTCCAGCCGCTCCAGGTTGGTTCTGAGATAGGTGGCCTTGGAGTCCATCTCCGTATAAGCGTTGTCCACATCGCTCATGCAAGCCTTAAATTTATTCAGCAGCTCGCACATGGTTTTGTAGTCGTCATCAGAGGCGTATGCCTCCTTGATGGTCTCGCCGTCATCGGCGTAGTCGCCGGTATCCGTGTCGCAGCGGCTGAAAATCTGACCCATTTTCTTCAAAACGGTAACCAAATTATTGGGCAGACCCTTCTTGTCCACGCCGAAGCCGATCATGCTGATGCCGGGCAGGGCGCTGTCAAAGGCGGTGGAGCTGATCATATCCCCCCGGCTCTCCTCCCGGAAGCCCATGCCCAGGTCGATATACACCGGGTCGTCCTTGGCGAACTCCTCCAGCTTGGCCAGATCGGACTGGTCCTTTTCATAGGCCTGCAGGGCCGCGTCATACTCCGCTGTACCCGGGTTCAAGCCCAGATCTTCCGGCTTTTTCACCCCGCCGGCGTTCACGTTGACCCCCCGATAGAGCAGATCTCCCGTCTTTTCGTCCCAGGTGAAGGGCACGTTCAGCGCGTCGTCGCCGCCGAAAATGAAGTGGTCGCCGTACTTGATGTTCAAATTCTCCACCACGGAGTCGGCCATCTCGCTCAAAACCTTGCCCAGAGCCACGCGGCCGGCGCCAGTGGGCTGGTTGGCGCCCCGGATCACCGCGTCGGTGGAGGTCTCCTGCAATTTGGTGGTGATGTTGCCCATGGCCGTCCAGGCGCTCTGGTAGCGGCCGATCAGGGCCTTGCTGTTGGCGATCTGGTTGCTGTTATTATAGTAGGACCGGCGCAGCCGGAAGGCCAGGGTGGCGCTCACGGGGTCCTCGGCATAGCTGTTGAAATTGCGCTGGGTGAGCACTTTATCCCGGGAATTGGTGGTTTTCACCATGCTGGCCTGCAAATTATACCGGTAGGTATTCATCGCCATGCTGGTGGTTACTCTCATAGCCATACGGTTGTCCTCCTAACTTTAAATGGTACGGTTAATCAGCGTATCCAGCATAGAATCCAAGGTGGTCAGCAGCTTGCAGGCCGCCTGATAGGATTTCTGGAACTGCATCATGTTGGTCGCTTCGTCGTTCAAATCTACGCCTGACACACTCTGGCGGTTGTTCTCTTCCTTCAGGGACTGAATCTCGTGGTTGGCCAGCTCAATGCTGGTGGTCTCATAATCGGTGGCCAGAATGTGGCTCATGTTGGTGAAATACTCCTGGAAGGTGCCGTTGAAGTAGTCGCTGGTCACCGCGTCGCCGCCCAATTCGTTGCTGTTGTAGTCAAATTTCTTCCCCATCTGGGCGATTATGTGGTCGATATTGTCGTTGGCGGTGGTGTGGGTGATAGTGACCTCCCGCTCGTCCAAGCCCTCGGTTTTCATATCCGTACCCGGTGGAGGCGTGAAGCCGGTCGTCTCCAGGGAGCCGGCCTGCTTCGCGGTGAACACGATGCCGTCTCCGTCTTTATTCAGGGAAGCGGTCCACTCTGTATTGGCGGCATTGTTGTTATAGAGCGTCACAAAATTGTTCAGCACATCTTCCCGGGACTCGTTCTTGCCGGCAATTACAGTAAATCCGCCGATGGTCAGGCTCTGGGTGTCTGTGGGCGCAGCGTTCGGGTTCTGCACCCACAGCACGGGTCCGCTGTCATACTGGGCCGTGGTGGGGGGCGCAATCACCTTTTCGTTGGGCCGCAGGGTGTTCATAATCTGAATCTGCCGGTTGGACCAGGCGTGGGACACGGCGATATTGCTGGCAAGAATTCCCTTCGTGGAATCCCCCTGGTCGCCGATGGTGAACAGGGGGCCTCCCTTATAGGTGGGGTTGCCCTCCCCGTCCCGGTACTTATCAGTCAATACGCCATCCTTGGCCAGCGCCGAGAGGATCTGCTGCTTTTCGTTGTAGCTGAGGGTTGTGTCGTCGATGACATTGCCCTGATCGTCAATCAGCTTGCCATCTGCATCTACGCCCTTGACAATCAGATCCGGCTGTGTGGTATCATCCCGCTTGACGGTAATGGTAAACGGAGCAAGGGGGTCGCCTGTCAAAAATTCACCAGTCATCGGGTCTGTCTCATACGCCGTCCCCAGCTGGTCCATGGAGAACTGGTTCGCCTCGTTCATAATCTGCGCAAACTTCCGCGCCAGCGCGTCCAGGGACTGCTGATAATAGGGGATGCCCCGCTTTATGTCGGCCTTGGGGTCCATGACCAAATCCGTCTTGCTGGCAAACTCGCCCTCCTCGGTGAGCAGCTCCCGCATAGCCTGCAAGCCGCCCACCATCACATCGTCGGGAATGCTGAAATCGGTGCTCACCTTGCCGGTTTTCTCGTCGGCGAAAACCTTATCCCAGCGGTTTTTCAGGGTGTCAATCTGCATCTGGTAGGTGGTATTGTCCACCAGTCTTGCATCCTCGACATTATTGGTCCCCGCGCCATTCGCATCAATATATTTTCCTGTTGTCGGTTTCGCCGGATCATAGTCAGGGTTCAGCTCCGGAATTTTCTCCGGCACACTCACCTGCCCCACATAGATGCCCCGCACCAGCTCGGCCACATCCCGGCCCTGGTTGTCGGCCAGATGAATGTTCAGCCGCTCCACCTCGGTGTACTGGTCAATGCGCTCCATGTCATAGGTCACATTGATTTTCATCAGCTTGGACAGCTTGTCAATCTGGAGATTGCGCTCGTCCCGCAGCTCCAGGGCCTTGTCGCCGCAGATGTTCGCCTTCCGGATGGACTCGTTCAGGTTGCGGATGTTGGTCAGAATTGTGTTGACTTGATCTACGTTGTCATTGAACTCCTTTTCCTGATTCGCCCGGGCCTCCTCCAGCTTTTCCGCATAATTCCGGAACAGCTCCGTCAGCGTGGTGGCGGAGCCGCGCACCAGGGTGTCGTACTCCTGGGAGCCGGTCTTTTCGCTCAGGTTTTGCAGCTGCTGGAGCAGGTCGTTGAACTGCCGCTCAATCACGCCGAACTCGCCCTTGCCGTCGCCCACCTCGTCCAGCTTGGAAACCAGCACATCCAGGCCCTTCAGCTTGTACTCGTTTTGCCCCAGGCCGGCCTGCTCTGTCCGATAGCGGATGTCAATGAAGGGGTCCCGCAGCTGGGACACACCCTCGGTCAGCACACCGTAACCGATGTTTACGCTGTACTGAGACGCATACCGGTCCACCCCGCCGCCGTAAATAGACCGCAGGTCCATGCGCTGCCGGGTGAAGCCGGTGGTGTTGATATTGGCGATATTGTGACCCGTCACGTTCAAGGACGCCTGGGAGGCATACACGCCCAGCCGGGCGGCGGTAAACGAACCAAAAGTACCGATAATAGCCATATGTCAAAATCCTCGCTTTCGCTGGCCGGGACTCAGGCCCGGAAATCTGTTTTTTTATGGGGGATCTCCTCGCCCTCCCCCTGGGGGGCGGGAGCGGAAACCGGAGCCGGTCCCTGGGCCGCCATCTGGGCGGCCATCATTTTTTCAATCTCCCTCAGATTGCATTCCAGGGTACTCTGGGCGATCTGATTGGCGGTTTTGAACACATCGTACTGGCGCAGCACGTTTTCCGCCGTCTGCTTGACCTGCATCCGCAGCTCCGCCGGCGCGTGCCGGTACAGCTGGCTCAGCTTCACGCCCTCCAGCCCCAGGCCCTTGATGGCGGCCTCCCGCTTGATGTCGTAGCCCCGCAGGCTCAGGCTGAACACCTGCTCCTGCTTCATGCACTCATCCACCTCGTTCAGGTCTCCGGCGCATACCGCCTTGGTCTTTTCCCGCTCCACAGCGGCCAGCTGTTCAATGGCGGCGCCCACATCCCCCAGCAGCTTTACATACGCCTCCCAGGTCCAGGTCATTCTTGGGCCTCCCCCATCAGCAGCATCCGCCGGGCGATCTCCTGGGCATTGGGCTGATAGGCGCCGGAGGCCACCTGCTGGCGCAGCTCCTGGATTTTGCCGGTAGTGTTGGTAGTGCGCACCTGCTGGGACAGGCTGGCGGCCTCCCGCAAAAACCGGCTCTCACCCGCCCCCTCCCGGGACAGGGAAACTTGGTCATAACGTCCGCCGGCCTGGCTTGTCTTGCGCCCTGCGCAGACGGGCCGGGGCTGGGCGGACGTAAGGGGCAGATAGCCCTCAGATCTGATTTGCAGCATAACGACTTCCTCCAAAATTCTCAAAACGCAGCAATGCGCATACCTTATGATTCCCTTACTATTGAGTTTATCGGTCTGTTGCCCCCAAAAATTAACCATAAAATCAAAAAATTTTTTCTTCCCCCTTTTCTTATTGCCATTCTTCTCTCTTTTCGCTATAATGGAGTGGAATTTTTTAAGGAGGCGTGGCTGCTATGACCTCAATGGAGCGCTGCCGGAAAGCGGAAATCTATAACGCGGGCCATCATCTGATCTGCGATGCAGTCGTCTCTGTTGGCCCCGCAAATGATCTGATTCTCAACGTACCTGCTCCTTTTCCCCATGAGGATATTTCGGAAGTTTACATTAAATTCTTTCACCCGGTTTCCGGCCTCATTCAAACCCGCTGTTCCCTGTCCGGCTACGTCCCCCACCTGGACCAGCGGGCCACCATGCGCTGTACTATTCTGGAGACCATCAGCGAGGAGCAGCGCCGCAACGATCTGAAAGTCCCCCTGGACCTGGATCTGGAGGCTACTCTTTTGCGCTCCCCCAGCGGCTTCAAGCCCGAAACCTCATCCTTTTTGATCCGCACCCGGGACATCAGCGCCGGCGGGGTGTATCTGATCTCCCCCTACGATCTGGAGGAGGGCACCCTTCTGCTGTTCCAGCTGAGTATGACCAAGCCCCCCCTGCGGTTGACCGCGCGGGTGCTGCGCAGTGAGCCCCTCAGCGTCCGAAAGGGGCTCCCCCAGTACGGTCTGGGCTGCCAGTTTGTCAGCATGGACAGCCCCACCGAATCCGGTCTGCGCAGCTTTGTGTTCCGGCAGGAGCGGCAGATGCACCGAAGATAAGGAAGCGCGGATGGATCAATTTCCCCCCGTCGCTATGAAGGGCTGGATCGCGGAGGCCACACCGGAGACCGGCATGGTCTGGAGCCAGATTTTCCCCGGTCCGGTTAAGACGGTATTGAAGAAGCCCTCTCCGCCCAGGAGCTTATTTTTCAGACCCTTTACCTGCTGAATATCAATGGAAACTCCGCTCTCAAACCCCAGCACATTACCGGTATCCACGATCATTTTCTCTCCGGCGCGCAGGGTATATTCCACCATTTCCCCGTCTACCTCCACAAACGCGACGCCATGCCCGGACAGCTTCTGCATAATGAAGCCCTCTCCGCCGAAGAAACCGGCCCCCATTTTTTTGTTGAAGTGGATGGAGAGCTGTACGCCAGCCTCTGAGGCCAGAAAGGCCGTCTTTTGCAGGATGTATTCTCTCCCCGCGCCGACCTCCAGGGGCAGAATCTTTCCGGGAAAGCTGGACCCGAACGCGATCATGCCGGGGCCGTTGGCCGTGTAGATATTCTGGAACATACTCTCGCCGGAAAAGGCTTTGGAAAACATCTTTCCCAGACCGCCGCCAGAGGTCTCCATCTCCATGTTGGGACTCATCCAGACCATGGAGCCCTTTTCCGTAATCATTTTCTCCTGGTTCTCCAGCTGGCAGATTACAACCGGGAAATTTCCGCCTTTCAGTTCATACTGCATAAAAATCAATCCTTTCTATTTTGATCTTCCACGGGGCTTCCCCCATGTCATTTTAGCACGGAGCGCAAAAGGCGTCAATTTCCGGATGTTCAATTTGAATGTCCGGCAAAATGCGGAATATTCCATGCGGCAGGCATGAAAAACCCCCGAAGTCTCTCGGCTTCGGGGGTGGTTTTGATAAAAAACATCGGAGCAAAGCAAGCTTTGCTCCGATGTGCAATAAGAGTCCAAAATCGATTTTTCATACAGACCATAGTTAATGCTTCAGCCTTAGCAAAGGCCACCCTCCGCCGATCCTTACGAATA
>CAJUPG010000005.1 GCA_910588455.1 uncultured Oscillospiraceae bacterium
GGGGGGGGACGTTGGCCACGGTGCCCTCCAGAATCTTCAGCAGGGCCTGCTGCACACCCTCGCCAGACACGTCCCGGGTGATGGAGGTGTTCTCGCTCTTCCGGGCGCATTTGTCCATCTCGTCAATGTAGATAATGCCCCGCTCGGCCAGGTCGATGTCATAGTCGGCGGCCTGGACCAGCCGCAGCAGGATGTTTTCCACATCGTCGCCCACGTAGCCCGCCTCGGTGAGGGTGGTGGCGTCAGCGATGGCAAAGGGGACCTTCAATACCCGGGCCAGGGTCTGGGCGAAGAGGGTTTTGCCGCAGCCGGTGGGACCCAGGAGCAGGATGTTGCTCTTTTGCAGCTCCACCTCCTCCGCGCCGCCGAAGTAGATGCGCTTATAGTGGTTGTATACTGCCACGGACAGAGCCACCTTCGCCGCTTCCTGGCCGATGATATACTGGTCCAGCACCTGATGAATCTCTTTCGGCGTGGGGATTACGTCGGGCATATCCTCGTCCAGAAGGGGTTCGTCCAAATCAAAGCCGTCGTCCAGAATGCCCATGCACAGCTGTACGCACTCATTGCAGATATACGCACCGGGGCCGGCGATCAGCCGCTTGACCTGATCCTGGTGCTTGCCGCAGAAGGAACAGCGAATGGACCGTTTTTCGTCATTTCGTGCCATGAAAATACCTCTCCGTTCTGGTTGCTTTCATCGAAAGGAGCGGGGACCGCTTTTGCCGCCCTCGCTCCCTCTGCTCATTCTCAGCGCTTTTCAATCACGCGGTCGATGAGCCCATACTCCAGCGCCTCCTGGGCGCTCATAAAGTTGTCACGCTCCGTGTCCGCGGTGACCACCTCAATGGGTTTGCCCGTATTCTCCGCCAGAATCTGATTCATCCGCTTTTTGATAATTTCCAGCCGTTTCAGGTGGATGGCCATATCGGTGATCTGGCCCTTGGTGCCGGCGGAGGGCTGGTGAATCATAATCTCCGCGTTGGGCAGGGCCAAACGCTTGCCCTTGGCACCGGCGGCCAGCAGGAAGGCCCCCATAGACGCCGCCATGCCGATGCAGATGGTGGACACGTCCGCCTTGATGTACTGCATGGTGTCGTAGATGGCCATACCGGCGGTGACGGAGCCTCCGGGGCTGTTGATATAGAACTGGATTTCCTTGTCCGGGTCCTGGGCCTCCAGGTACAACAGCTGGGCCACCACCAGGGAGGCAGTGGTGTCGTTGACTTCCTCCGACAGAAAGATGATGCGGTCATTGAGCAAGCGGGAGAAAATGTCGTAGGAACGCTCCCCCCGGTTGGTCTGCTCTACTACATAGGGTACTAAGCTCATAGAAAATACTCCTTTTCGGGGCTGTGATAGCATAAGTATACCCACTTGCCCCCAGGCTATAACCGAAAATTACTCCTTGGGCTCCTCCGGAGCCTCCTCGGTCTTTTTCTTCCGGGTAGTCCGCTTCCGGGCGGGCTTCTTCTCCTCGGCGGGGGCGGCCTCTTCCGCCTTCTCCTCCACCGGGGGCTCGCCCACCTTGGCGCTGGACATCACAATTTCATTGGCCTTCTTCAGCCGCAGGTCCCGGACCAGATCCACCTCGGGCACAGCGGCCTTCACCTGGTCCGCCTCCATGCCGTAGGCTCCGGCCAGACGCTGAATCTCTGCGTCAAGCTCCTCCTGGGAGATCTCAATGTTCTCCAGCTTGGCCACGGCCTCCAGAGCCAGCTCGGCCTGGACCTGCCGCAGGGCGGCGGGCTGTACAGAGGCGCGCATAACCTGCTCATTCATGCCCATGACCTTCATGTAGTCTTCCATGCTCAGGCCCTGGGAGCGCATACGCATGGCGTAGTCGTCCATAATGCGGTCGGTCTGGATGCGGACCATGGCATCGGGAATCTCGCATTCCATGTGGGCCACCAGCTGCTCCATCACGCCGTTCTGGAAGTCCTGCTCTGCCTGGAGCTCCCGGCGGGCCTTCAGCTTCTCGCCCAGATCCGCTTTGAGCGCGGCCAGGGTCTCGAACTCGGAAACGTCCTTGGCAAACTCATCGTCCACCTCAGGTACCTGGGACTCCTTGGCCTCTTTCACCTTTACCTTAAATACCACCGGCTTGCCGGCCAGCTCGGGCACATAGTCCTCGGGGAAGGTGATGTCCAGGTCCTTCTCGTCGCCGGCCTTCAGGCCCACCAGCTGTTCCTCGAAGCCGGGGACGAAGGAACCGGAGCCCAGTTCCAGACTGTAATTCTCGCCCTTGCCGCCCTCGAAAGGAGTGCCGTTGTCAAAGCCCTCAAAGTCGATGACGGCGGTATCGCCCATAGCCAGGGGGCGCTCCACGCTGACCAGACGGGTGGCCCGGTCAATCAGGGGCTTCAGCTCACCCTCGATATCCTCGTCGGTGACGGTTACCTCTGCCTTGGGGGCCATCAGCTCCTTGTACTGGCTGACAGTGGCCTCGGGCCGCACGGAAACCAGAGCCAGGAATGTAAAGCCATTCTCCTTGCTGGCATCCAGCACCTCTACCTGGGGATAGCCCACATCGTCCAGCCCCTGCTCCTTTACCGCCGCCTCATAGGCTTCGGGGTACAGAGCGTTGATGGCGTCGTCATAGAACACGCCTGTGCCGTACATCCCCTCCAGAATCTTCCGGGGGGCCTTGCCCCGGCGGAACCCGGGCACGGACAGCTTGCTGCGGTTTTTCAGGTAAGCAGCCTGGACGGCGGCCTCAAAGGCCTCCGCGTCCACCTGGATGGTGAGCGCGACGACGCTCTTTTCCTTCTTTTCCACATTGGTAACCTTCATATATTTTTCCTCCTGTATAGTCCTGCGTTGTATTCTAGCAGATAACCTTTGATTTTACCAGTCTAAATTTGGAATTTTTCAAAAGATTTTCAAGGGACGGAACCCCAGGTAGTCGGCGGACACCAGCGCGTAATCCACGCTTCCCTGCCGCCCCGTCACAGCCAGCCGGTGGCTCCCCCCGTGGAGGTGGCCGTAAAAGCACCGGGACACCCCATAGCGCTCCAGCAGCTCCAAAATCTCCGGACAGCGGTAGCCTTGGTAGAGGGGCGGATAGTGGAGAAAGCAAAGCTTTTCCCGCTCCCCCGCCGCTTTAAGGGATGCCTCCAGCCGGATCAGCTCCCGATGAAAGATTTTCGCGCTGTGCTCCCCCCGCTCCTCCTCGTAGAACCAGCCCCGGGTACCGCACAGGGCCACATCCCCGCAGAGCTGGCAGTTGTTATGGAGGATGCGCAGGGTTTGGAACCCCTGGGCGGCAAAAAAACCGTTCATTTTGGCGGCTGTGTTCCACCAATAGTCATGGTTGCCTTTGAGGAGGATCTTTTCCCCGGGCAGGCTGTCCAGAAAGGCGAAGTCCTCCCGGGCGTCCTCCAGGCTCATGGCCCAGGACACGTCTCCGCACACAACGGTCACATCCTCCGGCTCCAGGGCCGCAAAGCCCTCCCGGAGCTTGTCCACGTAGCCCTCCCACCGCCCGCCGAACACGTCCATGGGCTTGTCCGTCCCCAGAGACAGGTGGGTATCTCCAATGGCGTACAGGGACATGGGCCTTACTCCAGCAGACCGCGGACCGCATCCACCAGACTGTCCTTCTCCACCACCTGGGTAAAGCGGACCTTCTTATCCCGCAGGCCCGCCAGAGGCGCGGGAACAGGCAGCCCGGTGCGGCCCGCCAGAGCGTCCAGCAGATCCAGACCCTCCCCCTGGGCTGGGGCTCCGATGCCCTCCAGTACGCTGTCGCAGAACTTGAAGGGGCTGGCGGTGGACACCACCAGGGCGGTGGTAGCATCGCCGGTTTCCTGCCGGTACTGGTCCAGTGCGTCAAAGGCCACGGCGGTATGGGGGTCGATTAAGTAGTCAAACCGGCTGTAAATCTGGCCAATTACCCGCTTGGTCTGGCTGTCGTCGCAGCAGTAGCCGGCAAACAGCCGCTGAAGCTTCCCATGCACCCGGGCGGAGATCTGATAGCTCCCCTGCTGATTGAGCAGCTTCATATAGTCCCGGACCTCCTGGTCGCTCTGGGTGAGGGACAGCAGCAGCCGCTCCAGATTGCTGGAAATCAGAATATCCATGGAGGGCGAACAGGTCTGGTAGAAGGTACGGCCCTTGTTGTACACGCCGGTGCGCAGGAAATCCGTCAGCACGTTGTTTTGGTTGGAGGCGCAGATCAGTTTTTGGATGGGCACCCCCATGTCCCGGGCGTAGTAGGCCGCCAGAATGTTGCCGAAGTTGCCCGTAGGCACACATACATTGATGGGCTGGCCGGACTCCACCTCTCCGTCCCGGAGCAGGTCGCAGTAGGCGGAGATATAGTACACCAGCTGGGGCAGCACCCGGCCCCAGTTGATGGAGTTGGCGCTGGAAAAGAAGTAGCCCTGCTTTGCCAGTTCCAGCCGCAGGCTTTCGTCGGAGAAGAGCTGCTTCACACCGCTTTGGGCGTCGTCAAAGTTGCCCTTGACCGCGCACACCGCCACGTTGCCCCCCTCCTGGGTAACCATTTGCAGCTGCTGGACCTGGGATACCCCATCCTTGGGATAGAAAACCAGAATCCGGGTCCGGGATACGTCCCGGAATCCCTCCAGAGCCCCCTTGCCCGTGTCTCCGGAAGTGGCCACCAGGATGCACACGGTCTTATCCTCCTCCAGCTTGGTCAGTGAGCCGGTAAGCAGGTGGGGCAGCATTTGCAGGGCCATGTCCTTAAAAGCGCAGGTGGGTCCGTGCCAAAGCTCCAGACAGTGGGTTTCCCGGTCCAGCTTGTGGACGGGAGCCACGGCGGGGGTGTCGAACTTCTCCGGGCCGTAGGCCGCGTTGGCGAAGTCGGTGAGTTCCTTGACGGAAAACTCATCCAAAAACAGCTTCATGATGTACACAGCCCGCTGCTGGTAGGACATACTCTTCAAGTCCTCCAGCGCGCTTCGGGGCAGCTTGGGGATGTAGGCCGGGGTAATCAGGCCGCCATCCGGTGCCAATCCCTGGGCGATGGCCTGGGATGCCGAATATTGACGCTCTTTATTTCGGGTACTGATGTATTGCATTTCTTCTCATTCCTTCTCCGTAATAAAACACTGCCGGGATCCCTGGGAATCCTTATCTCAGCTATTATGACAGTTTCCCGCCGGAAGGTCAAGTAAAAAATCGGGAAAATCTTAAAAAGCATTCTCCCAAATGCGGATCACTGGATTGAGGGTGTCCACACCCTGGGAGGCGTAGACCTCTGCCACGTCAAACCGGGGCTGCATCCGGGTGGGGTATTTCATTAAATAGAGTTCAGCGGCGGCCCGGAGCTTGCGCTGCTTGCTGGGCGTGACGAACTCCCGCGCCTGGGCAAAATTGGCATTTTTTCGCAGCTTTACCTCCACAAAGGCCAGAAATTCCCCGTTTTCCGCCACCAGATCCAGTTCCCCGAACCGGCACTGCCAGCCTGCCGCCTGGATGCGCCATCCCCGCTGGCGCAGGAAGAACGCCGTCTGCTCCTCCCCCCAGCGGCCCAATTCCCGGCTCACAGTTTTTTCAGGAAGCTCCTGCGGTGGACCGGACTGGGCCCAAATTCCCGCAGGCGCGTATAGTGCAGCTTGGTCCCGTAGCCCTTGTGGGCCTCGAAGCCATACTGGGGGTACTCCCTGGCCAGCTCCAGCATAAAGCGGTCCCGACTGACCTTGGCCAGAACAGACGCAGCGGCGATAGAAACTGACAAGGAATCTCCCTTTACAATCAGCTCGTGGGCTGTCTTTAGGGCGAAGCTTTTGCCCTTATCCCGGTTGCCGTCCACCAGGGCGAAGTCCGGCGCAGGGGCCAGGCCGTCAATCGCCAGCTGCATGGCCTTGAGCCGGGCGCTTAAAATGTCAGTTTGGTCAATTTCCTCCGGGCTGACGGACGCAATGGACCAGGCCAGGGCCTTTTCCTGAATTTTGGGGAAGAGGGCCTCCCGCTTTTTTTCCGTCAGTTTTTTGGAGTCGTCCAGCCCTGGCAGCTCCACGCCCATAGGCAGAATCACCGCCGCCGCGTATACCGGCCCCGCCAAGGGGCCGGCCCCCGCCTCGTCGCAGCCGCAAACCCGTGTATAGCCCCCACGGCGAGCCCTCTCTTCATACTCCCACATCTTGGGGTACCTCCAATGTAAAGCGTCCTAGCTTGCCGCCACGGTACTCGTCCAAAAGCACCCGGGCCATCCGCTCCGTGTCCAGCTCCCCGCCGGAAATCCGCATCCCCCGCTTTTGGGCGCACAGCTCCAGCAGCCGGTAGCCGTAGGCTACGTCATTTTCTTCCTCCTCCCGCCGGGGGACCTCCGCCAGCTTATAGGCGGAGAGGGCGGCCGGGTAGCGGTCTCCCAGCAGAGCCATAAAATGGCACCCCAGCGTCTCCACATCCATTACGTCGTCCTTCACCGCTCCCGTGAAAGCCAGCAGCATCCCGGTGGTCTCGTCCTCAAACTTGGGCCAGAGAATCCCTGGCGTGTCCAGCAGGTCCAGGGTACTGTCCACATTCACCCACTGTTTCCCCCGGGTCACACCGGGGCGGTCGCTGGTTTTGGCGGATTTTTTCCGGGCCACCTTATTGATGAAGGTGGATTTGCCCACATTGGGCACCCCCACTACCATAGCCCGCACCGGACGGCCCACCTGTCCCTTCTCCCGCCAGCGGGCGATCTGCTCCTTTAGAGCCTCATTCACTGTAATGGAAAACTGCTTTACGCCTTTTCCCGTCTTTGCGTCCGTCTCCATCACCCCGCAGCCCTGACGGCGAAAAAAGGCGCTCCAGGCCCGGTTCTGGGCCGGGTCTGCCTGATCCGCCCGGTTGAGGACAATCAGCCGGGGTTTTCCGGCGCAGATGGCGTCAATGTCCGGATTCCGGCTGGCGGCGGGAATGCGTGCGTCCACAATCTCCGCCACGATGTCCACATATTTCAGATCCGCCTCGATTTGCCGGCGGGTCTTGGTCATGTGCCCGGGATACCACTGGATATTCATAATGTGCCTCCGCTCAACCGCTGGATGGCCTCCTCCTGGGTTTTGAGGAAAAACACATTTTTCCCCCGCTTGTTGCTCTCAAAGATAAAATCCTTCAGAGGCTTGCTGGTATACTGGGAAAAATCCCCGAAAATGGCCGCCCGGATTTGATAGTTGGTCCATTTTTGCAGAATCTCCCCCGCCAGACCGGTGCTCAGCACGAAAAACTCCTCCGGGAAACACTCCTTGGGGATAGCCAGGTCACCGGTTCCCGCCTCGTGGACGATGTTGACCGCCAGCTCCAGCGCTGCCGAAGGGCTGTCGATGCGCACCGTATTGGACAGCAGGGCAATTTTATTTCCCTGCTCTATGAGCTGATACATAAAAATTTCTCCTTCCGAATGATTCTTGTCATTGTAAAAAAGGAGCGGCCCAGCAGGCCGCTCCTCTTGCTTCTGGATTACAGGGCTTCCTTGACCTTCGCGGCCTTACCCACACGATCACGCAGATAATACAGCTTGGCGCGGCGGACTTTACCGTGGCGCACAACCTCTACCTTCTCGATGGAAGGCGCGTGCAGGGGGAATACCTTCTCCACGCCGATACCGTAGGAAATACGGCGCACGGTGAAGGACTCCTCGATGCCGCCATGCTTCTTGGCAATGACGGTGCCCTCAAACACCTGAATACGCTCACGGCTGCCTTCCTTGACCCGGATGTGGACCCGGACGGTGTCGCCGATGGCCACCTGGGGGGGCTGCTCCTTCATGTAATTTTTGGTAAAAGCCTGCATTAAATCCATAAAAATTTCCTCCTGTTGTATAGGCGTTCTTGCCGGAAAAAGGCCGCAGAGGACCGCCCGTTATTCAGACTTACGGAGTATACCACATATTTTTACAAAAATCAAGAGCAATTTTAGCAAAATCTGATCTGCTCCCGGATCAGCTCGCCCATTTTCACCGTCCCAATGACCGTCTCCCCCGCTTTTGCAATGTCGGCGGTGCGCCAGCCCTGGGCCAGCACAGCGTCCACCGCCTGCTCGATGGCGGCGGCCTCGGCGGGCAGCTTGAAGGAGTACCGGAACATCATGGCCACCGACAAAATTGTCGCAATGGGGTTTGCCTTGTCCTGCCCGGCAATGTCCGGGGCGGAG
Organism: uncultured Oscillospiraceae bacterium; assembly: GCA_910588455.1. Classification (GTDB taxonomy): domain Bacteria; phylum Bacillota; class Clostridia; order Oscillospirales; family Oscillospiraceae; genus Lawsonibacter. The sequence goes on from CAJUPG010000005.1 coordinate 8,110, forward strand.
CCGTGAATCGGCTCGTAGAGCCCCGGCGCGGCGTCTCCGATGGACGCGGAGGGCAGCAGGCCAATGGAGCCGGTAATCATGGAAGCCTCGTCGGACAAAATATCGCCGAACATATTTTCCGTGACCACCACGTCATACTGGGCCGGGTCCTTGACCAGCTGCATCGCGGCGTTGTCCACCAGCACGTCCTCATAGGCTACGTCTGGGTACTCCTCCTTCAGCCGGTGCATTACCTGCCGCCACAGCCGGGAGGACTCCAGCACGTTGGCCTTGTCCACGCTCGCCAGCTTTTTTCTGCGCAGCTGGGCCAGCTCAAAGGCCCGGCGGCCAATGCGCTCGATCTCCTTCTCCGAGTAGGCCAGCAGATCGGAGGCCTCCTCTCCCCGGTCCTCGGTCTGATAGCGGTCCTTTTTGCCGAAATAGATACCGCCGGTGAGCTCCCGGACCATCATGAGATCAATACCCTTGTCCGCCGTCTCCTTTTTCAAGGGGCACGCATCCGCCAACGCAGGCCGCAGAGCGGCGGGGCGCAGATTGGCATACAGCCCCAGGTCTTTTCGGATGGACAGCAGGGCGGTTTCCGGGCGCTTGTCCGGGTCGGTGGAGTGTCCCCACTTGGGACCGCCCACCGCGCCCAGCAGAACCGCGTCGCAGGTCTTGCACTTTTCGGCGGTGCCCTCGGGGTAGGATTTGCCCACCTGGTCGATGGCGCAGCCGCCCATTAAGATATCTGTAAATTCAAAGCGGTGGCCGTAGAGCTGACCGATTTTTTCCATCATCTTGACAGCCTCCCCGACCACCTCGGGGCCGATGCCGTCGCCTCGGATAAGGGCAATTTTGTAGTTCATCTTGTTACACTCCTTATGTTACGCCGGCCAGACCTGACGGCACTGCTCAATTTTGGCAGCAGCCTCCTGCGAAACCAATACCAGCGCCGTTTCAGACAGATCATTTTCACAGAACCGCTCCGTTTTCAACAGTTCCACAACCTTGGGCCACCAGCCCTCCGCGTCCTCTGTCTCCAGCCAGACAGCCAGGATATGGCCTTCCTCGTCCACATATTCATAGCCATCGTCGTTCACTGCACCCCCGGACCACTCCTCAATCCGGTCCGGCAGAAGGTAACGGATATCCAGGTCCGGATTCTCCATCTTCCGGGAATCCATGCTGATTATGATGGTCTGCATTATTTGGCCACCCCTCGTGCCTTCAAAGAGTTCAGCAGTCCGCCGTTCTGAATGATGCCGTTGATAAACTCCGGGAAGGGCGCGGCCTGCCAGCTTTTGCCGGTGGTCACGTCCTGAATCACGCCGGTGGCGAAATCCACCTCCACCTGGTCCCCTGCCTGAATCTCCTCCGCCGCCTGGGCGCACTCCAGAATGGGGAACCCGATATTGATGGCGTTGCGGTAGAAAATACGGGCGAAGGACGGCGCGATGACACACTTGACGCCGCAGGACTTGATCGCCAGAGGGGCGTGTTCCCGGCTGGAGCCGCAGCCGAAGTTGGGACCGGCCACAATGATGTCTCCCGTCTGGACTGTACTGGCAAAGTCCTTGTCAATGTCCTCCATGCAGTGGGAGGCCAGCGCCGCCGGAGAGGGGTCGTTCAGGTGCCGCGCCGGGATAATTACATCGGTGTCCACATTGGCGCCGTATTTATAAACTTTCATCAAAATCGCTCCTTTCAATCAAGCTCTGGGGTCGGCCACGCACCCGGCGATAGCGGACGCCGCCGCTACGGCGGGAGAAGCCAGAATCACTTCCGAGCTGGTGTGGCCCATGCGGCCTACAAAGTTGCGGTTGGTGGTGGAAACCGTGCGCTCCCCCTCGGCCATAACCCCCATGTGTCCGCCCAGGCAGGGCCCGCAGGTGGGGGTGGATACCGCCGCGCCCGCCTCAATGAAAATCTCAATCAGCCCCTCCTTCATGGCCTGAAGGACAATCTCCTGGGTGGCGGGAATCACCACACAGCGCACATTTTGGGCCACTTTTTTGCCCTTCATAACAGCAGCGGCAATGCGCAGATCCTGAATCCGGCCGTTGGTGCAGGAGCCGATGACCACCTGATTGATGGGCAGGCCAGCCACCTCGCTGACGATTTTCGTATTTTCCGGCAGATGGGGCATGGCAACGGTGGGCTCCAGGGTGTTCAGGTCAATGACCACTTCCCTGGCGTACTCCGCATCCGGGTCCGCCTGGAACGCCTCGCAGGGACGGGATACCCGGCCGTTAATGTACTCCATGGTCTTTTCGTCCACGGGGAAAATTCCGTTTTTGCCGCCGGCCTCGATTGCCATATTGGCGATGGTAAAGCGGTCGTCCATAGTCAGGGAGCCTACCCCCTCCCCGGCAAACTCCAGGGACTGGTACAGCGCCCCGTCCACGCCGATCTCGCCAATCAGATGCAGAATCACATCCTTGCCGGACACATGGGGCTGGAGCTTTCCGGTCAAAGTGACCTTGATGGCGGCGGGCACCCGGAACCAGCCCAGGCCGGTGGCCATACCGGCGGCCATATCCGTGGAACCCACGCCGGTGGAGAAGGCGCCCAGCGCGCCGTAGGTGCAGGTGTGGGAGTCGGCGCCGATGATGACCTCACCGGGGGCGCATAACCCCTTTTCCGGCAGCAGGGCGTGTTCCACCCCCATCTGACCTACATCAAAGAAGTTGGTGATGCTGTGCTTATGGGCAAATTCCCGGGCCTGTTTGCACAGCTGGGCGGACTTGATGTCCTTGCAGGGGGTGTAGTGGTCCAGAACGATGGCAATTTTGTCCTTATCAAAAATCTGTGTGAAGCCCGCCTTCTCAAACTCAGTGATGGCGACAGGCGTGGTAATATCGTTGCCAAGGACCAGGTCCAATTTAGCCTCAATCAGCTGGCCTGGCTGGACAGACTCCAGGCCGGCGGCCTTGGCGAGAATTTTTTGCGTCATGGTCATTCCCATAAAAAACAGCCTCCTTTGTTTCTTATGGGTATCTTACCAAAAGGCTTGCGAAAAGAATGTAAACTATGTTACAATTCAAGAAAAATTTAAGAGGTGTTTTCCTTGGGACATTTTGGCTTTTCCTATATGGGACTGATTTATTTGATTTTGCTGTTTCTCCCAAACCTGCTCTGGACCCGAAACAAACCGGAGGACTATGAGCCCCTGTCCGAAAGCCGCGTTTTGCTCGCCCTGGAACGGGTGGGACAGGTGTGCGTTACCTGCTGCGCGGTGTTTTTTTCTGATTTTAATCTAAAACCCTGGTCCCCCTGGAGCATATGGCTTCTTGCTTCTATGCTCTGTATGCTTCTGTATGAGCTCTGGTGGGTCCGCTACTTCCGCTCCGCCAAAACACAGCGGGATTTTTACCGCAGTCTGCTGGGCGTTCCCGTGGCGGGTGCCACGCTGCCGGTGGTGGCCTTCTTCTGTCTGGGGATGTATGGACGGGTAATTTGGATGATGCTTGCGGTGCTGATTTTGGGCGTGGGGCATATCGGCATCCACCTCCAGCACCGCCGCTGTTTGGAGAAAGCCCTATGAGCCGGGAGTTGGATTTCCCCGCCGGCATCTGGGAGCCTTTCGCCACCCAGCGCCCCCCTATTCGCTGCTCCGCCGGGTATCTGATCTATTTGCAGGACACCCAGGCCACCTGCTTCTATTACCTGAAATCCGGCCGGGTGAAGAGCTTCATGCAGTCGGAGGACGGCGCGGAACGGATTTTGCACACCTATGAGGCGGGCAGTCTCTTCGGGGAGGCGTCCTTTTTCGACGGCCTGCCCCGGGTCTCCTCCGCCGTGGCCCTCACTCCCTGCGAGATCGTCCCCATCGACCGTGAGCTGGTGATTGCGGAGGTCTCCCAAAACCCGGACCTGGCCCTGGCAATGCTCAAATATCTGGCCCGGACCGTACGCCTGCTGTCCTCCCAGGTGGACGACATGGCGTTCCGGCCTGTCCCCCAGCGGGTGGCGAAATATCTGCTGTCTCTCTCCCCCTCCGGCGGCGCTGTCCGCATTTCTCAGGATGGAATCGCCGCCGCCGTCTCGGCCAGCCGGGTTTCGGTCAGCCGGGCCCTGGGCCATTTGGAGGAAAACGGCTGGCTGAAACGGAGCTACGGCGGGGTAACCCTGCTGAACACAAAGGAATTACGGCTTTTTTGCCTGTAAAGAAACCGGCGGCTGTAAAACCGCCGGTTTCTTTATGTTTTTACAAGCCGCGCCAGTTCGTCCGCAAAACGGAACATCTCCTGCTCCGTATTGAAGGGCGACACGCTGGCCCGCAGGGTTCCCGTCTCCAGGGTCCCGGCGGTTTCGTGGGCATAGGGCGCACAGTGGAGTCCCGCCCGCAGGGCGTAGCCCCCTTCCCCTAACAGCTCGCCCAGTTCCTCACAGTCCCGATTCCCGGCCCGCAGGGACAAAACCCCCGCCTGATGCTCCGGGCTGAAAAAGATTTCTACATTTGGAATTTGAGACAGACAATCCGCCAGGGTGTGGATCAATCCCTGTTCATGGGACAAAATGGCTTGTGTACCCCGGCGCTCCACAAATCGCAGCCCCTCCAGCAGTCCGGCAATCCCGGCTACGTTGTGGGTCCCCGCCTCCAGGCGGTCGGGCAGAAAGTCCGGCATCTGCTGGCGGATGGATTCACTGCCTGTGCCCCCCTGCATCAGCGGGACCACCTGCTCGCTGCCGCACAGCAGAAGCCCCGTCCCCTGGGGACCGAACAGTCCCTTGTGTCCCGGCATGGCGATGAAGGCCGCGCCGGTTTGCTTCAGAGACACTGGCAGGCTGCCCGCCGACTGAGACGCGTCGATCATAAGGGGTACGCCATGGCTGCGGCACAGCAGGGCGATTTTTTCCATGGGCAGGATGGTCCCAAAGACGTTGGAGACGTGGGTGCAGATGACGGCCTTGACCTCCGGGGTCAAATTCTCTGTAAAGGATTTATACATGGCATCCGGCTGAAACAGCGGGGCCCGGGCCACTTTTACGGTGACGTTTGGGATAGCCGCCAGGGGCCGGGTGACCGCGTTGTGCTCATAGCCGGAAATCAGCACCGTATCCCCCGGCTGGACCAGGGTATGGATGGCCAGATTGAGGGCGTGGGTGGCGTTCAGGGTAAAAACCACCTGTTCCGGGGTGGGTACGTCAAACAGGCGGGCCGCCGCCTCCCGGCAGGCAAAGGTCACCGCCGCGGCCTCCATGGCCGGACGGTGGCCCCCCCGGCCGGGACTGGCCAGATGCTCAATGGCGTACCGGCTGGCCAGGGCCACCTCCGGGGGTTTTTGGAGGGTTGTGGCGGCGCTGTCCAGATAAATCACAGCGCCACCTCCTCATAGTATCCCCCCTGGGCGATAAACACCCGTTTGGGAGACAGCCCGGCCCGGTTGAGGATTTGCAGGGCCTGGGTCAAATGCCGCTGGGCGATTTTAACGGAGTGGCTGCACCCTTCCCCGGCGATGCTTTTGGGGGAGCGCATGATATACGCGCTGATCCCGGCCCGCTCCAGAGCGGCGGCAGTGCGCTGGGCGTAGGTCAGGGAACGGCACACGATGAGATAGTAGAGCATAGCATGGTTCCTTTCTGGGGGAAAACTCCTACCTCACTCTATGCCCGCCCGCCGGAAAAGTTTACGCCTCGTACATGGCTTTCATGCCCTTGAAGGTCATATAGCAGTCCAGCTTGCCCACCGTCTCAAAGGGGGAGTGCATGGACAGCACAGGCACCCCCGCATCCAGGGTGTCGATGTTCCGCCGGGCCATATAGGCGGCCACGGTTCCGCCCCCTCCCTGGTCTACCTTGCCCAGCTCCGCCATCTGCCAGATCACGCCGGCCTCGTCCAGCACCCGCCGGGCGTAGGCCACCACCTCCGCAGAGGCGTCCGACGCGCCGGACTTGCCCCGGGAACCGGTGTATTTGCACAACCCCATGCCGTAGTTCACAAAGGCGCTGTTGCGTTTCTCATAGACCTCGGCAAAATTGGGGTCGTAGGCGGCGGTCACATCGGCGGACAGGCAGAAGGACTTTTCATAGCAGGCCCGCAGGGGCACGTTCTGGCCCGCGCACAGATCTGCCATAAAGGCGTCGAAGGCAGCGGACTGCATCCCGGACACCCCTTCGGAGCCGATTTCCTCCTTGTCCGCCAGCATACACACGGCGGTGCGGCGGGGCATTGTAACCTGGAGCAGCGCCGCCAGGGAGGCGTAGGCGCACACCCGGTCGTCGTGGCCGTACGCGCCAATCAGGGAGCGGTCAAAGCCCACGTCCCGGGCCGGGAAGGCCGGCACCGCGCACAGCTCGGCGGAAATAAAATCCTCCTCCGACATTCCGTACTTGCGGTTGAGCAGCTCCAGAATCGAAATTTTCACCCGGTCCTTTCCCTCGTCGTCCCGCAGGGGGCGGCTGCCAATCAAAATGTTCAGGCTTTCGCCGGAAATCGCCTCGTGCAGAGGCTTTTTGGACTGGTCCGAAGCCAAATGGGGCAGCAGGTCGTCGATGGTAAACAGGGGGTCCCCCTCCCCGTTGCCCACGGACACCCGGACGGACTGGCCGTTTTTCAAAACGATCACCCCGTGGAGCTCCAGGGGGATGGTCACCCACTGATACTTGCGGATGCCGCCGTAATAGTGGGTTTTGAAGAAGCCCAGCTCGTCGGCTTCATAGAGGGGATTCTGCTTCAGATCCAGCCGGGGGGAGTCGATGTGGGCCGCGCCGATGCACACCCCCTGGTCCAGCTTCTCCCGGCCAATTACCGCCAGCATCAGGGCCTTGCCCCGGTTGGCCTGATAAATCTTGTCGCCGGGCTTCAGCTCCATCCCCCGCTGATACGCCCGGAATCCGGCCGCTTCCGCCAGGGCCACCGCCCGGTCCACGCACTCCCGCTCGGTTTTGCCCGCGTCCAAAAACTGCCTGTAGCCGGTGCAGTAGGCCTCCATAGCCTCCAGCTCCTCCGGCTCCACCCGGTCGTAGCCGTTTTTGCGCTCATAGGCCAGGTCCTTACGCAGCCGCTCGCCGCGGGTCAGTTCCTTGTTTTCGTCCATATGAAAAACCTCCTTAAAATAATTAAAACATGGAATTTTGATAGTGCCAAAGCTCATTATGCCCGTTTTCGTCGGGCGCGTCCGCAATATTGAAGTCAATCGCAAAACCGTTGTCCCGCCACTGTACAGAGATTGCGGCGGCGTCCTTCCCTTGAGTCATGGCTGGCGGGGTAAAAGTCTGTTTGGTTTCATGGTCGATGTCCCAAAGCACCACATTACGTTCATATTGGGGCTCCTCCAAACCAATATCGCTCTGTTCAATGTAACAGACAAATTTCCCATCTGAAGAAATTGCGCAATACATGATCCGGTCCCCGTCAAGCTGGGTTTGGAGAATTTCTGTGATGCTGCCATCCATCTCGATGTGGCAAAGCTGTAATGTTTGATTTTGATCTGTTACAAAATAGCGGCCCTCTTGGCAGAAAATATCTGAAATTCCGTCCAGCTTTGAAACAGAACCGTCCACCCCACAGACAACATATGTGCCCTCTCCGCTCACCTCCTGACATAAAATCGCCTCGTTGTCCAGCCAACCGTAAATAACATAGTAGCTTCCATCCCTGCCGCTGAGCAAAACACGGTCCTCCCCGGTCTCCGGATCAAATAAAAAGACAGAAAACCCATCCTTGCTGGAGGCGTCCAGGCAGTCCTTATTGGAGTGGTACGCCAGATAGCGTCCGCTGGGGGAATATTTGCCGCTGGCAGCCCAAGTTGCAAAGGGGCCAATATCGGAATTATAACCTTGTTCCAACGCTTTGGCCTCAAAATCCTCCCTGCTCATGCCATCATAATCGGGAAATTCGATTGTTTCGCAGGGGTCCTCATAAACCGGCATATAGTTTTCGTCCAGAAGCTTCCACTCCCCGGCCGGCGGTTTTGGCTCCGGTTCGGGTTCCAGTGCGGGCTCCTGTTCCTGTGCCGCGCAGGCGGTCAGCAGAGACAAAAGGACCAGCAGACAGGCAAATTTTTTCATCCTTCCATCAGCTCCTTCAGTTTTTTTCGTATTTGGTCCGCAAATTCCTCCCGGCTGGCCCAGTCGTTTACGAAAACGTACTCGCACCGGCTGGTAAAATATTCGTCCGGCTTCTGGGCCCGCACCCGGGACCAGGCGTAGCTCTCGGAAATCCCCTCCCGGGCCATGATCCGGGCCGCCCGGGTCTCCGGAGGGGCAATCACCGCTATGGTTGTGTCGCATAGGTCCCGAAGGGGGCTTTCCAGCAGGGCAATGGCGTCGATGGCGGCGGCGGGGACATCTTCGCACTGTGCAAGGATAGTTTTCACCTGGGCGCAGACGGCCTCCTGGGTGATTTGGTTCAGAAGCGCCAGCTTGGCCGGGTCGTGAAAGACGATGGCCCCCAGCTTTTTGCGGTCGATCTGGTTCTTTTCGTCTAAAATATCGCCGAATGTCTGGCAGAGTCTTGACTGTAAAGCTTTATCACTTGATAGAAGCTCGTGGTAAACCGCGTCGCAGTCAATGACCGCCCCGCCCAGTTCCTCCAGTATGCTCAGGGCCGTCGTCTTGCCCGCCCCGGTGGGGCCGGTGATGCCGATGATCTTCACAGCCGCCTACACCTCCACAATATGGAATCCTGCGGCCTTGTTCAGCCGGTTCGTAATGGCAAGCCCAATTCCTTTACAGTCCGGACACTGGGCCCAAATAGCGGTTACCTCCGTGTGGTCGAAGGCCCGTAGCGCGTCGAACAGCCGCCGGGCCTGCTCCTCCAGGTTATTTGCAGAGCCCAGCGGCTCCACCACCTGGGCGGAAAACAAGTCCCGAAATTCGTCAAAACAGATGATCCCATCTTCCGGGCTGCAATGCTCGAAAATATATCGGGCTGTTTTCCTCGGAGTCCCTGCTATTACGGTAACGGGGGCTTTGGGGGCGTAATGGCGGTATTTCATCCCCGGAGCCTTGGGTTTTTCGCCGGACTTCATCAGCCGGGTGACTGCCGGGTCCACCACCACCTCCCCCAGAACCCTTTGCAGCTGTTCCAGGGTCACTCCGCCGGGCCGCAGCAGCCGTGGAATGTGGCAGGTCAAATCCACAATGGTGGACTCCACCCCAACAGAACAGGGACCGCCATCCAGAATTGCGTCTATTTTGCCGTCCATGTCCTCCAGCATATGCCGGGCAGTGGTTGGGCTTGGTTTTCCGGAGGTGTTCCCGGAGGGGGCCGCCACAGGCAGATCCGCCGCCTGAATCAGCGCCAGCGCCAGGGGATGGTTGGGACAGCGCATTCCCACGGTATCCAGGCCCCCGGTGGTCCGGTTGGGTACATTGGACCGCCGGGGCAGTACCACGGTCAGCGGTCCGGGCCAGAATTCCTCCGCCAGCCGGTAGGCAGCTTTGGGGATGTTGCGGCAGTACCGCTCCAGCCAGTCCGCCTGGGGGATATGTAAAATCAGCGGGTTATCCTGGGGGCGGCCCTTGGCCTCAAAAATCCGGGCAACCGCCGCCGGGTCCAGACCGTTGGCCCCCAGCCCGTACACCGTCTCGGTGGGCATACCGACAAGCCCCCCAGCCTGAATGATCCGGGCGGCTTCCAAAATTCCTTCTTCCTGCAAAAGCGCTGTCTTTATCATGCCAAAATGAGCCTCACCAAGTCCTCTGCTGTCTCAGCCAAATGGTCCGCTCCCGCCTCCAGCAGTTCCTCCCGGGTGCGGAACCCCCACAACACGCCGCAACTGGTCAGCCCTCCATTTTGGGCGGTCTGGATGTCCACATTGCTGTCCCCCACAAACAGGGTTTTGGCCGGGTCCGCCCCCATGCGCCCCATCAGGCGGCGGAGCAGCGTGGGGTCCGGCTTGGTGGGAACGTCGGGCAGCGCCCCCTGGACGATGGGAAAAATACCGGGATAGTAGCCCTCCACCACCGGTCCGGCCATCTGGTCCGCCTTGTTGGACAGCACCGCGATGGACACCCTTGCGTCCCCCAGGCGGCGGGCGGCCTCCACCATACCGGGATACGGGGCGGTCTTGTCCTCCTTGTGGAGATTGTAATAGGACATGAATTCTTCCATGGTTTTTGTGATTTCATCGGAGCTCCGGGCCTGTTCGGGAGAAAACCGCTCCACCAGCTTCTGCATTCCGTTGCCCACAAAATAGCGGTATTCGTCCAGGGTGTGGGTGGGCCAGCCCCGCTTTTGGCAGACCCAGTTTCCAGCGTCGGCCAGGTCCTCCAGCGTGTTCAGCAATGTGCCGTCCAAATCGAAAATTACATAGGAAAACATAGTTATTTTGCTTCTTTCTTTAGTTATAGAGGGGGATTTCCATGCCGCCGAACTCAATGAGCGTATCTTTGGGGAACTGCATCTGTTGGAGATATGCCTTGACACCCAACTGGGCGTATTTGGGATTTACATTGTCGTCCTCGTCCTGAAGCTCCAGCTCGATATGGCCGCCGGTGCCGTCGAAGCTGCCGCCGTTGACGATGCCCTTTCCGTCCATAGCGTCAAACAGACCGTTCTCGATCTCCTCCAGGGTCTTGTTCTGGGGCAAAGATTTGAAATGAATATAGACATCCACAATAAAAACTCCTTTTTTGTTATGATAATGCTTCCTGGCTGAACAAAATTGTGATGGCATAGACGTGCTCATAGCCCGCTTTTTCATACTCCTCTGGGGAGTTGAAATAGGACACATCATAGCTTCGGATTTCGTTTTTTGCGGTTTCAATTTGAAGCACCAGAGGGATTTCCTGGTCATAAACGACCTCCGTACGGTCATGCAGAACCGTGGTTGCACGTCCTAAGCTCTCTTCCTCTGTTTCTGTTTTGTAAGAAGTTATACTTTTATTTTTGTCGCTCTGGAGTGCAATCCGAACTCCACTGGCAATCCGGTCAAAGCCCAGGGCAATCCGGCCCGATGTGCAATCGGAAAAGTCCAGTCCTCCCCCACCAGAAATCTGGCTCCAGCCGCCGTTCTCCAGCTCGTACACGTGGACCGAAACGGTTTGAACCGTATCGTCCAGCACAAAATCAAAAATCCGGTGCTCAGTATTCAGCCCCAGCAGCTCCGCGATTTCCTCCTCCTCCTGGGTCAGCTGGGCCGGCTCCACATACATACCCTCATTTTTCGCACAGCCGCTCAAGATCAAAACCAGTAAAATCATCCAAATGAAAAGTCTCTTTTTCATGTTTCATTCTCCTTCAGCCGCTCCGCCTGGTCGGCGGCCCTCAGCGCGTCCACGATTTCATCCAAATCGCCATTCAAAATGCTGTCCAGCTTGTAGAGGGTCAGTCCAATTCGGTGGTCGGTCATCCGGCCCTGAGGGTAGTTATAGGTGCGGATGCGCTCGTTGCGCATTCCCATGCCCACCTGGCTGCGCCGCTGGGCGGTCACCTCACTGCTCAACCGCTCCTGCTCCTCCTCATACAGCCGGGAGGCCAGAATCCGCATGGCCTTGTCCCGGTTCTGGAACTGGCTGCGCTCCTGCTGGCACTCCACCACCATCCCCGTGGGCTTGTGGATCAGCCGCACCGCTGAGGAGGTTTTGTTTACGTGCTGTCCCCCCGCGCCGGAGGAGCGGAACACCTGCATTTCAATGTCGGCGGGGTTGAGCTGCACATCCACCTCCTCCATCTCCGGCAGCACCGCCACGGTGACGGTGGAGGTGTGGACCCGCCCGCCGGACTCGGTCTCCGGCACCCGCTGGACCCGGTGGACCCCGCTTTCAAACTTCATCCGGGCAAAGGCTCCGGCCCCTTCAATCGTAAAGGAAATTTCCTTTACGCCGCCCAGCTCCGTTTCGTTTGCGCTGTTAATCTCTGTTTTCCACCGCTGCCGCTCCGCATACATGGAGTACATCCGGAACAGGGAGTGGGCAAACAGGGCCGCCTCCTCCCCGCCCACCCCGGCGCGGATTTCCACAATCACGTTTTTGCCGTCGTTGGGGTCCTTGGGCAGCAGCAAAAGCCGGAGCTGATCCTCCAGCTCCGCCTGTGCTTCCAGGGCCTGCCGGATCTCCTCCTGGGCCAGCGGGCGCATCTCCGGGTCGGAGAGCAGGGCCCGGCCCTCCTCCTCCTGCCGCTGGGCCTCCTGATACCGGCGGAAGGTTTCCACCAGCGGGGCCAGCTCCGCCTGCTCCTTGTTGAGACGGGCCGCCAGCGCCGGGTCCCCGTAGGTCTCTGGGGCCTCCAGCTGGGCCTCAATCTGGCTGTATTTGGCCTCGATGGCCCGCAGCTTATCCAGCATATGGCACCTCCTTCATCCCCGGCTCAGCTGCGCAAAATTGCGCAGAATGTGCAGGCCGGTTTCGCCGCTCTTCTCCGGGTGGAACTGGCAGCCAAAGAAATTTCCGCTCTGCACCGCCGCCGTCACCGGAACGCCGTAATCGGTGGTGGCAATCACCTGGGCCTCGTCGGTCTCCTGCGCGCTGAACGAGTGGACAAAATAGACGCTTGCCCCCTGGTCCAGTCCCCGAAACAGGGGGGAATCGTGATAAAAAGTCAGAGTATTCCACCCAATATGAGGCAGCTTTTCCCGGGTGGGGATTTTGGCGCACACGCCCCGGACCACGCCCAAGCCGGCACAGGGACGGACCTCCTCCCCCCGCTCCAGCAGCAGCTGCATTCCCAGACAGATGCCCAAAACGGGCTTCTTTTGCCCCTGCATCATAACAGTCTGGTCCAGCCCGGCGGCGCGCAGCTTGTCCACTGCGTCCGGAAAAGCCCCCACTCCGGGCAGAATGATGCCATCCGCCCGCTCCAGCTCCTGGGGATCTGCGGTGATGATACTCTCACAGCCAATATATCTCAGCGCGTTGGATACGCTCTTTAAATTTCCCACACCATAGTCTATGATGGCAATCCGTCCCATGGTTACAGCACTCCCTTGGTGGAGACCACGCCGGTCCCCTCGATTTTTGCCGCTTCTTTGACGGCCAGCCCCAGGGATTTGTAAAGTCCCTCGGTGATGTGGTGGGCGTTCGCCCCATAAAAGCACTTCTGATGAAGGGTAATCCCCCCATTCATGGCCAGTGCCCGCATAAATTCCACTGTCAGACAGGCGTCGTAGGTTCCAATCATAGGCTGGGGCATATCCGCGTCAAAGACCAGGAAGGGCCGGTTGGAGAAGTCCAGAGCGGTGAAGCACAGGGCCTCGTCCATGGGCACATAGGCGCTTCCGAAGCGGCGGATGCCCTTTTTGTCCCCCAGTGCTTCCCGCAGGGCCTGCCCCAGTACGATGCCAGTGTCCTCCACAGTGTGGTGGCCGTCCACATACAGGTCCCCCTCCACCTTCAGCGCCAGCCCCCAGCCGGCGTAGAAGGCCAGGGCGGTGAGCATATGGTCGAAAAAGCCGATTCCGGTTTTTATGTCAACTTCTCCCCCGTCAAGAGAGAGCTTGCAGTCAATCTGCGTCTCTTTGGTATCCCGTTTTATTTGGGCGGTGCGCATAAAAATCACTCCTCAAAGCGGACTTGAATGGCGTTTGAGTGCGCTGTAAGCTTTTCCGCCCGGGCCAGGGCGATGATCTCCGGGGCCAGGGGCTTCAGACTGTCCCGTTCAAACTCAATGACGCTCATGGTTTTCAGGAAGCTGGACACGCTCAGGGGCGAGAAAAAACGTGCCGTCCCACTGGTGGGCAGTACGTGGTCCGGTCCCGCCAGGTAATCCCCCAGGGGTTCCGGACTGTGGGCGCCTAAAAACACCGCGCCGGCGTTTTTCACCAGGGGCAGCAGGGCCCGGGGCCGCTGGGTCATGATCTCCAGGTGCTCTGGAGCAATTTCATTGGCCAGCTCCATGCACTGATCCAGATTCCGGCACACGATGGCACAGCCGAAATCCCGGACGGAGGCCTCCATAATCTCGGAGCGCTCCAAATAGGCGGTCTGGCGGGTCATTTCCCCGGCCACGGCCTGGGCCAGCTCCATGGAGTCTGTCAAAAGTACCGCACAGGCCAGTTTATCATGTTCCGCCTGACTTAGCAAGTCCGCGGCCACATATTTGGGGTTTGCGGTTTGGTCGGCAATTACCAGCACCTCCGATGGGCCGGCCACCATGTCGATGTCCAGACTGCCGTAGGCCAGCCGCTTGGCGGCGGCAACGTAGGCGTTGCCGGGGCCCACCAGCTTGTCCACCTTGGGAATGAAGCCCGCCCCATAGGTCAAAGCAGCCACTGCCTGGGCGCCTCCCACCGCGATCACCCGGTTCACTCCGGCGATTTTTGCCGCCGCCAGCACTGGGTCGCTGAGGTTTTCCGTGGGCGGCGTGACCATAATCAGCTCCTCCACCCCCGCCACCTTGGCGGGCACGGCGTTCATCAGCACGCTGCTGGGGTAGGCGGCGGTGCCGCCGGGGACGTAGATCCCCACCCGGGTCAACCCCCGGACCACACGGCCAACCCGCCCCCCGTCGGGGGAGGTCCACTCCCGGGTTTCCACCAGAAGCTTCTCGTTATAGTCCCGGATATTGGCGGCAGCGTGCTCCAGGGCACGGATCAGCTCCCGGGGGCAGGCACGGTAGGCCTCCTCCAGCCGTTCGGGGGAAATTTCATGGGGGGCTTGATGGTCAAACTCCCGGGTGAAGCGCTCCACTGCCGGAAAGCCTTCTTCCTTTACAGCCTGCATAATTGCCCGGACCGACCGCTCAATACCGGCATTTTTTTCTGCCGCCCGGGCCCGCATCGCAGCCATCTGGGCCTGCTCCGCCGCGCCGTCCGCCTGAATGATGGAAATCATACCGCCGCCTCCAATCCTGCCTGACATTTTTCAATAAAATCGGTGATCTGTTCTTTATACAGCTTCATGCTGGCAGTGTTGACAATCAGCCGGGCCGAAACCCGGGCCGCCGTCTCGATGGGCACCAGACCGTTTGCTTTCAGGGTCGCTCCAGTCTCCACAATATCCACAATTCCGTCGGCCAGTCCCAGAATGGGGGCCAGCTCCACGCTGCCCTCAATCTTAATCACGTCCACATCCATGCCCTTGGCCTCGAAGTAGGCGCGGGTAAATTCGGGGTATTTGGAGGCGATCCGGCGGGTGCGGTAGCTGCCATAGAAATCGCTGCCCTCCTGCACCGCCAGGGCGAACCGGCAGGCCCCAAAGCCCAGGTCCAGTACCTCGTAAAATGCGCCGCCCTTCTCCAAAATTGTGTCCTTGCCTACGATTCCCAGGTCGCATACCCCGTGCTCCACATAGGTAATCACGTCCGGGGCCTTGGCCAGCACCGCGTCCAGGGGGTAGTTGGGCAGCGGATGGACCAGCCGCCGGCCCGGAGCGCGGACCGGACCGCAGTCCAGCCCCAGCCGTTCAAACAGCTCCAGGGATCTGTCCTGGAGACGGCCCTTTGTGAGCGCAATCCGCAAGCGGGAATTGGAATTCATACCGCCACCGTCCTCTCTCCGTCTTTGTCCAGCACCAGCACGTTCTGGGCCCCCTTCTCCTGGGCCAGATTCAGGCTGGAGGCCAGGGTCCGGCAGGGGGAAAGCTCGCAGGTCCCGGCGGGAGCCCCGTCCACCGCCTCCAGGGCTTGACTCAAATACCCTGGCTCATAGTGGACCACCGTGCGCAGCTTGGGAAGCTGGGTCTGGGGCAGCGTCCGGGCCATGGCGTCCACGTCCACCGAGAAGCCGATGGCCTGGGCCTCCCGGCCAAAAACGCCCACCAGGTTGTCGTACCGGCCTCCGGAGAGCACCGCGTCCCCGGCCCCCTCCACATAGCCCCGAAATACCACGCCGGTGTAGTAGTCGATTTGATGGACCATGCCCAGGTCAAACCGGACATAGGCCCCGTAACCGGCGGCGGACAGTTCGTCGTAGAGCTGGCGCAGATAGTCGATGGACAGAGTCCGGCCCGCCAGCTTTTCCGCCTCGTCCAGCACCTCCGGCCCGCCGAACAGCCGGGACAGCCGCTCCAGCACGGCACAGGCCGGGTTTTCCCGGTACGGCTCCAAAAAGCTGTGGAGGGCGGCAAAATTCTTGCCCTCCACCAGCTGGCGCAGGGATTCCGTCTCCTCCAGCTCCAGCCGGGCGGTCAGCTCCCGGAAAAAATCCACGTGCCCCAGCTCCACATGGAACACGGAGGCCCCGCAGCTGCGCAGGGCGTCGATCGCCCCGGCCAGCAGTTCCAGGTCGGCCTTCCGGCCCACCGCGCCGATGAGCTCCACCCCGCACTGGGCGATCTCCCGGCTGCCGCCGTTATGGGCGGGGTTGTCCCGGTATACTGTCTGCTCATAGTACAGCCGCTGGGGCAGGGTGAGGGTTTTCAGCTTGGTGGCAGCTATCCGGGCGATGGGGGTGGTGGAGTCGGGCCGCATCACGCAGATTTTCCCGCTGGAATCCCATACCTTGAGCATCCGCTCCTGGGGAATGGCACAGCCGGAGTGGGCAAAGAGGTCGTAGTATTCCGTTTCTGGGGTAGAGACCTCTAAAAAACCCCGCTGCCGGAACAGCCGGGTCAGCCGCTGCTGGACTTGGCGGCGCTCCTGGCACTCGGCGAACAGCCGGTCCCGGGTGCCCTCCGGGGTATTGACCGTTAATTTCATGGTATCGCTCCTTTGATTCTTTACCACGCTAATATACTGCATTGCGAAAGCGTTGTCAATCTTTTTTAGAAATCTTCCACCTGGCCCTGCAGGGGCGGTATCCTCCAGACAAAAACGGGGGCGGCCTGTGGCCGCCCCTGCATTTACATTACAGCACCAGGGAGGGAGCGGAATATGTACGTCCGGCCATCTCGCTGTTGAGCATATACAGGCTCTTGGCGTCGTCCCCAAACAGCTTCATCTTCTTCACCATGTCCTCGGCGTTCTTCTCCTCCTCGCCCTGCTCCTTCACGAACCAATCCAAAAACTGCATGGTCCGGAAGTCCTTGGCGCTGTGGGCGGCTTCGTACAGGTCGTGAATGAGGCTGGTCACATACCGCTCGTGCTCCAGGCCAAGCTCCAGCACCTGGAGCCGGCCAGTCAGCTCCTTGTCTGGCTTGGCGATGGCCTCCAACGTGGCCTTGCCGCCGTTGTTCTGCAAATACTGGAGCATCAGCATGGCGTGGTCCCGCTCCTCCTGGGCCTGAATCTTGTACCAGTTGGCAAAGCCGTCCAAGCCCTCCTCGTCGTAGTAAATGGAGAAGTCCAGGTACAGATAAGCGGAATAAAACTCCTTGTTCACCTGCTGGTTCAGCAGCTGCGCAACTTTTGTCTCTAACATGACGTATCCCTCCAAGATTTTAGTTTTTCATCATTTTTTTCAGCGCAAGCTTGATGATATCCTCCAAGGTGCGGCTGTCCAGGTCCACACCCTTCAAGGCCAGATTGATCTCCCCCTGGGAGTAGCCCAGCACCGCCAGGGCCGCGGAGGCCTCCGACAGCTTGTTTTCCGGAATAATGGTCACCCCGGAGCCGCCATAGCTCTCCATGCCGCCGCCGGCGGCCTGGCCCTTCGCCAGTTTGTCCTTCAGTTCCAGGATAATCCGCTGGGCAATTTTCTTGCCCACTCCCTGGGCGGCGGTCAAAGCTCGCTCGTCCCCGGTAATGATGGACAGAGCCAGATTGGCCGGTGTGCTGGAAGACAAAATCGACAGCGCCGCCTTGGGACCCACGCCGGACACGGAGATCAGCTGCTGAAACAGGTTGCGCTCCTCCGTGCTGGCGAAGCCGTACAGCTCCATAGCGTCCTCCCGGACATTCAGGAAGGTGAAAACCTTGCCCTTCTCCCCTTTTTTCAGGGCGGACAGGGTGTAATTGGTGGTTCGGCAGGCGTAGCCCACCCCGCCGCAGTCGATCACGGCCAAATAGGGCTCAATATGGGCCACCGTGCCGCTCAGATAGTAAAACATAAACAAAACCCCTCTATCTCGTCTGGTAGTGGCTGGGATCAAAGACCCGCTCCGTATTCAGCAGGCTGGTGGCCGCCCGGCTGTGGCAGATGGCGATGGCCAGGGCGTCCGCCGCGTCATCCGGCCGGGGCAGGCGCTTCATCTTCAAAAGCCGCTGGGTCATTTTCATCACCTGGAGCTTCTGCGCCCCGCCGTAGCCCGCCACCGCCTGCTTCACCTGCATGGGGGTGTACTCAAAAATGGGCAGGCCCAGCCTCTGGGCGGACAGCAGGATCACCCCCCGCCCGTGGGCCACAGCGATGCCGGTGGTAATATTTTTGGTAAAAAAGAGCTCCTCCACCGCCATTTCGTCCGGCTGAAACTGCCGGATCAGCGCGTCCATATCCTCGGAAATTTGCAGCAGCCGGTCCGCCAGGGGCAGGCCCGCCGGGGTGGTAATAACGCCGTACTGCACCAGGATGTTTTGGCCCCGCTGGGCCTGAATCACCCCGAACCCGATGGTGGCGATCCCCGGGTCAATGCCCAAGATGGTCATGACAGCTGAATGGGGTGTCCCCGCAGATAATCGGCGGCGGCCATCCGGCGGCTCCCCGGGGCCTGGAGCTCTGTCAAGTATAACACCTTGCCATCTCCACAGGCGACAGCGATTCCAGACTTGCCCGCCTCCAAAATGGTTCCGGGCGCCTCGCTTGTCTCCCCGCCCATTTCGGACGCAAACACTTTGATGGTCTTCCCCGGCAGAAGGCTGGTGGACGCGGCGGGCCAGGGAATCAGCGCCCGGATCTGGTTGTGAATCTCCCAGGCGCTCTTGTTCCAGTCGATGGGCGACAACTCCCGGGACAGCATAGGCGCATAGCTCACCTGAGCCGGGTCCTGGGGGACGCGGGGCGCGGTCCCGGCCTCCAGGGCGTTGATGGCTTTTATCAGCAGCACGCCGCCGATTTCCGCCAGGCGGCTGTAAAGTGTTTCCACTGTCTCGTCCTTAGCAATGCTGGTTTTTTCCTGCATAATAATGTCGCCCGCGTCCAGCTCGGAGGCCATGTGCATAATCGTTACCCCGGTCTCCTCTTCCCCGTTGAGCATGGCCCAGTGAATGGGGGCCGCCCCCCGGTATTTTGGTAGCAGGGAGGAATGGACATTGATGCAGCCCAGCCTGGGGAAGTCCAAAATCCCGTCTGGCAGAATGCGCCCATAGGCGGCCACCACAATCAGCTCCGGGTCCAGCTTCCGGATGGTCTCCAGGGCCGTCCCGTCCCGGAGTTTCTCCGGTTGAAAGACGGGAATATTCAGCGCCTGGGCCTTCTGCTTCACCGGCGGGGCCACCAGCTTCATGCCCCGGTTTTTGGGCTTGTCGGGCTGGGTGAACACGCCGCAGACCTCATAGCCCGCTTGGACCAAGGCTTCCAGGGAGGGGACGGCAAAATCGGGGGTGCCCATGAACAGCACTCTCATGCCTCACCCTCCTCCTCCAGCAGTTCGTCCAGTTCTTCAGTGGTCAGCAGACGGTCACACAGCTGGGTGTACAGCTGTCCATCCAAATGGGCCAGCTCGTGGCAGAAGCACCGGGCGGTCATCTCCGACCCCTCCCGCTCGAAGTAGCTGCCGTGCCGGTCCTGGGCCCGGACCTTGACCCACATGGGCCGCTTTACCTGGCCCCACAGGCCGGGGACGGACAGACAGCCCTCAAAGCCGTCCTGCTCCCCCTCCTGGGCCACAATCTCCGGGTTGACCAGCTCCACCATCTCGTCCTCCCCAATGACCACCAGCACCACCCGGCGCAGAATGCCCACCTGGGGAGCGGCCAGACCCGCCCCGTTGGCGTTGGTCAGGGTCTCCCGCATATCGTCCAGCAGGTCCCACAGCTTTTGGTCAAACTGAGTGACCGGGTGGCATTTTTTCGTCAGGGCGGGATCTCCGTCCGTCAAAATGGTTCGCAGTGCCATGTTCGCATTCTCCTCTTTTCTTTAATCCAGCGGGTTTAGATCGGCAAATACCGAAATTCCCCGGTTTTCCTTGTTTTGCTGCGCCTGCCGCAGCAGGTGGGCCACCAGCTCCCGCAGGGGGCGGCTGTTCCGGCACAAAACGGTAATACAGTACCGATACCGCTCGTTGACCTTCGCCACCGCCGCAGGAGCCGGTCCCAGCAGCTGCCACTCCCCGCCCAGCCGGCGAAGCCCCTCCTCCAAAGCCTGCCGGACTCCGGTACAGCACCGGAGCACCGCGCCCTCACCCCCGCCGGAGGCGGTCAGGCGCACCACGTCTCGAAAGGGGGAAAAGCCCCGCAGGGCCCGCAGTTCAATTTCCTGGGCATAAAAGCTGTCGTAATCCTGGGCGGCGGCAAAGCGGATCACCTCATGGCCCGGGGTGTAGGTTTGAATCAGGGCCCGCCCCTGGAGGTCGCCCCGGCCCGCCCGGCCCGCCACCTGGGTTATGAGAGAAAAGGTTCGCTCCCCCGCCCGGAAATTGTCCACATACAGGGCCAAATCCGCATCCACTACCCCGACCAGGGTCACGGAGGGAAAATCCAGCCCCTTGGCCACCATCTGGGTCCCCACCAGAATTGGGATGTTCTCCCGGCGGAATTTGTCCAGCAGCTCCTGGTGGGGGTGGGCGGCGGAGACGGTGTCCGTGTCCATCCGCAGAATCTCCCGGCCCGGAAAAAGCTCCTCCAGCTCCTCCTGGAGCCGCTGGGTGCCCACGCCGATGAAATTCAGCCCCCCGCCGCAGGCGGGGCAGGCATGGGGCAGCGCCCGGGAGTAGCCGCAGTAGTGGCACATGAGCCGGCCATTGGCCGAGTGGTAGGTCAGCTTCACGCTGCACCGGGGACACTCGGGCACTTCGCCGCACTCCCCGCAGGACACCATCCGGCTGTTTCCCCGGCGGTTCAGGAACAAGATGGTCTGTTCCCCACGCTCCAGGTTAGTCTGAATCTCTTCCCGGAGGCGGGCGCTGATACAGCCCCCGTTTCCGGCGCGCAGCTCCTCCTTTAGATCCACCAGCTCCACCTTGGGCAGAGCCTTCTGGTTGTACCGGCTTGCCAGCCGAACCAGGTGATACCGCCCCTGCGCAGCGGCGTACATACTCTCCACCGACGGGGTGGCCGAGCCCAGCAGCAGCAGGGCCCCGTGCTGAACGCAGCGGTATTTGGCTACGTCCCGGGCGTGGTAGCGGGGGGTGTTTTCGGATTTGTAGCTGCTCTCGTGCTCCTCGTCCAAAATGAGAAGGCCCAATTTGTCCAGAGGGGCGAACACCGCAGAGCGGGTGCCAATCACCAGCCGCGCCTCTCCCCGCTGGGCCCGTTTCCACTCGTCGCACCGTTCCCCCGCCCGCAGAGAGCTATGGAGAATGGCCACGGAGCGGCCGAAATGGGCCACAAAAAAACGCATCAGCTGGGGGGTCAGGGCGATTTCCGGCACCAGAACCATAGCCGTTTTCCCCCGCCTCAACGTCTCCTGTATGAGACGCAGGTACACCTGGGTCTTGCCGCTGCCCGTCACGCCGTATAAGAGGGCCGCCGCGGCCTCTCCCCTTTGGCACAGGGCGTCCAGCGCCTCAAAGGCCCGCTGCTGCTCCTCATTGAGCTCCACCGGCCTCGCCGGGGGCACATCGTCCAGGGATACCCGCCTGAAAACCTCCCGGCGTTCCAGGGTTAAAATACCGCTGCGCTCCAGGGAGCGCAGAGTGGCCGCAGAGGCCCCGGTAAAGTAGCACAGCTCCTTGGTGGAGGCCTGGCCCACCACGCATAAAAGCTCCGTCACGCTGTACCGCAGAGGGGCGCTCCGGCGGCGGGGGGTCACCAGGGCCATAGCCTCCTCCGCCGGCATGGCCAGGGTGGCGATGCGCTCGGTTTTGTCCCCCACGGAGCGCTGGGCACTGGTCTCCAGCTGGACGATTCCCTGCTGGGACAGCTGGCGGATGGCCGGGTTGGGGTCTTTGGGGCCAAAGGCGGTACGGATTTGCTCCAGATCCGCTTCTCCGCCCCAGGCATACAGAATTTCCACCAGTTTTTGGGCGTTTGGAGAGCTCCCGGCCGCCTCATAGGCCATCTCCCGGTCCACGCCGGCCTGTATGGCCACGGTGTTGCGCAGGGCAAAATACAGCCCCGCCGGCAGCATAGCCTTCACCGCGTCGTAAACGGTGCAGAAATAGTGCTCCCGCATCCAAAGGGCCAGCTTCACGCCCTTTTCGTTCAGCACCGGCCCCTCGTCCAAGGCGGCCAAAATCTCCTTTTTCGCCGCCGGGTTCTCCCCCGGAGCCAGGGCGAGCACCATTCCCTCCGCCCCCCGGTTTCCGGAGCCGAATGGAACCAGTACCCGCATTCCTGGCTGCAAACGGTTTTCCAGCAGAGCGGGAACCCGGTAGTCGTAGGGCTTGTCGATGGCGTAAACCGCCTTGGACACGGCTATTTTGGCGGAAAACCCCATCGAAACACCTCCTGTTTCCACACATATGTAGGGGCGGCCCGTGGCCGCCCCTGCGTCAAGGCAATCAGGCTTCTTCCTGTAAAATCTCGTCCAGCTTACCAGCGGCTACCTCCCGGATGGCGATGCTCACCGGCTTGTCGTCCAAAGGCTCTCCGGCGCTCTCCGCCTCACTGGAAATCTGGCGGGCCCGGCAGGCCACCACGTTGACCAGCTCATACCGGCTGGGGACTTTATGCAGCAGCTGCTTCATAGGGGGTTCCAGCATCATAATGAAAACACTCCTTTATAAATTTTCTCCCGATTCTCCACCCGGCACTCCGCCGCAGTAAGAATGGCTTCAATCTCCGACACAGCGTTGGACACCTTGTCGTTAATCACCAGATAATTATAGTTTACAATCTCCTGGGCCTCAACCCGGGCCTTCTCCAGCCGCCCGGCGATGACCTCTTCGCTGTCCGTGTTCCGGTTGTGCAGCCGGCGGGACAACTCCTCAAAGGAGGGCGGGATAATGAAGATAAACAGCGCGTCCGGACACCGCTGGCGGACCTTAGCCGCCCCCTGTACTTCAATGTCCAGCAGCACGTCAGTTCCTTCCGCCAGCTGATCCCGAATGACCTTCAGAGAAGTACCGTAGTAGTTATGCACATATTCCGCGTACTCCAGCAGTTCTCCATCGGCAATCATGCGCTCAAATTCCGCCCGGTCCACAAAATTGTAGTTGACCCCGTCCTGCTCCCCTACCCGGGGACTGCGGGTGGTGTAGGACACGGAAAAATAAATGTTTTTCCGCTGGCCCAGCAGCTCGGCAATCACCGTGCTCTTACCCACGCCGGAGGGCCCGGAAAGGACGATCAGCTGTCCCTTTTCTTTCTTTTTTATCATTCCAACGCCTCCTCTCCCGTTAAGCGGCCCAGAATTGTCTCCGCCGGCAGGGCGGATAGAACCAGATGGTCGTTATCCAGCACCAGAACGGACTGGGTGCGCCGTCCGTAGGAGGCGTCGATCAGCCCGCCCCGCTCCCGGCACTCCTGCACCAGACGCTTGATGGGGGCAGAGTCCGGACTGACCACCGCCAAGAGCCGCTGCGCCGAGACCAGGTTCCCAAATCCGATGTTGATAAACTCCATTGCGCCGCCTCCCTCTCTGATAAGTATACCAACTTATTCCACGTTTTGAACCTGTTCCCGGATTTTTTCAATCTCCGCCTTGATGTCCACCACATAGCGGGCGATGGTGATATCACTGCACTTGGAGCCGATGGTATTGGCCTCCCGGTTGAACTCCTGAATCAGAAAATCCAGCTTCCGGCCGATGGCGCCTCCCTGGGCCAGCATCTCCCGCAGCTGGGCAATGTGGCTGGTCAGCCGGACGGTCTCCTCGTCCACCGCCACCTTGTCCGCGAAAATGGCCGCTTCGGTCAAAATCCGGGCCGGGTCCAGCTGGGCGTTGGCCAGCACCTCCCGCATCCGCTCCTCCAGCTTGGCCCGGTATTCGGAGACCGTCTCCGGGGAGCGGGCCTTCACCTGCTCCACCAGTGCCTCAATGGCGGCGGCGCGGTTCAGAATATCCGCCTCCAGACGCGCCCCCTCCCGGGTGCGCATCTGGTCGAAGTCCTCCAGGGCCCTGGCCAGGGTTTCGCCGATTTCTCCGGCGACCTGCTCCGCGTCGTCCTCTGCCTTCTCCGCCAGCAGTACCTCCGGGAAACGGGACAGCAGAGAGACGGGAATCTCCTTGTCCAGACCGTAAAGGTCCGCCAAGTCCCGCAGGGCGGCGTAATAGCCGTCCGCCGCCGGACGGTTCACCGACACGGCCAGGGTCTGGCTCCCCGTCCCCTCCAGGTTGATGAACACATCCACCTTTCCCCGGGAGATATTTTTTTGGACCTGGGCCTTGAAGCCCTCCTCGGCGAAAAGGTACAGCCGGGGCATACGCACGCTGCAGTCCAGATACCGGTTGTTCACCGAGCGCAGCTCCACCGTGATGGTCCGACCGTCCAGGGTCCGCTCCGCCCGGCCATAGCCGGTCATGCTCTTGAGCATAGATTCACATCCTTATGTCAATTTATTCAGCCGGACCGCCAACTGAGACAGCCCAAAATCATAGGCCAGAAAGACCGCATTGCCCCCAAAATAGACCAGCACCGCCGGAATGTCCGGAAAGAGCAGCAGCTTCAGCGCCAGGCGGCCTACCGTCAACGCCAAATTGAAGTACAGCAGCTTGCCGCCCCACTCCAGGACGGGCTTGGACAGCCTCTCCAGGCAGCTCTTCACCACCGGATACAGCCCCAAAAACATACCGTACAAAACCGCCAGCCCCTTGTCCGGCAGCAGAATCAGGGCCAGCACCGTGGACGCGCCCCAGCTCAGAAGCCCCGCTCTGCGGCCGCCCTCCATCACCGCCGCCATGGAAAATACCCCTGCCGCCGCCGTAAGGCCGATGCGCCCGGAGGGCGCCAGGCAGGCCGTCCAAAGCAGGGCCAGACTCCCGGCAGCGGTCAGACTGCACAGGGCAGCCCGCCTTGTTTTGGTCGGGCGCTTCATTCAGCACCGCCCCCCGCCGCACAGGCAGTTGAGACACATCAGCGTGGTACAGCAATCCAAGGTATCCATCCCGCCGCCGGTGTACCGGTAGGCCGGACCGCTCTGCTGGGTCATAGCCAGGGCCTGCCGGTATTCCAGGTTGCCCGGGTCCATCCGGCAGGCAATGGAGAAGTTCTGCATTGCCTCATCCAGCCAGTTGCGCTTCAGGGCCACCCCGCCAGTGAGGAAATACCACTCCGCATCCCGCTGAGGCACCTCCTGAAGCAGACGCTCCGCCGTAACAATATCCCCCATATTAATCAGGTTGCGCACCTGCTGGTAGGTGGGATTTACGGAGGAGCTGTACTGCTGCTGATGGCTGTAGCTGCTCTGCTGGTAGCTCTGGCTGGAGCCGGGGCCGGAGGAGGCGGAACGGCCCTTGGTGATGGTGTCGTAGGCTTCGTTGATCTCCTTCATCTTTTCCTCTGCCAGATCCGCCAGGGGGTTATTCTGGTAATTGTCGGGGTGGTATTTGCGGGCCAGCTCCCGGTAGGCCTTTTTGACCTCGTCGGGACTGGCGTTGGGGGAAATTCCAAGGATACTGTAAGGGTCTTTCATTTAATCTTTTCTCCATATCTTCTGTTTTTTCACCTGTTCCCAGCGGCCTGCAAAGACGATGCGCTGGACCAGGGGCAGCCCTTCATACAAAATATTCTCCAAAACCGGCTCCCGGCAGCCAAAATCCGCCAGCGCCAGGGCCGCTCTGGCCCGGCCCAGGGACTGCTCCATCGTATCGTCCAGGGCCTGCCCGCCGCCT
The DNA here is from genome assembly GCA_910588455.1 of uncultured Oscillospiraceae bacterium. GTDB lineage: Bacteria > Bacillota > Clostridia > Oscillospirales > Oscillospiraceae > Lawsonibacter. The sequence goes on from CAJUPG010000005.1 coordinate 33,663, forward strand.
TGGGGTCCATACCGCAGGGGGATCGGGTTGTACTGCCGGTTTCTCTGGTCCTCCTCCAAATCGCTCTGGGCGTCGGCCAGATAGATCCACCGACCCACATGGTATAAAATTTCGGAGAATACCCGGTCCCGGCCTGCCTCCCCTGTCTCTGGGGCGGCAGCCTGGAGCATCCGGGCGAAGGTGTCGGCCACCCGGTCAATGGAGGAACAGGCCTCCCCCTCCAGCCGGGACAAATCCCCCAGACACGCCTGCGCCGTCTTGTCCAACTCCGGCGCAAGCCGGACCGCTTTTCGGTAAGCCGGGCGGAGCAGAACAGACAACCCTCTGGCCGGAAGCCCGCCCCAAACGCCGTGGTCCGCAATCTCGTCCCGGAGCTTCCACCAGGTCAGGATGATGGTCGCGTCCGCCGCCGCGTCCAGGGCCGGACTGTCGCTGCACATTGCCCGGGTGCGGAACGGGTTTGCGTGGCACCGGCCCCGGCAGGGGGTGAACTGTTCCTGGGGCGGCTCCAGCAGGAGGGCCAGAAACGTGCAGTCATAGGTCAAAAACATGGGGGCCAGCAGGCCGTACCGCCGTCGCAGGCAGCGGCACAGACCGCAGTAGGTCGCATTGTAAAGGTCAAAGTCTTTGCACTTCAGCTCGCCCCGGAGGGGGCGTACAAATCCGAACAACTCCGCGCTCCCTACCGGGCAAAGCCCACAATATCAAACTGGGTGGGGTGCCGGCGGGTGACGGAGCGGTTGACCCCCCACAGCACCACAAAGCTCACCACCAGGGCCAGCGCGCCCAAACCGATGGAGGCCATCTCCCCCAGGCGCAGCCAGCCGCCGGCCAGATAGCCCAGCACCAGAGCCAGACAGGGGAACCCGAACACCAACAGGGCCATGCCAATCGAATTTCCGGTGGTGGTCTCCACCTCCACCCGGTCTCCCGGCTTTGCCCCGATGGGGTTTTTGGCCAGAGCCAGCAGCTCCTCCCCCGCCGGAGGCTTCAGACAGCCGCCGCAGCTGTCGCAGTGCATACTGCACTCCACCTGGCGCAGCAGGGAGATTTCCGCTACGTCCTGGCTGGAGAGCCGCTTAACAATCGCGTGTTGTGTCATAATTGGAATGCCTCCTCTTTAGCTGCTGACATTGACGATAATGCTGTAACTCCCTACCACGCCCACATTGCCCGCCGCGTTGAGGTACACCCGAACCGGAACCGGATAGGAGCCCTCCGCCGCCACATTGGACAGATCCGCCACAATTTGAATCTGGCTGGGGGAGATGGCGTCCAGCGCCTCCTGGTCCCCGCGCAGGGTAATGGTCCGTACTTGGGTGGTGGAGTGGGCGGTGTAGATGCTGGGGGTATTGACCAGTTCAATATTTTCCACCTGGAAATCCTTGGTGGCCAAATCCTTCAGCGTAATGGTCACCTGCGCTTCTGTAATGCCGCTGACATTCTCAAAGCGGGGGTCCAACTGCACCGGGAAGGTTCTGGTCTCGCTGCTGCCTGCAATCTGGGCCAAATCCACATCCCCCAGATTCAGGGCGTTCAATCCCGCCAGATCCTCCTCCGAACCGGAGACCATAATGGTATCCTGGGGCTCAATGGAGTAGTCCGCATCCTCCGGAGCGGCCCCGCCGCCGCCGATCAGATTGACCGTAAGGGGGATTTCCTTTACAACAACCACCGGCAGGGTAACATAGGCGGTAGTGGCGCTCAATTTCACATCCAGCCCGGTAATGGTATTGCCGTCCGCATCCAGCAGCATCAGCGGAAGGTCGCCGGAGAACCGGGAGGACAGCTCCTCCTGGGTCAGAACGGCCACCACCTTATTTACCTGCTTTACGTTGTCCTCCGGGCCGGACACCGTGACCAGAGTGGGGTTAATCACCGCGGTTCCCGATTGATAGCCGTCGGCCACGCTGCCCTTGTGGACAAACTCGATCTCATAGGTACTGGTGTACATCTGCTCAATGCTCACGCTAATCCGCTGGGGGTTCCGCTCCAGAACCTGTACCTGATTGGGGGTGATATTTTCCGGATAATTGATGTTGTAGGTCAACTCATAGTTCTGGGCTCCGCTGCATCGGGACACATCCACCGTCACCGAAACGGTGCGGTTGTTCAGCTGCCGCCCCACGCTGATGGGACAGCTCACCCGCAGGCTCACCGTTTTGTGGGACAATCCGGCCACCGTCATATTTTGGTTTTCCAGAATATTTTCTCCCGTGATCTGAACGGGAACGCTGCGCAGCGTAATCTCCTGCTCCACATCCTGCTCGGTGCGTACATAGGACCAGAACACCACCGCCAGCAGGATGGACACAATCATGTAAAACCATTTGCTCTCTAACACACGGCTCATGTCAATCCTCCTCCCGCTTGTGCCGGTTCAACAGACCGGTCAGCCGGGGAACGACCCCCACCGCTTTTTTCTTGCTGGAATTCAGATCCTCCGTAAGCAGTTCGTTGCGCAGCAGGTGCTCCAGCGTCTCCGGGGCCAGGTGCCGCTTGAGCATCCCCCCCACCGCCGCGGAAATGGAGCCTGTCTCCTCCGAAACGATAACCGTCACCGCGTCGGTCTGTTCGCTTACGCCAATCCCGGCCCGGTGACGCATCCCCAGATCCCGGCTTAAATTTACGTTGCCCGACATGGGGAGCATACAGCCCGCGCCAATGATGCGGCCGTTGCGCACAATCACCGCGCCGTCATGCAAGGGGGCCTTATTCCAAAAGATGTTTTTCAAAAGCTCGCTGGAAATTCCGCAGTCCAGGGCAGTACCTGTTTTAATCACGTCGTCCAGCATATCGCTGCGTTCAAAGACCATCAGCGCACCCACCTTGTCGCGGGACATAGAGGTGTAAGCCTCCACGGTCTCGTGGATGGAAGCCTCCAGCTCATCGGGGGTATCCGGACTGGAGAATACCATATGAAAGCCCAGACGGTTGCTGCCCATCCGCTCCAGAAAACGGCGGATTTCCGGCTGAAAGAGCACCACCAAGGCCAAAATGCCCCACTCGACCGCGCTGCGCAGCAAAAAGCTGATGGCGGTGAGCTTCAGCTCGTGGGACAGCCAGATGGCAAACACCAGAATTAAAACGCCTTTCAGCACCCGTCCGGAGCTCGTTTTCCGAATGGTCCAGAGCATTTTGTAAATAATCAGCGCAATAATCGCTACGTCCAGCAGGTCCTGAATTCGGATGCCGCGGCTGAGTTCCTGAAACCGGACCAGGAAAATCTGCAAAGCTTCCGGCATCTCCACCCCTCCTCTTCTCTGTCGCGCCCACCTGGCGGACGGCGCTTATTTTAGTATTATACGATATTCTTCCGGCCTTGGCAACACAAAATAGGGGAATGAAGATGAAATTTTCCTGAAATTTCGGAATTAAAATCGGAAGCTTGCCCAATGCTGTTTGATTTTACCGCAATCTCATGCAAGAAACAGCAAAATACAGGCCGGGTTCCGAAAGAACCCGGCCTGTGCCAGCTTTACCGTACCCTTGGAATCAGGAGCATCCGCCCGGCGGGCAGCGGTCCCTCCTCCAGCTCGTTGGCCTGGATAATCTCCTGGGAGGTGGTGCCATAGGTCTTGGCAATGTCCCACAGTCCCTCCCCGGGCAGGGCCAGCCGCAGAACCACCGACGGCTGGCTGCCGTCGGGCCGGCTGCGCTCCTCCCCTATCTGGGCGGAGCTGACGCAGTTCACCCGCTGCTGGGACAGGGTTACGCAGTGAAACTCCACATTGAAACGGACCTCCACGCCTCCCGCCGACGGAGCGGCGAACACCTCGTCGGGGAACTGGCACCAGCAAAGACACACCCGCCCCTCGGGGCAGTCCGCCCGGATGCTCACCGGGATGGTCTTTTGGATGGATTGCAGCTTCTCCTCCTCGTCCAGATACAGCACCGTCAAACAGGCTTGGGCGGTGAGCACCATCTGCTCCCCCTCCCGGCTGCGGGTGATTTCGCCTAACGTCACCCAGGCATCCACCACGCTGCGGGCCAATGTCCCAGTCTCCAGCAGCTCCCGCACGTTCTGGGGCCGTACGCTGTCCTCCTCCAGCCGCTGGAGGGTATGCACGGCCTGCTTTACATCCATCTCCCGGGCGGTGCTGTAAGCGTCCCGGAGCAGCCTTAAGGTCCGCCGGCACCGGACCTCCGCCTGCGCCAGCAGATCCAGGTTCAGGTCCACCGTCCGGCCGTCCTCGCTGGGGCGGCCTTCCATTTCCGACAGGACCACCTGCACCCGGCATACGCCGTCCTCCCCTGCGCCGTTGACCTCCATGGTCTGGGAGAAGGGCAGCGACTGCCGCTGGGCCATCAAGCTCCCATCCTCTCCCTGGTAGAGCATCTGCACATTGACCTCGCCCTTGAAAATAAGCTTTGCGCCAATGAGCTTGCTCTCTGTACACACGGGCTCCGCCCGCAGAGACAGCAGCCTGGCCAGGGGCTGATTGCCCGCCACGCGGATCTGCTCGGAGAAGGTGAAGGGCTTCTCCTCTACCGCGCAAAGCGGATCCGCCTCCTGCTGCTGAATCTGCTGCTGGACCCCCTGCTCTCCGCCCTCCAGAATACCCTGGCAGATCTCCAGCTCCACGGGCTGAAGGGCGGTTATGTCGATGGCCAAATCAGCCCGGAGGAGCACCTTCCGGGGATTGAGCACCCGGGCGTCCGCGCTTCGCAGGCGCACGGCGGCGCTGACCTGGCCCTGACTGGTGAAGCCCAGGGCCTCGGCCTGGGCGGCAAAGGGCAGGGAGGTCTCCATACACTTCAGGCCCTCCCCGTCCTCGGGCTGGTACAGAATGGACGCCCGGACACAGCCGGACACGGAGGCGGTCCCCTCCCGGGCCTGCTTTCCGGTGAGATACGCCTGGCCGCAGACCTGTACGATGCGCAGAATATCCGGACACGCATCCGGCACAATGGTTTCCAGGGTCTCCTCCTGACACAGGGTTACGTCCGCCAGCCGCTCGAAGCAGCGCAGCTGCTCCCGATCAAATAATAATTCCATTGGTTTGTCCTCTCCCTTGCACTGGTGTGGTGACACACTATATGCACCGGGAGAGGACCTTATGTCATGTATCGGATTTCAAGCCAAAAATTTTCCGCAGCAAGCCCCGCAGACACTTGGGGGAACGTACCACCACAATATTCATGCAAAAAAGCCTCCCTCCCGAACAGTCTGGCCGATACCGGCTTACCCCAGTATATGGCTCTCGGGAGGGAGTGTGACATGAATATTATGCTCGGGGATGGGCTCTCTGGTAAACGTCCTTGATCCGCTGATTCAGCAGCCGGGAGTAAATCTGGGTGGAGGAGATGTCCGCATGGCCCAGCATCTCCTGAATTGCCCGCAGGTCCGCCCCGTTTGCCAGCAGATGAGTCGCAAAGGAGTGGCGCAGGGTGTGTGGGGTGATGTCCTTCTCAATGCCCGCCTTCTCCTGATAATATTTAATCAATTTCCAAAAACCCTGGCGGCTCATACGCTCCCCGCTCATGTTGACGAACAGGGCCGGCTCGTCCGCTTCTCCCACCAGCTTGGGCCGGATCTCCGCCACATATTTTTGCAGCGCCCGGATGGCGGTCTGATACAGGGGAATGACGCGCTCCCTCCCCTTGCTGGTGCACCGCAGCACCCCGCCGGCCAGGTTCAAGTCGTTCTCGTCCAGGGAGATCAATTCGCTGACCCGGATTCCGGTGGCGTACAGCAGCTCCAGCATGGCCCGGTCCCGGTAGCCCTTCAGGTCGGTGCACTGGGGCTGCTCCAAAAACAGCTCCACCTCTTTGCCCGTAAGGATCTGGGGCAGCTTGCGCTCCACCTTGGCGGGGGCTACCCCCTTGGCCGGGTTCTGGTCCACCAGCCCCGTCTGCATCAGGTAGTTGTAAAAGGACTTCAGAGAGGCCACCGAGCGGGTCACCGTAGCGGCAGACTTCCCACGGCCAGTGAGAAGCCGGACATAGCCGTCCACCTGCTTGCCGGTTACATCCGTAAGGGGAATATCCTGGGCCAGCATTTCCACCTCGAACTGCCGCACATCCCGCAGATAGGAGCTCACCGTATTGCCGGAGGCGTTTTTTTCGGTTTTCAAATAGGTCTCATATGTATTCAGCAAATCCGACACATCTTTCACTCCCCATTTTTATAGCCCCAGCACCGCCCGTGCCGCCGACTCGAACAAATCTGGAAGAACAAACAGCTCCAACGCCACACACAGCGCCGCCGCTCCGGCGCACAGCCCGCACCGGAAAAAATAATCCGGTCCATAGGGAAGGGGCCAGCTCCCCTCGCCCAAGCCCCGCCGCAGCATTCCCCAGGCCCCCAGCATCCCCTGGCTTCCCAGCACAAACAGAGCCGGAGCCCACAGCACGGCCGGCAGACCGAACAGGCACAGGGCGCAGAAGAAGCCTTCCGGGCCCAAAAGCCGGTAAAAGCAGGCGGCGGAGAAGGAAAACAGGAATCCCCGCACACAAAACAGCACCGGCAGACCAACCACGCCAATGGCCGTAAAGCCCAGGACAAACGCCGCCAGAGGGAACCGGAACTGCTCCCACACCACGCTCCAAAACTCCGGGGCCGGCAGTTCCTCCACCGCACAGCGGAAGCAGGCGGTCAGGTAGCCCGCCAGGGCCTGGGCCCCCGCCGCGTCCATCCAAACGGCGGCCAGACATCCTGCTGTTCCGCCCGCCAGGAAGGCCGCGCCCAAAAGCCCGGCGGCCAGGGAAGTCCGGGAGGGGGGTGTCACGCGCAATCTTCTTCCTCGGAGCAAGACCATCACCTCTTGACAAGCCTATGCGCAGAGGGAAAAAAATAGACGCCCTGCCGCCAATCCTTTCCTTTTCTGCTTTCACTATATCTGTTTCTCAGGCAAGACGCAAGGGGTTTTGGCGAATTTCTAAAATTTCGTCAATTCTGTCAATACTTTATGTCAACAGACTTATGTAAACTTTGCAACCAAACAAAACGGGGAGCCCCCGCAGGAACTCCCCGTTAAAGCAAAATATGGTGGTTATTGGCGGCTTTTCCGCCCAAAATGTTGGTAAAGCCCGGTTTTCGGCTCAGGTACAGCCTTTGCAGAGATTACAATCCGTATAATTACAATCTGTATATGTCCGCCCAGCGTGGACAGCCTGCAAGGCGATGGCGCATTCCAGCCGCTTGCGCTGCATTTCACAGGCGGTCCGGTTCGGCTTTTTTATGTCGCCATTCACAATCAGATTGGAGGCCGAACAGCCCCCGCTGCAATAGAACCGGGCCCAACACTCCTTGCAGTCCTCCCGGGTGTAGATGTTCAAGTTGGAGAACTGCTCCGAGACCCGCAGATCCAGCGTTCCGTCCAGCACGCTGCCCATCTTGTACTCCTCTTTTCCCACAAACTGGTGGCAGGGATAGATATCCCCCTCCGGAGTGACGGCCACATATTCGCACCCGGCTCCGCACCCCCGCAGCCGCTTGATCACGCAGGGCCCTTGCTCCAGGTCCACGTTGAAGTGGAAGAAATTCACCGGCTTCTCCCGGTCCAGCAGCCGGCGGGCCAGCTCCTCATACTCCCGCTCCACCTGCTCCAGATCCTCCTCCCGGATGGCGAAGGGATCTTCGGCGGGACCGCTGGCGGGCTCCACCGAGACGTGCTTGAACCCCAGGTCCGCCAGGTGCATCACGTCCTGGGCAAAATCCAGATTCTCCCGTGTAAAGGTTCCCCGGACGTAGTAGTCCTTGGTCCCCCGGCCAGACACCAGCTTCTGGAACTTGGGCACAATAATGTCATAGCTCCCCTGGCCCCCGGGGGTGGGGCGCATATGGTCGTTGACGGCGGGACGGCCGTCCAGAGACAAAACCACGTTGGACATCTCTTGGTTGATGTAGGCAATGTTCTCGTCATTGAGCAGCATCCCGTTGGTTGTGATTGTAAAGCGGAAACACTTGTCATGCTCTTTTTCCAGAGAGCGGGCATACTCAACCGTCCGGCGCACCGTGTCCATGGCCATCAGGGGCTCCCCGCCGAAAAAGTCAATTTCGATGTTCCGCCGTTTGCCGGAGCGCTCCACCACAAAGTCGATGGCCTTTTTGGCTGTTTCAAAGTCCATGGTCATCCGGTGGCCGGTGCCGAAGTCCCCTGTGGAGGCGAAGCAGTACCGGCAGCGCAGATTGCAGTCGTGGGACACGTGGAGGCACAGGGCTTTGATCACCGCCGCCTTGGGCAGCGCCATAGCCGCCTCCGGGTCGATATACTCGTCGGTAGTGAACAGCAGCCCCTCGTTTTGCAGCTCCCGCAGCTCTTCCCAGGCGTCCAGGACCTGTTCGGGGGCATATTGGGGCAGCTTTTCCAGCAGCTCCGGCGGAACACCCCTCCCCTCCCCTACCGGTCCATCCAGTAAATTCAATAAATCGTAGCTCAGCCGGTCCAGCACATGGACCGCGCCGCTGTTCACATCCGCCGCCAGGTACTGGCCCAGGGCAGAAAAAGTGTGCACCATCATTTGTATTGTTCCCTCCATCTTTTTTACAACGAAAACGGCAGGCCGCAGGCCTGCCGTTTTTCTTACTCTTTCTCGCACTTCTGGTTGGCCACCGTGCAGGAAGTCTTGCAGGCGGACTGGCAGGAAGTCTGACACTCGCCGCAGCCGCCCTTGGCAGCGCTGGCCTTCAGAGTCGCGCCGTTCAGCGTCTGAATATGCTTCATCGAAATTCCTCCTTTATTGGCAGATTGGGCCTATTATACCATAAGGCGGACGGCTTTTCAATCACTTTCTTTTCCGTTTTTTCTTCCGGCTGCCCAGCACCCCCGCCAGGGCTCCCCCGCAGGCGCAGGCCAGGGCCAGCCGAACACCCCCCTGGGCCAGCGACGCCTCATCGTAGAGCAGCAGTCCGATACTCAGCAGCAGCAGGAACAGGATCGCCCCCGTGCCTAGTCCCACCGGCAGAGGCTTGGAACCGACCCAGCGCACCGCCAGCAGTCCTCCCAGCAGCGCCCCAATCACACAGGAGGCCGTCACCAGCCCCCCCATTGCGCTCTCCGAGAGTATGCCGGCGGAAATGAGACAGGCTCCCGCCAACAGCACCAGCAAGGTAACGGCCAGGGCCACTACGCCCCCCTTCAGCACCTCGCACATGGCGTTGAGCCAGCCGCTGGCCGGGTGCTCCGCCTGACGCTTTCCCTTTTGCTTCATAAAAAGACCCTCCCCGCAAATTCCAGTTGTGGAATCCTATGCGGGGAGGGAACAAAACATACCGCTTGTTTACTTGGCCTCCGGATCAGCGGCGGGGGTGCCCTTGGTGGAAACCGCCCACTTGGTGAACTCGATCCGAACCCGGTCGGCACCGCTCTCCAGGACGATGGTATTTTCCTTCACCTGACAGATGGTGCCGGTGATGCCGCCAATCGTGGTAATCTCATCCCCGATGGTCAGAGAGTCCCGCATGGCCTGGGCTTCTTTTTTCCGCTTGTTCTCCGGACGAATCATCATGAAGTACAAAAGCCCAAACATGACGGCGATCATTAACAATGTTTCCAAAATTTGCTACCTCCTAATATCATTGCGGTGCAGGCTTGTCTTTAGCGCTTAAGCTGGAATCCACTGGTCTGCTGCTTCAAAACCTGGGCGTGGGCGAAGAGCTCTTCGCTTACGGCGGCGGACTCCTCGCTGGTGGCGGAGTTGGTCTGAACCACGGCGGAAATCTGGCTGATGCCGTCGGTCACGTGGGTGATGGTCTCCACCTCCGCCTGGACCACGTCGGCAATGGCGTTGATCTCCCGGATGGAGCTGGACGCCAGATCCATGGTGCTGTGCAGGGACTGAGACACCCCGTCCACCAGGCCGCTGCCCAGTTTTACCGACTGGACCGAGTCCTCAATAAGCTTCTTGGTGGCCTTGGCCGCCTGGTCGGACTGGACCGCCAAAGACCGGACTTCGTCGGCCACCACGGCAAAGCCCTTGCCGGCGGTGCCCGCCCGGGCGGCCTCCACGGCGGCGTTCAGAGCCAGAATGTTGGTCTGGAAAGCGATATCCTCAATGGTCTTGATGATCTTGCCGATCTCCTGAGAGGACTGGTTGATATCCTGCATGGCCTGTACCATCTTTTCCATCTGCACGTTGCATTCCTGGATGCGCTGGCCGGTCAAATCTGCATTTTCTCTGGCCTGCCGCGCCCGCTTGGCGTTGCCGTCGGCGTCCTTCTGCATCTCCGCCAGGGCCGCAAACAGCTCCTCTACCGAGCTGGCCTGCTCTGTGGCCCCCTGGGCCATGGTCTGGGCGCTGCTGGAAATGTGGTCGGCGCTGCCGGACACATCCCCCGCCGCCTGGTCGATCTGGCCCATGGCGTTGGAGATGTCGGTGGTAAAGCTGTTGATGGACTCCTCAATGGCCCGGAAATCGCCAATAAAGCGCTCCTGGGTATGCACGTTGAAATTCCCCTGGGACAGCTCGCCCATGATGCGGGTGATGTCTTCCACATAGCTATGGATTAAAGCCATAGAGGTTTCCAGAGTATTGGCCAGCTGGCCCAGTTCGTTTTTCGACTGGTAGCCCAGGTCCAGATCCAAATCGCCCTCCTGCATCACCTTGCTCTTGTGGGTGATGGTCAGGATGGGCCGGACCACTTTGGACATGACGTACCACCCCTGGCTGTACAGGCAGACCAGGTTGATCAAAAAGCATACGATGGCCGTTACCTGCAAGGTCAGAATGGTACGGTTCAGTACGTGTTCAGCCTCCTCCCGGATGGCCTCTTCCCGGGCGATTACCGTATCCAGCGCCCCCACAAGAGTGGTCAGGGTGGGCTGAATTTCGTTCTGATAGCGCGCCTGAGCCGCCTGGGGACTGACGGCCATCTGCTCCAGAATCTCGCCGGCGGTCTCGTGGAGCTTTTTGTGCAGCGGCTCCATCACATTGATCTGTTCCACAATCTGGGGGTCGTCGCTTTTCTCTTCGCCATAAATCCACTGACCCAGCGCACAGGCAGTATAATCCAGGCTGCCGGTAAACTCCGCGCCGGCGTAAAGTGCGTTGCTTAAATTGCTGGACCAGCGATAATGCGCAGCCTCCGCATTGTAAGCCCGTGCAAGCAATGCGTTGGCGTCCTCTGTCAAGGTGTTTGCTTTTTTAATAGACCCCACATTGACCAGAACCATCACGCAAAAGAGCAACGTAGCCAATACGCTGGCGGCAATGCGGATCAGCACGGAGCGTTTAATACTTGTAAACATATGCATTCTCCTACAAATTTTACTGGACTAATCCTATCATATTGTATGGATCAACCCCTTCATCTGTTCCGATCCATTCGTTGCAAAAAGAAGGAGCGCCGCTGGGCGCTCCCTCTTTCTATGGAGCTCAAGGGCCGGGCTGAATTACGCCTTGCCGTCGCAGCCCAGGACGTTGATCAGCTTGTGCTTGACCAGCTCCTTGATGTTGGCGCGGGCGGGCTTGAGGTACTCGCGGGGGTCGAACTTGTCGGGGTGCTCGTTGAAGAACTGGCGGATGGTGCCGGTCATGGCCAGACGCAGGTCGGAGTCGATGTTAATTTTACACACGGCGCTCCGGGCGGCCTGACGTAGCTGCTCCTCGGGGATGCCCACGGCGTCAGGCATTTTGCCGCCGTTCTCGTTGATCATCTTCACGAAGTTCTGGGGCACGCTGGAGGAGCCGTGGAGCACGATGGGGAACCCGGGCAGGCGCTTGACCACCTCGTCCAGAATATCGAAGCGCAGGGGCGGGGGAACCAGTTCGCCCTTCTCGTTGCGGGTACACTGGTCGGCGGTGAACTTATATGCGCCGTGACTGGTGCCGATGGCGATGGCCAGAGAGTCGCAGCCAGTCTTGGAAACGAACTCCTCCACCTCTTCGGGGCGGGTGTAGGAGGAATCCTCGGCGGAAACCTGAACCTCGTCCTCCACGCCGGCCAGGCTGCCCAGCTCGGCCTCGACCACCACACCGTGGTCGTGGGCGTACTCCACCACCTTCTTGGTAATCTCGATGTTCTCGGCGAAGGGCTTGGAGGAGGCGTCGATCATAACGGAGGTAAAGCCGCCGTCCACGCAGGACTTACAGGTCTCGAAGCTGTCGCCGTGGTCCAGATGCAGGCAGATGGGCAGGCCGGTCTCGATAATGGCGGACTCCACCAGCTTCACCAGATAGGTATGGTTGGCATAGGCGCGGGCGCCCTTGGAAACCTGAAGGATCAGGGGGGCGTTGACCTCTTTGGCCGCCTCGGTGATGCCCTGGACGATTTCCATGTTGTTGACGTTGAACGCGCCGATGGCGTAACCGCCGTTATAGGCTTTCTTAAACATCTCAGTTGTCGTAACAAGGGGCATGGGAATATCCTCCTTATAATAAAGTCGCTTCTATTTTACCACACTTTCTCCAGAATGCAACAGGAAAGTGGAAAAAAACTACAAGGGCGCGAAGCGGGCGGTTTTGTAGGATTTGTGAATCAGGCTCCGGAAGCCCGCAGCTGTGCCTGTTCCGGCATCACAGCCGGTCCACAACCGGGAATATCTTAAGGTTTGCTCCAATTCTACCATGAAGCACCCCAAAATTCAAGACAGAGTCGGCGATTCTTCCCGTTTACAATAGCGGGAAATTTTGCTATAATACCTGCGTTAAGATCATGTCCCAGTCTGCAAAGGATATTTTGAATTTGGAGGTAATCAACATGAGCAACGAATTGAAGGGCGCCCTGATTATCGGTCAGTCCGGCGGCCCCACTTCCGTCATCAATGCCAGCGCCTATGGCGTCATCCGCACCGCGCTGGACAACCCGGCCATCACCGCCGTTTACGGCGCGGCCCACGGCATCAAGGGCGTTTTGAACGACAAGCTGTACGACATGGGCCAGGAGGACGCCAGGGAGCTGGAGCTGCTGCTGAATACCCCCTCCTCTGAGCTGGGCTCCTGCCGCTATAAGATTGCCGACCCCGACAAGGACGACACCGACTATAAGCGCATCCTGGAGATTTTCCAGAAATATGACGTGCGCTATTTCTTCTACAACGGCGGCAATGACTCCATGGACACCTGCAATAAGATTTCCAAATATATGCAGAAGGTGGGCTATGAGTGCCGGATCATGGGCGTACCCAAGACCATTGACAACGACCTGTTCGGCACCGACCACTGCCCCGGCTTCGCCTCCGCCGCCAAGTATATCGCCACCTCCTGCGCCGAGGTCTACAAGGATGCCCGGGTGTACGACACCGGTATGGTAACCGTGATTGAGATTATGGGCCGTCACGCCGGCTGGCTGGCCGGCGCCGCTGCCCTGGCGGGCGTTGTGGGCTGCGCCCCCGACCTGGTCTATCTGCCCGAGGTGAACTTCGACATGGACAAGTTCCTTGCCGATGTGGACGCCATCTATAAAAAGAATGGCAACTGCATCGTGGCCGTCTCCGAGGGCATCCACTATGCCGACGGCACCTTCGTCTCCGAGGCCAAGACCTCTGCCACCGACGGCTTCGGCCACGCCCAGCTGGGCGGCCTGGCCGCGCTGCTGGCCAATGTGGTCAAGGAGCGCACCGGGGCCAAGGTCCGGGGCATTGAGCTGTCCCTCCTCCAGCGCTGCGGCGCCCACGTGGCCTCCCGTACCGACATCGACGAGTCCTTCCTGGCCGGCAAGACCGCCGTGGAGGCCGCCGTGGCCGGTGAGACCGACAAAATGGTGGGCTTCGAGTGCTCCCGTGAGGGCGGCAAGTACACCTGCAAGACCAAGCTGTTCAATCTGTCTGAGGTGGCCAACTTCGAGAAGAAGGTCCCCCTGGAGTGGATCAACGCCGAGGGCAACGGCGTGACCCAGGACTATATCGACTATGCGCTGCCCCTGATTCAGGGCGACGCCAAGGCGCCCACCGAGAACTCTCTCCCCCGGTTCGCCCGGCTGAAGAAAGTTTTTGCGAAATAAAAAGCCTAAAAGCTCCGCTGTCCAGAATTTCGGACAGCGGAGCTTTTTTCTGTCTCAGTATGGCGCAGGCTTCTCCAAAACAGACGAATAGGTCTCGCGGAACGCCCCAAAGGTCCCGCTGTCCAGGGCCTTCCGGATCCGGGCCATCAGCTCGTTGTAAAAATACAGGTTGTGCAGCACCGCCAGCCGCATGGCCAGCATCTCCCCCGCCGTGACCAGGTGGCGCAGGTAGGCCCGGGAGAAGGACCGGCAGGCTGGACACTGGCAGCCCTCCGAGATAGGCCGCGTGTCCAGCTTGTAGCGCTCATTTTTGATGTTGATGGTCCCCTGCCAGGTAAACAGCTTGCCGTGGCGGGCGTTCCGGGCGGGCATGACGCAGTCGAAGAAATCCACGCCACGGGCGACGCCCTCAATGATATTGGAGGGCGTCCCCACTCCCATCAGATACCGGGGCTTGTCCTGGGGCATATGGGGCTCCACCGCCTCAATAATCTCGTACATCACCTCAGTGGGCTCCCCCACCGCCAGCCCGCCGATGGCGAATCCGTCGCAGGGCATTTGGGCGATCCGCTTCATATGCTCCACCCGCAGCTCCGGGTAGGTCCCGCCCTGGTTGATTCCAAAGAGCTGCTGTCCCGGGTTGACACAGTCCTCCGCCCGGTTGAGCTTCTCATGCTCGGTTACGCAACGCTCCAGCCACCGGGCGGTCCGCTGGCAGGACTTTTGCACGTATTCAAAGGGGGAGGGATTTTCCACACACTCGTCAAAGGCCATGGCAATGTCGCTGCCCAGGTTGGACTGGATGCGCATGGACTCCTCCGGCCCCATAAAGATGCGCCGGCCGTCGATGTGGGAGGCGAAGGTGACCCCCTCCTCCTTGATTTTCCGCAGGCCCGCAAGGGAAAATACTTGAAAGCCTCCGCTGTCGGTGAGCATGGGGCCGTCCCAGTCCATAAACCGGTGCAGCCCCCCCATTTGGCGGACATTCTCGTCTCCCGGACGCAGATGCAGATGGTAGGTGTTGGACAGCTCGATTTGACAGCCGATCTCCTTCAAATCGTGGGCGGACACCGCGCCCTTGATGGCCCCCTGGGTGCCGACGTTCATAAAAACCGGGGTCTGGACCGTGCCGTGGGAACAAACAAAAACCCCCCGGCGGGCCGCCCCCTCCCGCTTGATTACTTCAAACACAAAATTTCTCCTTTTTGGTAGTGCAATTCCGCAATCTCCCCAATGCTTTTGCAGCTTTTCAGCGTCAAATTTGCCTTTGGAAAGTCCGGCGGGAACAGCGGGACGCCATTTCCCAGCATGGTCGGCTGCACATAGATGTAATATTCGTCAATCAGGTTTTCCTGCAAAAAGCTGCGGACAATTTTTCCGCCCCCCATCAGCCAGACGCTGCCCGGATGTTCCTTCCAAACAGCCTCCAATAGCTGCCCGGGTGGGAGCTGAGTAAAACAGACATTAGGGTCATCCGGCTCCTGCCGGCGCGTATAAACGTAGCACGGCATCCCGGGATAAGGCCATTGGTCGGGAGACAGCTCGTTTTTGACCTGCCGGTATGTGGTTCCGCCGAAAATAATGGCCTGAATGGAGGCGTAAAATTCCTCATAGCCTAAGTCCGGCTCCGTCGCGGGGGTCTCGTACAAAAAATCCACGCCGCCGTTTTTGTCGGCAATGTACCCATCCAGGGACATGGCAATGTACAAAATCAGCTTATTTTGCATCGTCTCCCCCTAACATTCCCCGCAGCAGGCTGTACATACAGCTGTCTTGGGTCTCCCCCAATTTATACACGCTCCGGCGTAAAACGCCCTCCAGCTGAAAGCCGGCCTTCTCCAGAACCCGGCGGGAACCGGCATTGCCGGCGTAGGGCTCCGCGTAGATACGCCCGATGTCCCACTGCGCAAATCCCATCCGGCAGATCTCCCGGACCGCCTGGGTCATCACGCCCTTTCCGTGGAACTCCCGCCCCAGCCAGTAGCCCAGCTCGGCGTTTTTCTGGTACACATCCACGCCCCGGGCCAGTGCAATGCTGCCCACCGCCTGCCCGTCGATTTCAATGGCCCGGTACAGGTTGTTCTCCCCCGCCTCCAGGCAGATTTGTATAAAAACCTCCGCGTCTTGCAGAGTATAGGGATTGGGAAATACGTCCCGCAGCCAGCGGGCAACCTCCAGATCGTTCGCCCAGCGGGCGGTGGAGGGCGCGTCCTCCAGCCGCCAGGGGCGCAGCCGGAATTCCATCTGCGTCACCTTCTTTTTCGTTTCTCCCATTGTACCAAAAGAAGCAGAAGGTGTCAAATAGAGAACGCGGCCGAAGCCGCGTTCTTTGCTTATAAAATGATGCAGATCAGCCCGCCGGAGCCCTCGTTAATGATCCGCTGTAAGGTGTCCCGCAGCTTTTCCCGGGCGTCGTCCGGCATCCGTTTTACCTTGGTGTTCAGATCCTCTCCCACCAGCTCGTGGAAGGATTTTCCGAAAATATTGGACTCCCAGATTTTGGTCTTATCGCCCTCGAATTCCTGGAGCAGATAGTTGACCATATCCTCGCTCTGTTTTTCGCTGCCCACCAGCGGAGAGACCTCCGTTTCAATGTCCGCCCGGATCATGTGGATGGAAGGGGCGCTGGCCTTCAGGCGGACCCCGTATTTGCCCCCCTGCCGGACAATCTCCGGCTCCTCCAGCACCAGGGAGTCAATCGACGGGACCACGATTCCATAGCCGGTCTCCTCCACCTCCCGCAGAGCGTCGGCAACCTTGTCGTAGGCGGCTTTCACCCCCGCCAGCTGGGTGAGCAGAGAGACCAAATCCCCGTCGTCCTCCACCTGAAAGCCCGACTGCTGGGACAGGGTGCTGTAAAACAGCGTTCGGGGCAGCTCCAGCGCGGCGGCGGCCAGTCCGGTGCCCAAATCAATGGAGGTCACCTGGGCGCTGCTGACCTCCTCGCAGTCCCGGATTGCCTGGATGGCCCCCTCTACGTCTCGAATTCTCCGCAGATTTACAGCGCCCTCCCGGATGGCGGCGTACAGGGCGGCTTTGATGGGATGCTCCTGGGGCAGGGCGTCCACCCAGGGGGGCAGAAACAGGTCCACTTCCTTCACCGGGAACTCATACAGCACCCCTTTGAGCAGGCTGTCGATCTCGCCGTCCCCCATCTCCAGACAGTTGGCGGCCACGCAGGTCACATCATACCGCTGGGCAATATCCGCCCGGATGGCCTGGGCCCGGTCGGAATTGGGGTATGCCGAATTGAGCAGAACCAAAAAGGGCTTGCCCATCTCCCGCAGCTCGGTAATCACCCGCTCCTCCGCCTCCAGATAGTCCTCCCGGGGAATTTCCGTAATGGTGCCGTCGGTGGTGACCACAATGCCGATGGTGGAGTGCTCGGCGATGACCTTCCGGGTGCCGATTTCCGCCGCCTCCGACATTGGAATCTCGTGCTCGAACCAGGGGGTGGTGACCATCCGCTCGGTCTCCCCCTCCAGATGGCCCACCGCCCCGTTGACCATGTAGCCCACGCAGTCAATCAGCCGGACCTGGAAGGCGGCTCCCCCGTCCATGTTGACGGCCACCGCCTCCTCGGGGACAAATTTCGGTTCCGCGGTCATGATGGTCCGGCCAGAACCGCTCTGGGGCAGCTCGTCCCGGGCCCGCTCCCGCCGGTAGACGTTTTCGATGTTGGGAATGACCAGACTTTCCATAAAGCGCTTGATAAAGGTGGATTTTCCGGTGCGGACCGGCCCCACGACGCCAATATAGATATCGCCCTCGGTCCGAAGCGCGATATCCTCATAGATTTTGCGATCTTCCACTGCATTTCCTCCTTCGGCCGAGCAAGCCGGTAGTTTTCCCTATAGTCTATTGGGATAAGCAGTGGAATATGACACTTACTTGGGCTCCCCCCGGAGGGCGCGCTTGACCCCCTCCGCCTGGCTCAGAAGCTCCTCCGCGCTCTCCAGCAGGGCCGGGGTGACCTTCACGCCGCCAATCAGCCGGGCCAGCTCCTGTTTTCTCTCGTCCCGCTCCAGAACCGCAACGTGTGTAAAGGTTCTTCCCTTGTCCTCTCCTTTTTCCACCCGGAAGTGGGTGTCCGCCATCGCCGCCAGCTGGGGCAGGTGGGTCACGCACAAAACCTGCTTGTGCCGGGCCACCTGGGCCATCTTCTCCGCCACCTTTTGGGCCGCCCGGCCGGACACGCCGGTGTCCACCTCGTCAAACACCAAACTGTGGACCCCGTCGTCCTCCGCCAGCACGTTTTTCAGAGCCAGCATGATCCGGGCCAATTCGCCGCCGGAAGCCACCTTTTGAATGGGCTTCAAATCCTCCCCCAGGTTGGCGGACATAAGAAACTGCACCTCGTCCATTCCAGTCTCGTCCATAGCCAGCTCCCCCGGCTTAGGAAGAAACTCCGTCTCGAACCGGACCTTGGGCATATCCAGCTGCCCCAGTTCCTCCCGGACCCGCGTCTGAAGCTCCTTCGCCGCTTTTTTCCGGGCTTTGGAGAGGGCTTCCGCATTTTTCCGGGCTGTTTTGCCGGCCTTCTCCAGCTCCTTCTCCAGTTGGACAATGGTATCGTCCGCAAATTGAATCTGATCCAGCTCCTGGCGGCTTTTCTCCAAAAAGTCCAGCATATCGTCTACTGTAGGGCCGTATTTCCGCTTCAGCCGGTAGATTACATCCAGCCGTCCCTCCAGCTCGTCCAGCTCTTCGGGGGAAAAGTCCAGCTCCCCCGCCAGGTCCCGCAGCTGATCCGCCGCCTCGTCGGCGGCAAAACGCAGGGCGTTCAGCTTTTCTCCCAGCTCGGAGAACCGGTCGCTGAACCGTGAGGCCCCCTGAATCGCCTTCTCCGCCTGGACAATCAGGGCGGCGGCCCCCTGGCTGTCCTCGTCGCCGGACAGGGCAAACTCCGCCTCCCGCACCGCGTCCATCAGCTTTTCCCCGCTGCTCAGCAGGTTTTTTCTGGCATCCAGCTCCACGTCCTCCCCGGGCTTCAGCTCCGCCCGCTCCAGCTCCTGAATCTGGAAGGTAAGCGTGTCCACCCGGCGGGAGCGCTCCGCCTCGTCCATCCGGAGGGCAGAAATCTCCCGGCGAAGCTTGGACAGCTTTTGAAACGCGGCCTGAAAT